>NZ_JANXWG010000158.1 GCF_025351285.1 Novosphingobium sp.
AGGTTGATGATGACCCGCGAAGACCGGATTCAGGCCGCACTCAGCAAGGTTCCGGCGGTGACGCTCGGCTTCTGGGTGATCAAGGTGCTCGCCACCACGCTGGGCGAAACCGGGGCGGACTTGTTCACCCAGCAATACAAGATGGGCTACCTTGCCGGCATCGGCCTGTTCCTGACGCCGCTGGCGGTGCTGGTTGCCGCGCAGATCCGGGCCCGGCGGTTCCACCCGCTGCTCTATTGGGGCACGATAATCGCCTCGACCACGGCCGGAACTGCGTTGGCCGACTTCTTCGATCGTGACCTGGGCATCGGCTATACCGGTGGTTCGGCGATCCTGCTGGCTTGCGTGGTGGCTTCGCTGGCTGCTTGGCGGCTGACCTTGGGAACAGTCTCGGTTGCCAGCGTGAGCGAGCCGAAAGCCGAGATATTCTACTGGGTGACGATCACCTTCTCGCAGACGCTCGGCACCGCGTTGGGCGACTGGACCGCCGATGAAACCCCGCTCGGCTATCTCGGCAGCGCGGCGTTGTTCGGCGCCCTGCTGGCAGTGATCGCGCTGCTGTATTGGAAAACCGCCATCAGCCGCGTGGCGCTGTTCTGGGCGGCGTTCATCCTCACCCGACCGCTCGGCGCGACTGTAGGCGATTTCCTCGACAAGCCGCTGGCGCAGGGCGGGCTGGACCTGGGGCGCGACATGGCGACGCTGGTGCTCGTGATCGCAATCGCGTTGTGCCTGTGGCGCATTCCGCAGCGCGCGGGAGTGGCGCACTGAAGCTTGGTCCGATCAGGTCTGGCTGACGCTCGTCTTCAGGCGATCGGGCTTGAAGCCGTGCATCCCCAGCCACCACTGGCCGGCGATCACCGCGCCTTTGGCCGGTTGCAGCAGGCCCACGGTCAGCACCAGCGCGAAGGCAACGATGATCGCCCCCGCCAGCCAGGCCGGCAGCGCCGGAGCGAGCACCAGCCCCACGATCACCGGCGCCATCAGGTGGCCCGAAACCAGGATCGAAATGTAGGCCGGAAAATCATCGGCGCATTGCGGGGTCCAATCTTGCCCGCAAGCGGGGCACGCATCGATCGGCTTGAGATAGGCGCGGAACAGCTTCGCCTCGCCGCACCGCGGGCATTTGCCTTTCACGCCGCGCAGCAGCGCCGCCGGCATCGTCTGGGGTAGGTCGACAGCGCGCGCGAAGGCTGATGCGTGGTTCAATCGATGCACTCCTTCAAGCCGGTCGGATCCGGCAGGGCACGATTGCCATATGGCGCGCGCTGCGGCAGGCGCAAGTCCGCAAGATCGGTTCAGGCGTTCTCATCGTCGACCGGCGCCGCCCATGCGGCAATGTCCGGCTCCAGCCCGATCAACGCCAGGCCATGCGCGATCGAGGTCAATTCGTTGCCGCTTTCGATCTTGTGCGCGGCGAACCGCTCCTCGAAAATCCGCCGCACCGCCGGGATCAGCGACGATCCGCCGGTCAGGAACACGTGGTCGATCGCCTCGGACGTCAACCCGGCAGAGGCGATTGCCTGGTCGAGCGTTTCGGCGATGCGGCGCAAGTCCTCGGCGATCCAGCCCTCGAACGCCGCGCGCGACACATCGGCCTCGACTGCCAGCCCTGCGCCTTCAAAGCGGAATTGCGCCGAAGTCCCCGCCGAAAGCTGCTGCTTGAGCGTGCCGACCGCATCGTAAAGCGGATAGCCCAGTTCGTTCTCGACCACAGCGATCATCCGCCCGATCGCCGCGCCATCGATCGCAGTGCGGCGCAAGTTTTCGAGCGCATCGAGCGTGCGACGGTTGCGCATCAGCGCCAGCCGCGCCCAATCGCCGAAATCGGTGAAATAGCCGGCCGGGATGTCGAGCGTCTTGCCGAACGAGCGGTAGCTGCCGCCCTTGCCCAGCATCGGCAGCACCAACTGATCCATGATCCGGTAATCGAAGCGATCGCCCGCAATGCCGATGCCCGTCGCACCAAGCGGTGTGCAACGCTTTCGCGCGCCGGGTTCGGCTACGCGCACGATCGAGAAATCGCTGGTTCCGCCCCCGAAGTCGGCAACCAGCAGCGTGGCCGGTCTAGTCAGCCGCGAAGCGAAGCTGAACGCGGCGCCGAGCGGTTCATAGACGTAATGCAATTCGCGCCCGAACAATGCGAACATGCGATCGTAGCGCTGCCGCGCCAGCGCCGGATCGGGCCGCCCGCCCACGTATCGGACCGGGCGGCCGACCACCACGCGTTCGGGCAGGTTTGCCAGCGCATCGCCGCCATGCGCGATCAGGTGGCGCAGGAAGGTCTGGCCAAGATCTTCGAATTTGAGCGCCTTGCCGAAAATCTGCGCCTGGTCGAACGTGCTGCTGGCGGCCACCGATTTGAACGATTGCAGGAAGCGGCAGCCCTGCGGATCATCGAGAAATTCGGCGATCGCCCATGGCCCCGCGGCGTGTTCCAGCCCGCCGCGCATCGCGCCGTCCTGCCAGTAGCACAGCGCCGATCGGAACACCGGGCTTGCGCCATCGGGCCCCGCCAGGTCGACGAGCTGCGATGTGCCGGCGGCGCTCGAAATGGCCGCAACCGAATTGGTCGTGCCGAAATCGAAGCCCATGGCGGCGGATGGCGAGTTGGCAGGAATGGGGGAGGCCTTCCGGGACGCTGGGCAATTCAGGGGAGCGCGCGCGTAGGCGCAGCGCGTGCCGATGTCGAGGGCGGATCGGGTGCGGCTCGGTCACCAAATGCACAAAGCGTTGAATTTGGCAGGCGCGATGCGCATGGTCCGCAACTTGAAAAAGGGGAAAACCTGTTGGACGCGCCACAATCGCAAGCATCGGCCATGCCGGGACTGACTCAGGGAATCCATCGCGGGCGGATGTTGCGGCCGGAGCACCTGGCCGTGATCGACGGCGAGCGCAGCTTCACCTGGAACCGGTTCGCCGATCGCGTGGCCCGGCTCGCCGGCGCGTTCCAAAGCCACGGGCTGACCCACGGCGGACGGGTGCTGCTGCTGGCGCTCAACAGCCATCGCTCGCTCGAATGCTTTTACGCCGCGATGTGGGCGGGCGGCGTGATCGTACCGCTCAACCACCGGCTGTCGCGGGGCCAACTCGCCGCGCAAGTGGCCGACTGCGCGCCCGACCTGATCGTGCTGGGCGAAGACTTCGCCGCGATGGCAACCGATTTGCGCGCCGGCGTGGACAGCGTGCGCAGTGTCGTCCAAGCCGGTGACGGAACGGCCCCGGTGGGCATGGCATCGTACGAAAGCGCGCTTGCAGACGCGCGGCCGGTGCCCGACGCGGGCCGCAGCGGCGATGATCTGGCCTGCCTGCTCTATACCAGCGGCACCACCAGCGCGGCCAAGGGCGTGATGCTGAGCCACACCAACTTCATCGCCAACACCGCGAACACTGTTTCGGAACTGGGCTTGTCGGAGCAGACCGTCCACCTCCATCACGGCCCATTGTTCCACGTCGCGGCGGCGGCGCGGCTGTTTTCGGTGACTCATGCGGCGGGTTGCCATGTGTTCCTGCCGCGTTTCGTGGCCGCTGATGTCATCGCCGAAATCGAGCGCAGCGGCATTACGCACGCCACGTTCGTGCCGACGATGTTCCGCGCCATGCTGGATGATCAGGCGCTGGCCGGCAGCACTTTGCCCAGCTTGCAGGTGATCTCCTACGGTTCGGCGCC
Source organism: Novosphingobium sp. (assembly GCF_025351285.1). Taxonomy (GTDB): domain Bacteria; phylum Pseudomonadota; class Alphaproteobacteria; order Sphingomonadales; family Sphingomonadaceae; genus Novosphingobium. The sequence continues at coordinate 3,671 of NZ_JANXWG010000158.1, forward strand.
GATGCCCGAAGCGCTGCTCGACGAGATGATGCGCGCGTTGCCGGGCGCCCGCTTCGTGCAATCCTACGGCATGACCGAATTGTCACCGGTGGTCACGATGCTGGGCTGGCGCGATCACTTGCCCGAACGGCGGGCCAGCGGAGTCTTGCGCTCGGCTGGGCGGCCTGTGCTGTTCGCGCGAGTCGCCGTCTTCGGCCCTGATGACCAGCCGCTCGCCGCCGGCGAAGCGGGCGAAATCGTCGCGCGCGGGCCGAACGTGATGCAAGGCTACTGGAACCGCCCTGCACTGACCGCAGAGGCGCTGCGCAACGGCTGGATGCACACCGGCGACATCGGATACTTCGATTCCGCCGGCTATCTCTACGTAGTCGACCGGTTGAAGGACATGATCATCAGCGGCGGCGAGAACGTCTATTCGCAGGAGGTCGAGAACGTGCTCAGCCTCCATTCGGCGGTATCGCAATGCGCGGTGCTGGGGCTGCCGCACCCGCACTGGGGCGAATCGGTTCACGCCGTGGTGACGCTCAAGGCCGGTGCCGCCACCACGCCCGAAGCGCTGATCGCGCACTGCCGGGAGCGGATCGCGCACTACAAGTGCCCGCGCTCGATCGAAATCCGCGAGCTGCCGATGCCGCTCAGCGGCGCGAACAAGATCCTGAAATCAACGCTGCGCGATGAGCATCTGGCCAGGACGCCCAGCCCGACCTGACCCTGCCTCACGGCCCCATGCGCCTTGATGGGTTTCATCTCCGCTGTCCTACACGCTTTGCCCGATCCTAGATCGCGCGATCGGTTGCCGTCCGAGTCCGGCCAGTTCGATCGACGTTTTCGAAGGAGTGCAGAGCGATGCCCAACACGATTCAGGTTCCCGCGGGCTTTGCTCCGCTCATATCGATGGCCTTCGGCGCCATCGGCAGCGATGCCGTTGCGGTCGATCCCACACACCCGCTGCCCGCAGCCGACGCCAACAGCGCGGCCATCACCGCACCTGGCGCGGTCACGCCCAGTGACAGCGCCACGTTTATCGCGCCCCGGCTGGGCCTGACGCTGCTCGTTACCGTCGCGGGCAATGTCGTGATGGCCTTCGGCAACGGCGCCACGATCGTGGTGCCGGTGCTGTCCGGGGTCAACGTGCTGCCGTTCGCGCCGGTGCAGATCAAGGCCACCGGCACCACCGCCACCGCCACCTATTTCCTGAACAACTGAGGGGCACCCACCATGGCCTATCTGCTTCAACCACCAGGCTCGGGTTCGGGCGCACAGGGACCGGCCGGCCCAGCAGGCCCGCAGGGACCGCAAGGCCCAGCAGGTGCAACCGGCCCCGCCGGCCCGACCGGCGCGGCGGGGCCGCAAGGCGTGTCTGGTGCCGCCGGTAGTGCCGGCGCGGCGGGCGCTGTTGGCCCCGCCGGACCCGCTGGCCCGCAAGGTCCGGCCGGAAGCGCCAACCTGCCGATCGCCATCGCTTTCGCCAGCACAGTGCCGTTCACGCAGAATGCGCAGATGCCGCGCCAGCAGGTGCGCAACGCGGTGTCGTTTTCCGCCAACACCGCCGGCGCGGTGCTTGGCGCTACGGTCGAGACCTCGCTGGTGGCCGATGGGATCAATCCGCCCAGCTTCACCGGGTTCAAGGAATGGGGCGGGTCGGCCGGCTATCTCAACACCGCAGGCACTGTGAACTACCTGCAGATGCGGTTCGACGGGCTCGATTATACCTACAGCGTGGTCCAGGTGATCAACCCGGTCGCCGCTCCCGTGCTGACCGGGGCCAGCGCGAACAGCGGGCAGAACACCGTGGCGCTGACTTATTCGAAGGCACTCAACGCCGCGCAGGTTCCGGCCGCTGCGGCTTTCGCGCTGACCAATTCTGGCGGCACGCAGACCGTATCGAGCGTGGTTATTTCCGGCTCGACCATCACGCTGACCACCAGCCGCACGATGGCGAGCACCGATGCGGTGGCGCTGGCCTACACCCCGCCCACTGCCAATCCACTCGCCAGCAGCGACGGTGAAAATGCCGGCGCGGTTGCGGCATTCGCGGTTCCGGTTGCCACCACTGGCGCACCGGCCAACACCGTGGCGCCCACGCTGTCGAGCACCACCGCGACCACCGGCAGCGCGCTGAGCGTGACCACCGGCACCTGGTCGAACAGCCCGACCGGGTTCACCTATCAGTGGTTCTACACCGATACCAACGCGGCCATTTCCGGCGCGACGGCAGCGGGCTACACACCGATTGCGGGCGACGTGGGCCACACGCTCAAATGCATCGTAACCGCCACCAACGGCTCTGGCTCGGTTTCGGCGCCATCCAACGTCACTGCCGCAACGGTCGCGCCGCCGGCACCTTCCAACACCGTCGCGCCGGCGCTTTCGACCACCACGGTCGTAGTCGGATCGGCGATCAGCGTCACCACCGGCACCTGGACCGCCAACCCTACCGGGTTCGCATACCAGTGGGCTTATGCCGATACCTCCGCCGCGATCAGCGGGGCCACGACAGCGGGCTACACGCCCGTTGCCGGCGACGTCGGGCACACGCTCAAGTGCACCGTCACCGCCACCAACGCCAATGGATCGGCAGCGGCCGTGTCCAACACGTCGAGCGCGGCGGTGGCCGCGGCCGCACCGGTCAACACCGTCGCGCCCGCGCTGTCGACGACATCGCCCACGCAAGGCAACTCGGTTACCGTCACCACCGGCACCTGGAACGGCAGCCCGACCGGCTTCACCTACCAATGGTTCTATGCCGATACGTCGGCCACGATCGGCGGCGCGACCGCGTCGAGTTACACCCCGGTGGCGGGCGACGTGGGACACACCTTGCGCGTGACAGTGACCGCGACCAACGCCAACGGATCGAGCGCGACCGGCTCGAACACATCGGGCGCGGTGACTGCGACGGCGTCGGCGGCTTTCGCGCAGTTCGTCACCAAGAATGCCGCGATGGTCGAAACGGCCAATGGCGGCGGCGGCTTCAACTATGGACCGGCGGCCGGCGGGGGCAACTTCGGCAGTGGCTTCGGCTATGGCGTGACTGGCACCAGACTGGCGGCTGCCACAGCGAGCGGGTACATCCAGGCCAAGGTCGGATCGCTCGGCGCTAGCGGCGGCTTCATGCTCGGGCTTCAGGCCGTGAGCACGCTGGGCACCAACGCCAACTACACCACCTTCAAGTACGCGATGTACACCAATGGCTTTGCCGGCAATTGGACGATCGTGAGCAACGGCGGGGGCGGCGTTGGAGCACAAACGGGGGTGGCGATCGCGGCCAACGACCTGGCGCGCGTCCGCAAGGGTTCGGGCAATGTGTTTGCCGAAGTCTCGAAGGATGGCGGATCGACCTGGACCACGATCTACACCTGGACCGGCGTGGCCAGCGAGGACTTGTGGGGCGGTGGCCTGGGTGACGAGCCGCAGGAAGTGGTACAGCCGCAGACGCTGGGCTTCGCCTGATGCGGCGCTTTTCGGTCCCGCCGCTGAAGGCCTCGGCCACGGTCAAGGTGGTGTTCGACGGCAATTCGCTGGTGCAAGGGGTGGGCGCGACGTCCACCCCGCTGCCCACCGCATTCGCTGCGCTGGTGCCCGGGTTGGCGAGCGTGTCCAACCTGGGCGGCAGCGGGCGCAACTGGCGGCAGATGAACGGGCTCGACGGCGGGACGTCGTCCGCGGTCGATGCGGCGTTCGATGCGGCGAAAAAGAACGTATTGTTCGCCTGGGAAACCACCAACAGCGTGTTCAATGCCGGGCGGACCGCGGCGCAGACGATACAGGACGCAGCCGACTACATCGCAGCGCGAAGGCTTGCGCATCCCGGCTGGCGGATCGTGTTGCTGACCAGCATCCCGCGCCAGCCCGGCCTGACGCAGAACCAGACCATGGCCACCGTCGACGCCGCGTTCCTGGCCAATTACCGTGCGATGGGCGCCGATGCAGTGGTCAATGTGCGCCGCGCGGGATCGTACTTCAACTTTGCCGACTATTCCGACGCCACGTTTGCCAATGACCCCAGCGGCTACTGGTTCGAGGCAGCGGGCGGACGCGTGCATTTGCGCGATCCGGCGTACCAGTTGATCGCCGGTTGGTGCCGCGAGGCGTTCAAACGGCTGCGCTCGCGGTAAACAAAAAGCGGCCGGAGCGCGTGAGCACTCCGGCCGTAGTATGTTCGCAGGAGGAACATGGTTTGGCGGGGTTCGGGTAGAGAGGGAGAGGATCGCTTCCCCAAACCCCGCCAAGCTGGGTAACTGTGTAACTCAGTAGTTGTAGGCGCGTTCGCCGTGTTCGGTGATATCGAGGCCTTCGCGTTCGGAGTCCTCGGTCGGGCGCAGGCCCAGCAGCTTGTCGATGGCGAAGAACAGAACCGCCGAGACGCCGCCAGACCACACCAGCGTGATCAGCACCGCCTTGAGCTGGGTCAGCATCTGCCCGGACATATCGTAAGTGCCGGGAACCGCGGGGAACTTCGTGTAGTCGATCCATCCGGCACCGCCGAGCGAAGGCGCTGCGACGATACCGGTGGCCAGCGCCCCGAAGATCCCGCCGATGCAGTGGACGCCGAACACGTCGAGCGTATCGTCGTACTTGAACGCATTCTTCACGGTGGAGACGAAGATGAAGCACAGCGGCGACACCAGCAGACCCATGATGATCGAGGTCATCGGCGAGGCATAACCCGACGCCGGGGTGATGGCGACGAGACCCGCCACCGCACCCGAAGCCGCACCCAGCATCGAAGGCTTGCCGTGCTTGATCTGGTCGACCATCGCCCAGCTGAAGGCGGCAGCCGCGGTCGCCACGAAGGTGTTGATGAAGGCCAGCGCAGCGCCGCCGTTGGCTTCGAGGTTGGAACCGGCGTTGAAGCCGAACCAGCCCACCCACAACAGCGAGGCGCCGATCATGGTCATGGTCAACGAGTGCGGCGGGGTGGCTTCACGGCCGAACCCGATGCGCTTGCCGATCATCAGGCAGCCGACCAGGCCGGCGATGCCCGCATTGATGTGAACGACGGTGCCGCCGGCGAAATCGAGCGCGCCGAGGCCATAAAGGTAGCCCGCGTCGGTCGGTGCCTTGGCCAGGAAGTCGGGGCCGGCGAAGTACCACACCATGTGCGCGATCGGGAAATAGACGATCGTCATCCACAGCACCATGAACACCATCAGCGGCCAGAACTTCACGCGTTCGGCGAAGCTGCCGACGATCAGTGCCGGGGTGATGCACGCGAACGTCATCTGGAAGATCACGTAGACGTATTCGGGCAGGTACACGTTGTTCGAGAACGTGGCGGCGTAAGTCGAAGTGCTCACGCCCTTGAGGAAGGCCTTGGAAAGCCCGCCCACGAACGGCGAACCGCCGGTGAAGGCCATCGAATAGCCCCAGCCGCACCACACCAGCGCGGCGATCGACACGATCATGAACACCTGCATCAGCACGCTGAGCATGTTCTTGGTGCGCACCAGGCCGCCGTAGAACAGCGCGAGCGCGGGCACGCTCATCATCAGCACCAAGGCCGACGAAACGAGCATCCAGCTTACATCGCCCTTGTTGACCATGGTGGCCATCTGCTCGGCGGTCGGCGTCTCGATCAGCTTGGGAGCGGCGGCGGCAGCGGCCGTCGCCACGCCAGAAGCAGCGGCGGAAGCGGACGCGGCTGCGTCCTGGGCAAAAGCGGCGGTGGAAACAATGAGCGATGTGCCCAGTGCGCCCGCGCCGCAAATCAGTTTGCGGATCATTGTGGTACCCCTCACATGAATGGTGGCGCTGGTCGTCACAGGGCCGTGTCGCCCGTTTCGCCGGTGCGGATGCGGGTGGCCGAAGCCAGATCGAGCACGAAAACCTTGCCATCGCCGATCGCGTCGGTGCTGGCAGCGTGCAGGATGGTTTCGACCACTTGCGGTGCCAGTTCGTCGCTCGTGGCGATTTCGATCTTAACCTTGGGCAACATGTTGGTCGAATACTCGGCGCCGCGATAGATCTCGGTCTGGCCCTTCTGTCGGCCGAACCCCTTCACCTCGGACACCGTCATCCCGGCAACGCCCAGCGACGAAAGCGCTTCACGCACTTCGTCGAGCTTGAACGGCTTGATGATGGCGATGACGAATTTCATTCACGCCCCCTGTTTAATGTTTGGCCACAATACGGTCACACCGAACGGGCGCTACGTATCCGGCGCATGCCGGCATCAGGACAAAAGCAAGGCTTGTGCCATTTGAGGGGAATCCCGCAATTTCAGCGAATGGTAGAAGGTGCTGCGCGCAACGGCGTTGCGCCGCCCGCCCGAGTCTTGGGCAAAATGCGAATGTTGCCTAGTTTTTAGGCAGCAACCAGCGTCAGCTTCGCCCATACCGGCAAGTGGTCCGACCCACCTTGCGCCAATGCGCTGGCATGGACGCCGAGCGCTTCGACGTGCCAGTGCGGCGTGGTCACGATCCGGTCGAGCTGCGCGATCGGCCGGCGCGCGGGAAAGCTGTGGCCGGGCGCCAGAACCGTCAGCTTGGGGCCGAATGCGCCCAGCGCGCCGCGCCGGGGAGACCATTCGTTGAGATCGCCCATCGCCACCGAGGGCCGCGCGCCATCGCGATGCAGGTGCGCGCAGACCGCTTCGATCTGGTGCCGCCGCCGCAGGCCCGACAGATCGAGATGCATCGCGGCCACCTGGAATCGCCGGCCCTTGTGCGCCAGTTCCGCGCAGATAGCGCCGCGCGGTTCGAGCGTGGGCAAGGCGATCGCCTCCACCCCGATCGTCTCGATCTCGCGGCGCACCAGCAGCACGTTGCCGTGCCACCCCAGGCTGGCATGGCGTGTTCGCGGAGAAACCGCTCGCCACGGGCTGTGGTCTTCGAGCAGCCGGCGCGGAATCACCGATTCGCGCGTGCCGAAGCGCATATCGACTTCCTGCAGCGCAATCACGTCGGCGCCGTGTTCGCGATCGATCTCGCGCAGGATCTCGAGGATGCGTTCGGGATTGCGACGGCGGTCGCCGCCCACCGCCTTGTGGATGTTGTAGCTGGCAAAAGTCAGGCGCGTCACGCCTCTGGAAGCTGCGGCTGCGGGATTTGGTTCCGGAGTCAATTGCCTTCGATGAACCGCTCGGTCGGCCGCGTCGGCAGTCCGTCGATGCTGCGGGTGCGGCCGCCGGTCTTGGCCATCCACTTCGCTTCATCGGCCTGCGCGTGGTATTTCGCGAGCGCTTCGCGCTCCTTGGTCACGGTCATCAGCGGAACGCCCCAGCCACAACTGGACTGCACGCTCTCGACCGTCATGTCGAAGATCTGGCGGGTGCCGCGCAGCAGGTCGAAGTGCGCGGCCAGCTCATCCCAGTCGGCGTCCTGCGGCAGCACCGGGCGGGCCCGGCCATAAATGCGCAGGATCAGCGCGGGCTGTTCGAAATTGGTCATCATCACGGTGATCCGCCCGTCGGCCATAAGGTGCGCGTGAGTTTCGTTGCCCGAACCACCCATGTCGAACCACGCCACGCGCTTGGGCCCCAGTACGCGGAAGCTGTCATAGCCCTTGGGGCTGAGGTTGATCCGCCCCTCGGCCGCGGCGGTGGCGACGAAGAACACGCTTTGTTTGGCGATCATCGCGCAGTGGCTGTCGTTCAGGGCATCGAAGAAATCCATCACAGGAACTCCCTGAGCGTGGTGACGAAGCGGTCGAACTGGTCATGGTGCAGCCAGTGCCCGGCGTTCTCGAACTCGATGATCTCGGCGCTGTGGAAATGCCGCAACCGGCCGTCCTTCGCGGGGTTCGAGGCCCAGCTATCGGCGCCGTAAAGCAGCAGCGTCGGGCATTTGATTGCGCTCCACATATCCTCGATCCCCACGCGTTCGGCATCGTGCGGCTGCCAGTTATTGAGGTGCGGATCGAACTTCCAGCTATAGGTCCCGTCCTCGTTGCGGTTGACGCCGTGCACCGTCAGGTGCCGCGCCTGCGCTTCGGTAAGGTAGGTGTTTTCCTCGCGCATCCGCGCCAGCGCCTGTTCGATCGTGGCATAGCGGCGCGGCACACGGCCTGCCGACTTGTGCTTCTTTTCGACCCATTCGCGCAGGCGTTCGCGGTAAGGCGTCTTTTCGGTCTCGGCCTGGACCGCGGGCGAAGGCCCCAACCCCTCGATCACCACCAGCTTGCTCACCAGTTCGGGAAACAGCGCCGCCACGCGCAGGCACACGTTGCCGCCCATCGAATGCGCCACGATCGTCACCGGCGACTTGTCCAGTTGCCGGATCATCTGCACGACATCGTAGATCATGTCGGTCGCGGTATAATTGCCGTCGGATACCCATTCGCTGTCGCCATGCCCGCGATGATCCATCGCCACGCAGTGCCAATCGTCGCGCAAGGCCTGCGCCACCCAGTCCCAGTTGCGGCAATGATCGCGCCCGCCGTGCACCAGCAGCAGCGGCGTTTTATCCGCATTGCCCCAGTCGACGTAATGCAGCCGCAGCCGCTGCGAGATGAAGCTTTGCGAGGTGGGTCCGAGCATGGTCATGGCAGCAGTCAGTCGCGCCTCGCAGGTTGGAATGCAAGTGTCCGCACCGAACTTTGCAGCCTGCTTGCCATGCAGAAGCAACCCCGCCACAAGTGGTCGCAATGGAAACCACCGCCAGCGCTCGCCCGCAATCCCAGCCCCAACCCGGAATCGTGCTGGCCATGCTGTTGCTGGTCTATACCTTCAACTTCCTCGATCGGCAGATCCTGTCGATCCTGGCGCAAGGCGTGAAGGCCGATCTCCACCTGACCGACACGCAGCTCGGCATGCTGGGCGGACTGGCTTTCGCTGCGCTCTATTCCACCTTGGCGATCCCGCTTGCGCTGCTGGCCGACCGCACCAGCCGAAGCTGGGTCATCACAGTATCGCTGGTGGTGTGGAGCGGCTTTACCGCGCTGTGCGGCACCGCGCAGTCGTTCACCCAGATGTTCCTGTTCCGGCTGGGCGTGGGGGTGGGCGAAGCTGGCGGCGTGGCGCCCAGCTATGCGATCATTTCCGACTATTTCCCGCCCGAACGCCGCGCCCGCGCGCTGGCGATCTATTCACTCGGCATCCCGCTCGGCGCGGCGGGCGGGATGCTGCTCGGCTCGTGGATCGCGCAAGCGGTCGACTGGCGCACCGCCTTCGTAGCGGTGGGGCTTGCCGGCATCGTGATCGCGCCATTCTTCCGCTGGCTGGTGCGCGACAAGCCACGCCCGGTGCTCGCTGCGGGCTCGGTGCCGGTTGCCCGCGTATTCCCGATCCTGGCCGCCAAGCCGAGCTTCTGGCTGCTCGCCTTCGGCGCCGCGTCGAGTTCGACCGCAGGCTATGGTGCCGGGTTCTGGCTGCCGAGCCTGATGCAGCGGTCGTACGGGCTGAGCGTGCTCGAAACCGGCCGGTTCTTCGGCGCGATCCTGCTGATCGGCGGGGTCAGCGGGATGTTTGCCGGCGGTGTGCTGGCCGATCGGCTCGGCCGCAAGGACAAACGCTGGTACGCCCGCCTGCCCGCGCTGTGCTTCTTCGGCGGAGCCCCGCTGTACCTGGCGGGCGTCCTCTCGCACAACGCGACCACCACGTTCCTATTCTTCCTGATCCCGCAGGCGCTGGTTTACACCTGGCTCGGCCCGGTCACCACCGCGGTCCAGCACATGGTGCCTGCGCACATGCGCGCCACCGCATCGGCCTCGTTCCTGATGATCAACAACCTGATCGGGCTGGGCCTCGGCTCATGGACCATCGGCGCGGTGTCCGAGGCGCTGGCCCCGACGTACGGCGCCGAGGCGCTGCGCTACGCCATAGCATCGGCGATGGGGCTTTACGTGCTGGCAGGCGTGCTGATGCTGCTCGGCAGCCGCAGCCTGAGGCGCGACTGGGTGGATTGAAGTGGACGCCTTACGTGGCTTGTGCCGCACCGCAGCGGTTGCGCCACGAGCGGCTGGGCGCATAGCCGATCGCTTCGCGCGCTGCGGCGCTCGATAGCAGCGATGCGTCGCCGGTCAGGTCGTCGGCCAACGGCACGGTCGGGAAATGTTCGGCCATCAGCGCGCGCGAATCCTGGCCGGCCACGTTGTCCGCCGCCGCGATGATCAGTGCGCGGTGGCCGGTGTGCGTGGCCTCCAAAGCCAGCCGGCAGGCATCGGCGGCATCCTCGGCATCGACATAGCCCCACAGGTTCCATTTGCGGCTGGCCGGATCGGCCTGGATCGTCGGAATCGCTGCGTAGTCCTCCGCCGAATAGACGTTGGAGAAGCGCAGCGAGGTGATCGCCATTTGCGGATGCCAGCGCGCGAACTGCCCGGCCATTTCCTCGCCGAGCACTTTCGACAGTGCGTAAGACCAGTTCGGCTTCAGCGGATGCGCTTCAGTCACTGGCGCGAATTCGGGCGGCTCTGCGAAAGGCAGGCCAAGGATCGTCTCGCTCGACGCCCAGACCACCTTGTTTATCCCCAGCCGCGCTGCCGCCGAGAACACGTTGTAAGTGCTCATGGTATTGACCCGGAACGCGGCCTCATCCGTCGTGGTGCCGGGCATCGGAATGCCGGCGAGGTGCAGCACCGCATCGAATCCGCGCGCCGCCGCGTCCACGCCCGACAGCGCGCCCATTACTGCGCCGAAATCGCTGCAATCGAGCCGTACGGTGGCATCGCCGTAAGTCGAGGCACTGAGGTCGAACCCGGTCACCCGGTGCCCCGCCGCCTTCAGCACGCGCATCGCCACGCAGCCGAGCTTGCCGCTGCTGCCGGTCACCGCGATCTTCATCGCCTATCGCTCCTTCGTCGCGCTAAACGTCAGCTCCGGGTTGCGTTCCTGTTGGTAGCTGACGTCCCAGGCCGATCGCGCCATGAACACCGGGTCGCCGTCGCGGTCCTTGGCCAGGTTCGACTTGTTGAAGTCGGTGAAGCCCTTGAGCGCCAGATCGCTGCCCTTGATCCAGCGCGCGGTGTCGAACGGCGATGGTTCGAGCACGGCCTCGACCTTGTATTCGGCCTCCAGCCGCGAGATCAGCACTTCCAATTGCAACTGCCCGACCACGCCGACGATCCACTGCGCGCCGATCTCGGGATAGAACACCTGGATCACGCCCTCTTCGGACAGATCGTCGAGCGCCTTGCGCAATTGCTTGGTCTTGGTCGGGTCCTTCAACTGCACGCGGCGCAGGATTTCTGGCGCAAAATTCGGCAGCCCGGTGAAGCGCACCTGGTTGCGCTCGCTCAGCGTATCGCCCACCCGCAGCGTGCCATGGTTGGGGATGCCGATGATGTCGCCGGCCTCGGCGGTGTCGGCCAGTGCGCGGTCCTGCGCGAAGAACAGGATCGGCGAGTGGACCGCGATCGGCTTGCCCAGCCCCGACGGCGTCAGTTTCATGCCGCGCTTGAACGTGCCCGAAACCATCCGCATGAAGGCAATGCGGTCGCGGTGCTGCGGGTCCATGTTGGCCTGGACCTTGAACACGAAGCCGGTCACCTCGTCGCGATCGGGCGCGATCACGCCCTGCTCGCTGGGTTGCGGGCGCGGCGGCGGCGCCCATTTGGCGATGGCGTCGATCAGGTCCGCCACGCCGAAATTCTTGAGCGCCGATCCGAAGAACACCGGGGTCATGTCGCCGCTGCGGAAGGCCTCAAGATCGAATTCGGGGTAGCCGATCCGGCCGAGCTCGATTTCCTCGGCGAATTCCTCGGGCATCACCGGGTCCACATCGATCTTGCCGAGGAACTCGCGGCTGTCGCCCGTAGGCCGGCTGACTTTGCCCGTGGCGAATTCGAGCACGCCTTCGAACTGCCCGCCCATGCCGATCGGCCACGATTGCGGGCTGACGTCGAGCGCGAGCGCATCGGCCACTTCGTCGAGAATCTCGAACACCGGCCGGCCTTCGCGATCGACCTTGTTGATGAAGGTGATGATCGGCACCGAGCGCATCCGGCACACTTCGAACAGCTTGCGCGTCTGCGGTTCGATGCCTTTGGCCGCATCGATCACCATCACCGCCGAATCGACCGCGGTGAGCGTGCGGTAGGTGTCCTCAGAGAAATCCTCGTGGCCCGGGGTATCGAGCAGGTTGAAGGTGATGTCACCTCTGGTGAACGTCATCACGCTCGACGTCACCGAAATCCCGCGCTGCTGCTCGATCTTCATCCAGTCCGACCGCGCGCGCCTTGCCTGGCCGCGCGCCTTTACCTCGCCCGCAAGGTGGATTGCGCCGCCCTGGAGCAACAGCTTCTCGGTCAGCGTGGTCTTGCCGGCGTCGGGGTGCGAGATGATGGCGAATGTACGGCGCGAGGATGTCATGGCCGCGCCCTAGAACATCGCCAAGGGTGGGGAAAGGGTGCGGCGCCGGTCAATCCGTTTGACGAAATGCCACGGAATGCGCAGCATCGGCCCAAGCGGGGCAATCCCGAGAGACTGGAGAGGCCGCGATGAAGACGCTGGGCATCAATCACATCGCGCTGGTCGCGCGCGACATGGTCGAAACCGTGAAATTCTACACGCAAGTGCTCCAGATGCCGCTGGTGAAGACGGTGCAATTGCCCGACGGCGGTCAGCATTTCTTCTTCGATTGCGGCGGCGGATCGTCGGTGGCGTTCTTCTGGTGGAAGGACGCGCCGGCCGCAGCCCCCGGCATAGCATCGGTCCGTCAGTTTCCCGTCGATGCGATGACCGCGGTCGGATCGATGAACCACCTGGCGTTTCACATGGCCGAGGACGAACTCGACGCCGCAATCGCGCGGCTGAAGCAGGCCGGGGTCAAGGTCCTGCCGATGGTCGTCAACCACGACGATAGCGAGGCGACCGTCAGCGCCACGAAGCACGAAGGCGTGTTCGTGCGCTCGGTCTATTTTACCGACCCCAACGGCATCATGATGGAATTCGCCGCAAGTACCCGGGAGTTTGGCCCCGCAGACGTCCGCCACGCGCCCGCGATGGCGGAATCCGCCTGATGCCCCGGCTGCGGCTGATCCCGCGCGCGGAGGCGACCGCAGACATCGTCAAGCGCGCCTATGCGCTGCTTTTCGGGGAGCGCGATCCAGTCACCCAGCCGGGCACCGCGACCGGAACGCCGGGCGATTGGTGGCCGACATTCGCCAATTCGCCCGATGTGCTCAAGCACGCGATGCAGGGCTTCGGCTTCTACCGCGATCCTGCGCGACAGATCGATCCGGCCTTGCGCGAACTGGCACAGACCTGGGCCGGCTGGGCGGTGGGTAGCCAGTTCGTTTTCTCGCAGCATTGCAAGTCGTTGCGCGGCGCGGGCGTGAGCGAGGACAAGATTACCGCGATTCCCACATGGCAGACCGCAATCTGCTTCGATGCCAAAGAACGGCTGGTGCTGGCTTATGCCGATCGGCTGGTGATGCACCGCGGCCGCGTGCCCGATGCGCTGTTCGCCGAGTTGAAAGCGACCTTTTCCGACGAGCAAATCCTGGAACTGACGTACGTCACCTGCATGTACGACATGCACGCGGTGATGAGCAAAGCGCTCCGCACCGAATTCGATGATCGCGACGACCCGATTGTCGAAGTCCCCGCCCCGGCCAAATTTTCGGCCACCGACTTCCTCGACACCGGCCGGCGCTAACCGCCGCGCACTTGCGCCAGGCAGCGCAGCACCGAGGCGATCGTGAGGTCCGCGTCCGCCATCGTCGTCGCGCACGATGAGACCGACACGCGCATCACCCATTGCCCGCGCCACTGCGACGAACCGATATAGGCCACCGCATCGGCCTGCACCGCCGCGACAACCGCCAGCGTCACCGCGTCGTCATCGTCGAAGCGCAACATGAACTGGTTGAGCGTGACCGGGCTGACCAGCGTAACGCCCTGCTCGCGCCCCAAGGTGTCGCCCATGTGCGACGCGATCGCGCAGCATCCTTCGACCATCTCGGCGATCCCCGCGCGGCCGAATTGTCGGATCATCGCCCAGGTGGCAAAGCCGCGCGCGCGGCGCGACAATTCGGGGACATAGGCCGAAGGGTCGCGCTCGAATTCGCCCGGTGGCGGCAGGTAGCTCGCCGAAACCGCCATCGCGCGGCGGTGCGCATCGGCATCGCGCACGATCGCGAAGCCACAATCATAGGGCGTCTGCAGCCACTTGTGCCCGTCTGTCGCCCAGCTATCGGCCAGTTCCACCCCGCGCGTCAGATGCGCCCGCGCCGGCGCAGCCTGCGCCCACAGGCCGAATGCGCCATCGACGTGAAGCCACCCACCCGCCTCGCGGACGATCGGCGCGATCGCTTCGAACGGATCGCAAGCGCCCGTGTTGATCTGCCCGGCTTGCGCGATCACCAGCGGCGGCCGCGCGCACGCTGCCACCGCCTCGGCCAGCGCATCGGGCAGCATCCGCCCGGTATCGTCGCTCGCCACCGCCACCACCCGTCGCGCGCCCAGCCCGAGCAGCTTGAGCCCGACAAACACCGTCGCGTGCGCATCCGCGCCGATCAGCACCGGCAGTTCGGGCGCGCCGAACAGCCCGTCGGCCTCGACGTCCCAGCCCTGCCGTCGCAGCAATTCGCTCCGCGCCGCGCCAAGGCAGATCGTGTTGGCCACGGTGGCGCCAGTGGAGAACCCGACCGACGATTCGCGCGGCAGACCGAGCAGATCGAGCAACCACCCCGCCGCCACCGCTTCCACCGCCGAAGCCGCCGGCGCCGCGCTGACATTGGCCGCGTTCTGCCCCCAGGCCGAGGCGAGCCAGTCGGCCGCTACCCCGGTCGGGTGCGAATTTCCGATCACCCAGCCAAAGAAGCGCGGCCCGGTCTGCGCGCGGATGCCTGGGGTGGCGTGTTCGGTCAGTTCGGCGATGATCGAGGCTGGATCGCCGCCTTGCTCGGGCACCGGCGCGGCAAAGGCGGCGTGGATCGCGGCGTAACCGGCCACCGGAGTGCGCTCGGCGGCGGCGGTTTCGCGGCGATAGGCAATCGCGGTGCGTGCGGCGAGTTCGAGCGCGGATACTTCTGCAGGTTCGGTCATGCGGGCGGTCCTAGCGGGTCGGGAGCCTGCACCCCAACCCGAAACGTGTGGCCAAATTCAGGCGGGCCTGACGGTCACATCCATCCGGAACGAGCGCGCGGCGCCGGGCGCCAGTTCCATGACCCCCGGCTTGGCGCGGAAATCGCCATCATGGCCCACCGGATCGGCAATGCCCGCCCACGGTTCGATGCACAGATAGTCCGCGCCGGGCTTCTGCCACACGCCCAGCATCGGGCAATCGGGCCAGGCGAGAGCGAGCCACGAACCGCCCTCCGCGCCGAAACTGGCGGCGCGGCTGGATAGCCGGTCCCAGATCAGCGCGTCGGGTTCGAACAGTGCGGGCGTGGGTGTGAGTTCGCGTCCCACGACCGGCGTCGGCTGCGGATTGGGCAGCAACAGGCCGCTCGCCGAATCGATGCGGCGGATCGGCGCGGGCTCATCGCACTCGAACACAAGCCGGTGCGCATCCTTGGCCGCGCCTCCGGGCAAGGGCCACGCAAACGCCGGGTGGAAGCCGAAGCTGAACGGCAGCGGCGCAGGGCCTGCGTTGGTGACCATGGCCGTCATCCGCAGTGTCATGCCTTCCAGAGCGAAGGCCAGATCGAGCTGGAATGCGAATGGATAAGCCGCGCGTGAGGCCGCGCTGTCGGTGAAGCGCAATGTGGCCGATGCCTCGTCCTGCGCCACCACGTCGAACCGAGCACCCCGCGCCAAACCGTGCTTGGGTATCGCATATTCGCGCCCATCGAGCCGGTAGCGCCCATCGCGCACCGCGCCCACGATCGGGAACAGGACCGGCGCGTGGCCGATCCAATACGCCGGATCAGCGTCGGTCATGTATTCCGCACCGCTCGAGTCGGTGAGCGACCACAATTCGGCGCCGAGCGGGTTGATCCGCGCGGTGAGGCTGTCCGATGAGATGCTGATCAGGTCATCAGCCATCGTCGCTCCCTACCCGCGCAGCACCGCGCCCAGCTTGACCGCGGCCGCAACCACGCGCTCGGCGATCGCCTTCAACGCGGCTTCGTCGAAGCTTTTGTCGACCGGCTGGAGCGTGACCTCGATGGCCAGTGACTTCTGCCCGTCGGGTACACCCGCGCCCTTGAACGCATCGAACACCCGCGCGCCCACAATCGCCACCTTGTCCGCGCCGCGAACGCTGCGCACCAGGTCAGCGGCGGGCAGCGTATCGGGCACCAGGAACGCGAAATCGCGGCGCACCGGCTGGAGCGGTGGCGGCGCGTAGGCGGGACGTGCAAAGACGGAAGCGCCCTTCTTCGCCGGGATGGAATCGAGGAACAGTTCGAACGCGGCCAAGGGCGAGGCGATGTCGAACTGCTTGAGCAGCGCGGGGTGCAGCATCCCGAACCGCGCCAGCACCGTCTTCGGCCCAAGCCGCAAGGTGCCCGACTGTCCGGGGTGAAATTGCGATCCTGCCTCACCCAAAACTTGCAGGTTATCGACCGGCGCGCCCGCCTCAGCCAGCAGCGCCATCGCCTCGGCCTTGGCATCGAAGGCGTCAAAAGGCACGGCCCTGCCCGCCTGCCAGCCGCGCTGTGATTTCTCGCCCGCCAACACGCCGCCGAGCGTCAGCCGTTCATCGCTATGGCCGCCATCGCCGCGCAGATAGCGCCGCCCGATCTCGAACAGCCGCAGCGAATCGAGCCCGCGCGCCAGGTTGTGCCGCGTCGCCATCAGCAGACCGGGCAGCAATGAGGGGCGCATCACCTTCATGTCGTCGCTGATCGGGTTGGTCAGGCTCCAGAGGCCACCGTTACCGTCCGCAAAGGCATCCGCCTCGGCTTGCGGCAGGAACGACCACGTCACCGCCTCGTTCAACCCGCGCGCCGCCGCCGCACGGCGCACCCGGCGTTCGAGCCGCTGGACGGGGGTGGCAGTCGGCTTGGCCACGCCATCTGCGCGGGTCAGCGGCGTGGACGGCACCGCATCGAGACCGTGGACGCGCACCACTTCTTCGACCAGATCGGGCGCGCCATCGACATCGCCGCGCCAAGTAGGGACGATAACATCCCAACGTCCGTCGAGATTGTCGGCCATGAACTCGCCGAACTCATCGTTCGTCAGTATTCCGACGTGAAAACCCAATTTGTTCAATATTTGAAATTGTTCGCGTCGGGGCACATCGATCCCGCCGAGCCGCAATGTCAGCCCCGGATCGAACCCGACCACCTTTGCCGCAGCCGGCGGTGTACCCGCGCGGATCACCTGGCTCGGCTCACCGCCGCAGATCTCGAGGATCAGCGCGGTGAGCAGGTCGAGCCCGGTGTCGAGGAACGCCGGGTCCACGCCGCGCTCGAACCGGGTGCGCGCGTCCGAGGTGAGCGCCAGCGCCTGCCCGGTGCGCGCGATGTTGGCGGGTGTGAAGTAGGCGACTTCGAGCAGCACATCGCGGGTGTGTTCGGAGCACCCCGAATGCTCGCCGCCCATGATGCCCGCGACGTCGTGGACACCGTTGGCATCGGCGATCACGGTCATGCTGCGGTCGAGCAGGGAATGCTTGCCGTTGAGCGTGGTGACGCCCTCGCCATCGCTGGCGCGCCGAGCAACCACCGCGCCCGACAACTGCGCCAGGTCATAGGCGTGCGCGGGGCGGCCATAGGCGAGCATCACGTAGTTGGTCACGTCGACAAGCGCCGAGATCGGGCGCTGTCCCGCCGATTTCAGCCGCGCCTGCATCCATTCGGGGCTGGCGCCGTTGGTCACGCCGCGGATCACGCGGCCGTAGAACGCCGGGCAGCCCTCGGGGTCATCGGTGCGGATTTCGGTCGGACAGGCGAATTTGCCCTCGTGCCGCGCGGGCGCGACCGGCTTGAGCGTGCCCAGCCCCGCTGCCGCGAGATCGCGCGCGATGCCGTAAACGCCCATGCAATCGGGCCGGTTGGGGGTAATCGCCACGTCGAACACCGGGTCGCTGCCCTGGTAATCCGCGAACGATTGGCCGATCGGCGCATCGGCGGGCAGTTCGATGATCCCGTCATGGTCCTCGCCCAGGCCCAGTTCGCGGGTCGAGCACATCATGCCGTTCGATTCGACTCCGCGAATGGCAGATTTGCGCAGTTCCATGCCGTTGGCCGGCACTACCGCGCCGGGCAGGCCCAGCACGCCGATCATGCCCGCGCGGGCGTTGGGGGCGCCGCACACGACTTGCAACGGCTGGCCGGAACCGACGTCGACCGACAGCACTTGCAGCTTGTCTGCCTGCGGGTGCTTCTCGGCCGTCAGCACGCGCGCCACGCGGAACGCGGACAACGCCGCCGAGGCGTCATCCACGCCTTCGATCTCCAGCCCCAGCGAGGTGAGCTTTTCAGCGATCTGCGTCACGTCGGCGGTGGTGTCGAGGTGGTCCTTCAACCACGAGAGCGAGAACTTCATGCCCGCACTCCCGTTCCGCCGGACAAGGTCGGCACGTCGAGTGCGCCGAAGCCGTAATGCCCGAGCCACCGCGCATCGCCATCGAAGAACGCGCGCAAATCATCCATCCCGTACTTGAGCATCGCCAGCCGATCGACGCCCACGCCAAACGCAAAGCCCTGCCATTCGTCGGGATCGAGCCCGCCCATTTCGATTACGCGCCGGTTGACCATGCCGCTGCCGAGCAGTTCCATCCAGCCTTCCGTGCCGCCCAGCACACGCCGAGCTTTCCCATCTTGGCCGTTGACCAGCGTGTAGCCGACGTCGACCTCCACCGATGGTTCTGTGAACGGGAAGTAGCTCGGGCGCAGCCGCAAGACGATGTCGTCACGCTCGAAGAACGCCTTGAGGAATGTCTCGAGCGTCCACTTGAGGTGCCCCAGGTGGATGCCGCGATCGATCACCAACCCCTCGACCTGGTGGAACATCGGGGTGTGCGTGGCGTCGCTGTCCGAACGATAGACCCGGCCCGGCGCGATGATCCGCAGCGGCGCGCCTTCAGCCAGCATCGTTCGGATCTGCACCGGCGAGGTGTGCGTGCGCAGCAGCATCTTGCGCCCCGCTTCATCTTCATCAGGGAAATAGAAAGTATCGTGCATCGCCCGCGCCGGGTGCGTTTCGGGCATGTTGAGCGCAGTGAAGTTGTGCCAGTCGTCCTCGATCTCGGGCCCAGTCGAAACCGCGAAGCCCATGTCGGCGAAGATTTCGGCCAGTTCGTCCATCACCTGGCTGACCGGGTGAATCGAACCGCGCGGGGTGGTTGGTGCCGGCAGCGACAGGTCGATGCGTCCGGCTGCGAGCCGCGCTTCCAATTCGGCGCTTTCGAGCGCGGCCTTGCGCGCGGTGATCGCGCCGCCAACGGCTTCGCGCACCGCGTGGATGCGCGGGCCTTCGGCGCTGCGCTGTTCGGGGGTCATGCCGCCCAGCGCCTTGAGCAGCGCGCTGATCCAGCCGGCCTTGCCCAGCGCCCCCACGCGGATTGCCTCCACCGCATCGGGAGTGGTCGCGGCGGCAAGTGCGGCCAGCGTATCGGCCTGTTGTTGATCTAGGTCAGTCATGGCGCAGCCGCTAGCGGTAAAGCGGGCCTCTATTCAACCCCTGCCCGGCAAATGCAGCGCCTGAACCGCCGCGCCTGCCGCCTCCTGGCGTGCCTTCATCACCCCGCCCAGCACCGGGTGCGGAATTCCGGCGTATTCGCTCGGGCTCATGCCCATGAAGGCGTGGAAGTCCCGGACGAACTGGGCCTGATCGTGGTAATGGCTGTCGATGGCGCCGATCCAGCGGAGCGACGGGTCCAGCATGTATTGCGCCAAGCTACGCATGAAGCGCTGGCGGCGCAGCAGCAGGCGGGGCGGGAAGCCGAAGTGCTTGCGGCACAACCGTTCGAGCGTGTGCGACGGCAGGCCCGCAGCTTCACCCATTTCGGCGACGGTGGAGATATCCTCGTCGACCAGTGCTTCGTGGCAAGCGACGATGCGTGCTTCATCGGGCACCAGACCGTGCATCCTTGCGGCGAAGTGCGCCTCGATCCGCGCCAGTTCGGCTGCCTCGTCGGGTTCGGGGCCGAATACCTCGTCGATCAGCGAACTGAACGGCGCCAGCGCGGGTTCGGCGTGGCTGTCGAAGATGCGGTTGGCATAATCGTGCGCTGGCACCCCCATCAGCCGTGCCCAGCCGAGCGGTAGCAACCCCACACCCCAAAACCGCACTGTGCTCACGGTGAAGCGCACGGTGGTGCTGGTCGGCCCGGTAAACGGCGCCATGGCTTTTCCATAGCGCGATCCGGCCAGTTCTGAATCGAAGAAATCGCCCGAACAGATCCGCAAATTAGCCCATTCCGGATGCAACCAATCGGTCACCCGGCCGCCGTCGGGAACGGTGATTTCGGTGATGTAAAAGGTTGTGAAATGCGGTCGCAATGCCTCGGAAGGCAGATAGAATCGCACTCTGACGTCGCAGACGTTAGGCACTTCGCAGCAATTCCTTCGACCCGTTGCCGAAGAGATTAATCACAAATGAATGATTCCAAAAGCGGCAATGCAGGCTAGGCCATCGATCACGGCATGCGGTGCTGCAAACAAACGAAAAAGGGCGCCGACCAGGCTGGTCGACGCCCTTTTTCAATCGTTTGCCGAAGCTTATGCCGCTGGAAGCGCGGCCTTGGCTGCGGCGATCACGGTTGCGAAAGCGGCGCCTTCGTTCATCGCGAGGTCGGCCATGATCTTGCGATCGAGCGTCACACCGGCCAGCTTCGCGCCGTGGATGAACTGTGAATAGGTCAGCCCTTCGGCGCGGACGGCGGCGTTGATACGCTGGATCCACAGTGCGCGGAAGGTGCGCTTCTTTACCTTGCGATCGCGGTAGGCATACTGGCCGGCCTTTTCGACCGCCTGCCGCGCGACGCGGATGGTGTTCTTGCGACGGCCCCGGTAACCCTTGGCCTGTTCGAGAATGTTCTTGTGCTTGGCGCGGGTGGTAACACCCCGTTTGACGCGTGCCATAATCTAGTACTCCGCAATTTGTTAAAGCCGAAACTTCGTTTCGGAGCCTGTTCCGTCCCGCTCCCCCGGCCCAACCACCCATTTAAGGTACCCTGTGGGTGGTTGGGCCGGGGGAACGGGACGGAACAGGCTCCGAAACGAAGTTTCGGCTTTAACAAATTGCGGAGTACTAGATTATGGCACGCGTCAAACGGGGTGTTACCACCCGCG
>NZ_JANXWG010000159.1 GCF_025351285.1 Novosphingobium sp.
CCGTCGCTCCAAATTCGACAGGCGGGCGGACTTCAGCAGTTCCTCGCGGAACTTCTCGTGTTGATGGCACCATCAACGTCGCCGTTGACCTCAGGGTCAAAGAAGAAAACGAGAACATTCGAATGTGGATTTCCCACAGAACGGAATCCCACCTTCGAAGGGCAACTTTTGATCTTATGATCAAGATTGCCGATCAGGAGAGCCAAACCGGCGGTGTGCGGAGTGTTCTCGCGGACATGGCGTTCGAGAACGGCGACGGCATCAGCAAGGGACTGCTTGGTCGCGGCATCTTTCAGTCGCTGATGTTCGGCACAGCGCCTTACATCTCGCCACCATTCTGGTGGCCGACAGGATGTTCGCGCGTGGATCGTTCCGTCATGACCGCTCACAGCGCCAAGTATGGACTCGATAGCGATCTCACAATGTCGGACGATCTCTTCCGGTATGCCGTGGGGGCCGATTTTGTTTCCACTATTCAAGGACTTGGGTGGAACATCGATCAGAGTGGGATTGGTATTGAAACGCTTAATGACCGAATCGAGGTCGTTGACGCTTTCTATGGCCCGTTCAATTAGTTCGTTCATATCAGCCGCCTACATTACGGTGGCGGGGATGGGAAGCTTTGATCATGCGATGTGTCAGGCGTTGATTTAATGCCCTTTCTCAGTTCACAAAATTCCGAATTAGAACCAGATGAGCCCGCCGCCATGAGTGACAACGCTAGTCAGCTTCTCTTTGAGTTTCATAAGGGGCAGGCGCAGTTCGCATATTTTCAGCTTGGTGTTGCCGCCAGCGCTATTGCCTTTGCGATTCACGAAACCACTGGATTGGCGCTTGCGGATGCGCCTTGGCCGCTTGGTGCTGCGGTACTGGCGTGGGGAATGGCCTTCGCGTTAGGTTGTTTTGGTCTGGAAGCGCGTCAGGACGGCATCCATACAAATGCCCTATTTCTCCAGATTTTTGGTGGTCTGCGTCCAGATTCGCATGAGGCAGCCAAAGTAATCGAAGACGCAAAGGCTACCGTCTCTAAGGACCTCGGCAAGCCCCGCGTATTTTTCCGTTGGCAGCGATGGTCGCTCTTTGCAGGCGCGTGTTTCTATGTGGCAGGGCATTTGATGCAAATGGCTACCCTCCCGTCTAAGCACCCTCCGACACCGAAGCCATCAGCCAGTATGACGCATTTAATTCCGCCGAGCGGCGTGAAGGTCCTAGGGCACCAAGGCCGCTAACGCTCTTTGTGCGTTTGCTGCCTAATACCGAGAAAGTGGCGCGCCCGGCAGGACTCGAACCTGCAACTCCAAGCTTAGAAGGCTCGTGCTCTATCCAGTTGAACTACGGGCGCGCGCATCTGTTGTCGCATCGCCTTTATCCAAAAACCGGTACCCACTTTTTGGAGCGATGCTGGAGCCCCGCATAACCGGGCTTTGCCGCGGACGCAAAGCACGATAGCACCCACGGCATGAGCACACCGATTCAGCGCCTCGATGACAGCGCCGCCGCCCCCCGCCACTTCCGCTATTTCGATTACGTGATGGCGGCTTTCGTCACGATCCTGCTGCTTTCGAACCTGATCGGCGCGGCCAAGCAGGCGACGATCACGCTGCCGGTCATCGGCCCGTGGACATACGGGGCGGGGGTGCTGTTCTTCCCGGTCTCGTATATCCTGGGCGACGTCCTGACCGAGGTCTATGGCTACGCCCATGCGCGCCGCTGCATCTGGGTGGGGTTCTTTGCGCTGCTGTTCATGGTGCTGATGTCGGTCGTTGTCGTATCGGCGACCCCCGATGCGGGCTGGGCGCTGGCCTCCAACGATTATGTGGTGCTGGGCCAGCACGTGAAGGCGCCCAACCAGGCGGCATACGAAGCCGTGTTCGGCCAGACGCCGCGGATCGTGTTTGCGTCGGTCGTGGCGTTCTGGGCGGGTGAATTCGTCAACAGCTTCGTGTTGGCGAAAATGAAGGTGATGACACAGGGCCGCATGCTGTGGACGCGCACCGTGGGCTCGACTGTGTTCGGCCAGGCGGTCGACAGTGCGTTGTTCTATCCGCTGGCGTTCGCGGGGGCAGCGGGCTGGACCACTGCTGCGGTGATCAAGGTCTCCGCCACGCAATGGTTTCTGAAAGTGGCCTGGGAAGTGCTGCTGACGCCGGTGACGTATGCAGTGGTAGGCTTTCTCAAGAAGCGCGAAGGCGTCGAGGTCTTCGATACCAATACTGATTTTTCGCCATTCGCGCGCAGCCGCAATTCCAATTGACCGCCCGCCGGGGCCCCGTTCGGGGGCCCGCAGCGGTGCGGATCAGTCGGCGATGAAGCCGGTAGCGATGTAGATCGGAATCAGCAGGCCGAAGCCGGCGAGCGTCCCGATCACGAAGGCGACGCGGATGAGGGTGACGTCCCAGTCGGTGTAGTCGGCCAGGCCCGAGCAGACGCCCATCAGCTTGCCACGCTGCTTGTTGAGGCGGAACTTGCCCGAGAAGCTCGACGACAATTGCGATCCTGGGCGGGGTTCATCTTCGAAGCGAAGGTCGCTCATGCCATGACACTCACGTTGGTGGCCGAAGTCGCGGCGACGGTTGAAGGGGTTGCGACGGTGCCGCTGATCATGACGAAGCTCAGGGCTGCGGCGGTGGCGAGAGCAACGACGCGGTTGAGGAAGTTGGTAGTAACAGTCATTGGTTGTCTCCGTTTGCTAAGGTTTGGTTATTTGTCTCGGCCGTTGTGGTCGATGCAGCATGCTATGCAGAAGGCGTGCCAGATCGAAAATATGGCGGAATTGCTTGCCTTCGCAATCCAATGGACCGCCATGAATGCCAAGTGAACGCCAAAGATTGGCAATATTCACCAAAAGTTTGTAGAGCGCGAATCGCCGACCACAATGTGGCGCGGTCGAGAGCCGGTTGCGCAAGCAACTGGCGGCTGGCGGGTAGTCGCAGATCAGCCATCCGCCACTGATCCGCCCCCGGATCGGCGGCTCTCAATTTGTCTGGCGTTCGCTCATTGACGCGCGACGTTGGCCTTGCTTTTTGGCGGCGACGCGCGTAGGCGACCCGAATACCCGACATTGTTGAGGCAAAGTTGGGCTGGCGCCGGAAGGGGCCGGCATCGAACCGCTTTGGCAAATCGTTGTGCGGGATCAAGAATATGCGCCGGTGTGGCGCGGCGGAGTATGAATGACCGATCTGGCGCGGATTGTTGCGATGGTGGAACCCGAGGCGCAGGCCTTGGGGTTTGATCTCGTGCGCGTTCGCCTGTTCGGCAAAAGTGACCTCGGCGATGAGGAGCACACGCTCCAGATCATGGCAGAACGGCCCGAAACCGGCCAGTTGGTGATCGATGATTGTGCCGCGCTGTCGCGCCGCGTCTCGGATCGGATCGACGAACTGGAAGGACATGGCGTGGTGCTGATCGAGGATGCCTATCGGCTCGAAGTCAGTTCGCCGGGGATCGATCGGCCGCTGACTCGCCCCAAGGACTTCGCTGCGTGGGCCGGGCATGAGGTGCGCATCCAGCTTGCAAACCCGGTGGATGGCAACCGCAAGTCGCTGCAGGGCGATTTGGTCGGAATCGCAGGCGAGCCTGACGATGAAACAGTCACGCTGGACGATCGCAAGTCAGGTCCCGTTTCGTTTCCGCTGGCCGATATCCAGAATGCCAAGCTGGTTTTGACCGATCGACTGATTGCGGCGACGCGCCCGCTCGACACCAGCGGCGTTGACGACATTGTAGATGAAACCGACGACATCCTAGAAGAACAGGAAGACTGACACTCATGGCCAGTTCGATTTCCGCCAACCGCGCCGAGCTCCTCGCGATTGCGAACTCGGTTGCCACCGAGAAGATGATCGACAAGTCGATCGTCATCGAGGCGATGGAAGAAGCGATCCAGAAGTCGGCGCGCAATCGTTACGGCGCCGAGAACGACATCCGCGCCAAGCTCGATCCGCGCACCGGTGATCTGCGGCTGTGGCGCGTGGTCGAAGTGGTCGAAGTGGTCGAGGACTATTTCAAGCAGGTCGATCTGGCGCAGGGCGAAAAGCTCCAGCCGGGCGCCAAGCTGGGCGACTTCATCGTCGATCCGCTGCCCCCGGTCGATCTCGGACGCATCGACGCGCAATCGGCCAAGCAGGTGATCTTCCAGAAGGTCCGCGATGCCGAGCGTGATCGCCAGTTCGAGGAATTCAAGGACCGCGCCGGCGAAGTAATCACCGGCGTGATCAAGTCGGTCGAATTCGGCCATGTCATCGTCAACCTGGGTCGCGCCGAAGGCGTGATCCGCCGCGACCAGCAGATCCCGCGCGAACTTCCGCGCGTGGGCGAACGTGTGCGCGCCTGGATCATGAAGGTGGAACGCCAGAACCGCGGTCCGCAGATCTTCCTCAGCCGCGCGCACCCCGAATTCATGAAGAAGCTGTTCGCGCAGGAAGTGCCCGAAATCTACGACGGCATCATCGAGATCAAGGCCGCTGCGCGCGATCCCGGCAGCCGCGCCAAGATCGGCGTGATCAGCCGCGATTCCAGCATCGACCCGGTCGGCGCCTGCGTCGGCATGAAAGGCAGTCGCGTCCAGGCGGTGGTCCAGGAACTGCAGGGCGAAAAGATCGACATCATCCCGTGGAGCGAGGACACCGCGACATTCGTGGTGAACGCGCTCCAGCCCGCCACCGTCAGCCGCGTGGTGATCGACGAGGATGAAAGCCGCATCGAAGTGGTTGTCCCCGATGACCAGCTTTCGCTGGCGATCGGCCGCCGCGGCCAGAACGTGCGGCTGGCCTCGTCGCTGACCGGTTCGGCCATCGACATCCTCACCGAAGCCGAATCGAGCGAGAAGCGCAGCCGCGAATTCTCCGAGCGGTCGAAGATGTTCGAGGAAGAGCTCGACGTCGATGAGACGCTGTCGCAGTTGCTGGTGGCGGAAGGCTTCACCGAGCTGGAAGAAGTCGCCTACATCGATCTGGCCGAACTGGCCGCGATCGAAGGCTTCGACGAGGAGCTGGGCGAGGAACTGCAAAGCCGCGCGACCGAAGCGCTCGAACGCCGCGTCGAATCGTTCCGCCAGGCTCGTACCGAGCTTGGAGTGGAAGACGCGCTGGCCGATCTGCCGCACCTGACCGAGCAGATGCTGGTCGTGCTCGGCAAAGCCGGGATCAAGACGCTCGACGATCTGGCCGATCTCGCGACCGACGAGCTGATCACGCCCAAGCGCGCCGAACCGCGCCGTCGTGATACCTCGACCGCGCCGCCGCGCCGCGACCAGCGCAGCGACCGGCTCGAAGACAAGGGCGGCGTGCTCGGCACGTTCGGCCTGAACGAAGAGCAGGGCAACGAGATCATCATGGCCGCGCGTGCGCACTGGTTCGACGACGAAGTCGCCGAAGCTAAGCCAGAGGAGGCCGCCCATGCGGAATCCTCACAATGAACCGCTAGAAGTCGATCATCTCGATGGCGCACCGGAGAAGAATGCGTCTCCGGAACGTCGCTGCATCCTGTCGGGCGTCCACGGACCGCGCGACGGGTTGATAAGGCTTGCCTTGTCGCCCGATGGCGTTTTGGCTCCTGATGTGCTGGCGCGCGCGCCGGGCCGGGGCGCGTGGATCGCGGTCAACCGTGCAGAGCTTGAAAAAGCCATCGCCAACAACAAGATAAAGGGTGCCCTGGCGCGGGCCTTCAAAGGCGTGCCCGTGACGGTTCCTGCCGACTTGCCCGAACGTATCGAAGCCGCGCTGCTGCGTGCGCTGACCGAACGGCTGGGGCTGGCTCTGCGTGCCGGGCAACTGTTGATGGGCACCGACCGCATTGCCGATGCGGCGCGCGCGGGCACGGTGCAGTGGCTGGGCCATGCGTCGGACGCCGGTGCTGATGGCGTGAGCAAGCTGGCGCAGGCCTGGCGCGTGGGCGAAGATCGCGAAGGCTCTGGACTGGCAGGACAAATCTTGCCGCTGGACCGCGCGGCGCTGTCTGTGGCATTGGGCCGCGACAACGTCGTTCATCTGGCGCTGATCGATGCGGATGCGGCGACACGAGTCGCCATGCTGCTCGGGCGCCTGATGCATTTCACCGGGCATGCCGCGTCAGCGGGCAGCAAGGATTTCGGCGCGGATGCCACCATGGTCGACAACGACCAGGCTGGCAGCGCTGACGTGAAGAACGACGATTTCGATGTGAAGGACGCAGAGTTTCGATGAGCGAGAGCGACAACAAGCCGACCCTGGGCCGCAGGCCGCTGGGCCTCAAGACCTCGGTCGAGGCAGGCGAGGTCAAGCAGACCTTCAGCCATGGCCGCACCAACAAGGTGGTGGTCGAGGTCAAGCGGCGCAAGCTGATGCCCAGAACCGGTGGTGGCACGGCAGGCGCGCCCGAAGCCGCGCCTGCGCCCGAGCCTGTCGTCCAGGCACCGGTTGCGGCATCGCCGCCACCGCCGCCTCCGCCGCCGGCATCGCGCGAATCGCGGCAGGAAATGCAGACCCGCCTGCTGCGCGAGGCCGAAGAATCGCGGCTGAACGCGCTCGAGGCGGCCAGCCGTCGCGAACTCGAAGAGCGAACACGCGCTACAGAAGGCGAGCGCCGCAAGGCTGAAGAGGCGCGCAATCCCACGCCGCCCGCGCCGGTCGAGGTCAAGCCTGAACCCACACCTGTTGCTGTGGCCGCGCCCGCAACGCCTGCCGCTGCTCCTGTGGTGTCGGTCGCCGTCGAAGCTCCCGCAGCCGCAGCCGCAGTTACCGAGCCCGCTCCGACCGCTGCCGAAACAGCCACGCCAACCGCTGGCGCTGCAGTCACGCCCGCGCCGCGCCGGTTCACTCCGGTGGCTGCGCCCAAGCGCCCCGAACCGCCCAAGAAGGTGGCGCATCCGCGCGACAAGGTGGGCGAAAGCCGCCGTCAGGCGGGCAAGCTCACCGTCACCAAGGCGCTCAACGAGGACGAAGGCGCACGCGCCCGCAGCCTCGCCGCGCTCAAGCGTGCACGTGAAAAGGAAAAGCGCGCCCACTTCTCGGGCAAGTCGCAGCCGCGCGAAAAGCAGGCGCGCGAAGTGGTCGTTCCAGAGGCGATCACCGTCCAGGAACTGGCCAACCGCATGGCCGAAAAGGGTTCCGACCTGGTCAAGGCGCTGTTCAAGCTGGGCATGATGGTCACCATCACGCAGACGATCGACCAGGACACGGCGGAATTGCTGGTCGAGGAATTCGGCCACACCATCCAGCGCGTGTCGGATGCCGACGTCGATATCGACACGTCTGCGGACGTCGACGCCGACGAACTGCTGGTCACGCGGCCGCCGGTGGTCACGATCATGGGCCACGTCGATCACGGCAAGACCAGCCTGCTCGACGCGTTGCGCGGCACCGACGTGGTGCGCGGCGAAGCGGGCGGGATCACCCAGCATATTGGGGCCTACCAGATCAAGACCAAGGGCGGTGAACTGATCACCTTCCTCGATACCCCGGGCCACGAAGCCTTCACCGACATGCGCATGCGCGGTGCCAACGTGACCGATATCGTGATACTGGTGGTGGCCGCCGATGACGGCATCATGCCGCAGACCATCGAGGCGATCCGCCACACCAAGGCGGCCGGCGTGCCGATGATCGTGGCGATCACCAAGAGCGACAAGCCCGAAGCCAACCCGCTCAAGATCCGCGAACGCCTGCTAGAACATGAGGTCGTGGTCGAAGCGATGTCGGGCGATGTGCAGGACGTCGAGGTTTCGGCCAAGACCGGCGCCGGGCTGGACGAACTGATCGAAAAGATCCTGCTCCAGGCCGAATTGCTCGAACTGAGCGCAAACCCCGATCGCGCGGCTGACGCCACGGTGATCGAGGCCAAGCTCGACAAGGGCAAGGGCCCGCTCGCAACCGTGCTGATCACGCGCGGCACTCTGAAGGTGGGGGACATCTTCGTGGTCGGCACCCAGTCGGGCCGCGTCCGCGCGATGCTCGACGACAAGGGGCGGCAGATCAAGGCGGCGCCACCGTCGCTGCCGGTCGAAGTGCTGGGCCTGGGCGGCGTGCCGATGGCGGGCGATTTGCTGTCGGTGGTCGAAAGCGAGGCCCGGGCGCGCGAAGCGGCGGCCTATCGTGCTGAAAAGGCCACCGAACTGCGCACCGCAAGCGCGCCGGTCAGCCTCGAGAACATGTTCTCGGCGCTCACCGCCAAGGCCAATGTCATCGAGTTCCCGGTGGTCATCAAGGCCGACGTGCAGGGTTCGGCCGAGGCGATCGTCAATGCGCTCAACCGCTTGTCGAACGACGAGATCAAGGTCCGCATCCTCAATTCGGGCGTGGGCGCGATCACCGAAAGCGACGTGACCCTGGCGCAAGCCAGCGGCGCGCCGATCATCGGCTTCCAGGTCCGCCCGAACGCCAAGGCGCGCGAGATGATCGAGCGCTTCAAGGTGCGGATGAAGTACTTCGACGTGATATACCACCTCACCGACGACATCGCCAAGGAGATGGCGGGCGAGTGGGGTCCCGAACGGATCGAAACCGTGGTCGGCCGCGCCGAAGTCAAGGAAGTGTTCCCCGCGGGCAAGCGCGACAAGGCCGCCGGTCTTACGGTGCTCGAAGGCATCATTCGCAAGGGTATCGAGGCGCGGCTTACGCGTGGCGACGTCATCATCTCGAAGACCACGATTTCCTCGCTCCGCCGCTTCAAGGACGACGTTCCAGAAGTGCGCATGGGCCTGGAATGCGGCGTGTTGCTGGCCGATACCAACGATATCCGGCCAGGCGACATGCTCGAGGTGTTCGACGTGGAGATGCGTGACCGGGTGCTGTAACGTAGCGCGTGAGTCCTCTTCCCGGCGGGGAGAGGACAAGGGGGGCATTGGATGCGCATTCCGACGATGAAAGGTGTGGTTATCCGGGCGGGCAGGGCGTGGCGCTGGCTGTGCCTGTCCGCGGCTGGATCGCTGGCGAGGCCGTTCGGAATGAAGCTGAGCGATGAGCCCGGCCTGATCGATTTCCTGAAGTCGCGGAACATCGACATCGTGGTTGATGTGGGCGCCAATGAAGGGCAGTTCGGCAAAGAGCTTCGCAAGATGGGTTATCGCGGCCGGATCATCTCCTTCGAGCCGCTTGCGGAAAGCTTCGAAAGGCTCAAAGCGGCATCGGACAAAGACGAAAATTGGACGATCATCAACAGCGCTGTCGGCGATACCGACGGTGACATCACAATCAATCGGACGCGGTCGACTGTTTATAGTTCGATCAATGAAGTCAGCAGTTACGGCCTTGCTCGAGATAACGGCATGTCGGTGATATCGCGAGATGTCGTACCGATCATGCGACTTGATGGCATGGAAGACCTGCAGCGGGCCGAGCAGATATTCCTCAAAGTCGATACGCAGGGATACGAAAAGCAGGTTTTGACCGGAGCATCGGGTTTGCTCCCGATCGTTTTGGGTATCCAGTTGGAACTTCCAGTAAAGCACCTTTATGATGGTGTATGGGATTTCATGAAAGCGCTCGAATTCGTCGGACAAATCGGATACTGTCCGGCCCAGTTCAGAACTGTCTGTGGTGCTGCCGAGGTTCCCGCGTCGGCCATCGAATTCGACTGCGTCTTCCGGAAGACTGCCGCTTAAGGGTGCCATTTCTCGAAACCGAAGTCCGGATCATTCGAAAAGAGCCCTTGATGCCCCGCTACGTCGCCCTGTTCGGTTCGATCAACGTCGGCGGCAACCGGCTGACTATGGCGGACTTGCGTGGCGCGTTCGAGGCAGAGGGCTTCACCCGGGTCGAAACCGTGGTCGCCAGCGGCAACGTGCTGTTCGATCACGAAGCGCGACCCGATCGCGGGCTGGAGGAAAAGCTTTCGCTGATGATGCGCCAGCGGTTCGGCATGACCAGCGTCGCGCTGGTCCGGTCGCGCGGCGCGCTGGCCGCCGCGATCGCCGAAAACCCGTTCCACGACGGTGAGGAAAAGTTCGTTCACACGCTGTTCCTCGAAGGCCCGGTCGATCCGGCGGGGTTCGCGCGGCTTTCGGCCGATCGTCGCGGCGCCGAGAGGATTGCGGCGGGAACCTGCGCACTCCATATCGACTATTGCGCGGGCGTGGCTGAAAGCAAGCTGGTGGGTGCGTTCATCGAACGCCGGCTGGGGCTCAAGGGCACCGCGCGCAATTTGCGTTCGATGAAGCGCATTCTCGCGAAGATGGATCAGATTTAATATGGCCCGCCCACCATCCAGCCCCGAAGCCCGCAACGTGCGCCTGCTCAAGGTGGGCGAACAAGTCCGCCATGTGCTGTCCGACTTGCTTACCCGCCAGCAAGTGCGCGACGCGGTGCTTGCCGCGACGACCGTCTCGGTTACCGAAGTGCGGATGACTCCCGATCTGCGCCTCGCGACAGCTTACGTAAAGCCGCTGCTAGGCGAGGACGAGGAGGCTGTGCTGAAGGCACTGCGCACCAATACCGCCTATTTCCAGCGCGAAGTGGCCGGCCGGCTCAAGCTGAAATACGCAGCGAAGATCCGCTTCGAAAGCGATGAGACTTTCGACGAGGCGGCGCGGATCGAGGCGCTGCTGCGCGATCCGAAGGTTGCGCGCGATCTCACCGCGCCTTCCTCAGACGCTTGAGGCCGACGCACCCCGCCGATGGCCAAGCTTTATTTCTACTACGCCAGCATGAACGCAGGCAAATCGACCACGCTGCTCCAGGCCGATTTCAATTATCGCGAGCGCGGCATGGCGACGATGTTGTGGACCGCCGCGGTTGATGATCGTGCCGAGGGGCGGATCGCCAGCCGGATCGGGCTGGAGCTGGAAGCAAACCGGTTTATCTCAGAGACCGACATGTGGGCACGGATCATGGCCGCTACCCTTGTCGAGCCGCTGGCGTGCGTGCTGGTCGACGAGGCGCAATTTCTTAGCCGCGCACAAGTCTGGCAATTGGCGCGGGTGGCCGATGAGGGCGGGATTCCGGTGCTGTGCTATGGCTTACGCACCGATTTCCAGGGCGAATTGTTCGCAGGATCGGCGGCGCTGCTGGGGATCGCCGATGCGCTGGTCGAACTGAAGGCCGTCTGCCACTGCGGGCGCAAGGCCACGATGAACTTGCGCGTCGATCATGGCGGCGCGCCGGTGCGCGCGGGCGACCAGACCGAGATCGGCGGCAACGAGCGATATGTCGCGCTGTGCCGCAAGCATTTCAGCGCGGCGATGGCGGGATGAGCGAGCCCTCGCTTTACGTGCCGCTGGCGGATGGCGATGTGCGGCTCGATCTGCTGGTGGAAGCACACCGGGCACCGTTGCGCGCGGCTTGTGCCCAGGATCGCGAGATCTGGGTGTCGTATTCGTCGAACTTCGGGGGTGAGGGCTTCGACCCGCAGTTCGACCGCCTGCTGAGTTCGGGCGGCGCGCGCCGGGTTTATGCCATCCTGCGTGGCGGCGAAGTGGTCGGCATGACCGGCTGGATCGAGCGTGGCGCGCCCGGCTGGAGCATCGAGATCGGCAACAGCTACATCGTGCCCGCCTTGCGCGGCACCGGCTTCAACCGCCGCGTCAAGGTGCTGATGCTCGACCATGCCTTTGCATGCGGGCTGGAGCGGGTGTGCTTCATGGTCGATGCGATCAATTTGCGCAGCCGCGCGGCGGTGCTGAAACTCGGTGCCGTCGAGGAAGGCGTGCTGCGCCACGAACGCCAGACATGGACCGGACGCGTGCGCGACACCGTGTCCTTTTCGATCCTGCGCGACGATTGGAATGCGCGCGCATGAACGACACACTGTACCAGGCCGCGACGATCATCGTGCCGATCGTGCTGGCGGTGGTGTTCCACGAAGTGGCGCACGGCTACGTCGCGTCGCTGCTGGGCGACCAGACCGCGCGCTCGATGGGGCGGCTGACGCTCAATCCGCTGCGCCATGTCGATCCGGTGGGCACGGTGCTGCTGCCAGGCATCCTCGCGCTCAGCCACGCGCCGGTGTTCGGCTGGGCCAAGCCGGTGCCGGTCGATGCTGCGCAGTTGCGCAATCCGCGTCGCGACATGATGCTGGTGGCGCTGGCGGGGCCGGGGAGCAACCTGGTGATGGCGCTGTTCAGCGCGGTGGCGCTGGGGTTGCTGGCGCGGTTCGGCGCCAGCGAGCAGCCGGGCGCGGTGGCATTGTTCGTGGCGCAGAACCTTGGGTATTTCATCATCGTCAACGTGTCGCTCG
The DNA here is from genome assembly GCF_025351285.1 of Novosphingobium sp. Taxonomy (GTDB): domain Bacteria; phylum Pseudomonadota; class Alphaproteobacteria; order Sphingomonadales; family Sphingomonadaceae; genus Novosphingobium. The sequence continues at coordinate 12,148 of NZ_JANXWG010000159.1, forward strand.
GGCTGTTCAACCTGCTGCCGATCCCGCCGTTCGATGGATCGCATGTGGTCGAAGGGTTGCTTCCGCGGCCTGCCGCGCGGGTATACGCCAGCTTCCGCTACAAGGGTCTGCTGGTGGTGTTCGCGCTGATCGTCGTGCTGCCCTACCTGATGCCCGATATGGACTTGCTCCACCGCGTGCTCGGCCCGCCGCTCGAATGGGTGGTGGGCAAGTTGCTGATGGTGACTCGGATCGTTGCAGGCGTGCCCTTGAACCAGTTGTTCGACGCCTAGCTTAAGTGCCCAGCGGCTGGATCATTCTCGACAAGCCGTTCGGGCTGGGATCGACGCAGGCGGTCGGCGCGGTCAAGCGCAACTTGCGCGAAGCTGGATTCGGCAAGGTCAAAGTCGGCCACGGCGGCACGCTCGATCCGCTCGCCACCGGCGTGCTGCCGATCGCGCTGGGCGAGGCGACAAAGCTGTGCGGGCAGATGCTCGATGCGAGCAAGGAGTACGATTTCACGATCGCGTTCGGGGCCGAGACCGACACGCTTGACCTTGAAGGCAAGGTGATTGCGACCACGTTGTACCGGCCTTGCATGGCCGATGTGGTGGCGGTGCTACCGACGTTTACCGGGCCGATCGAGCAAGTGCCACCGGCCTATTCGGCGATCCGCATCGATGGCGAACGTGCTTACGATCGGGCGCGGGCGGGCGAGGTGTTGGAGATGCCCACCCGCG
>NZ_JANXWG010000007.1 GCF_025351285.1 Novosphingobium sp.
GCGAAGTCGAGACACGCTGGCGCCGCGCTCACGTGTCTCGACTTCGCTCGACACGAACGGGATGTGGTGTGCGGCTCAAGTCCCGCGCGTATCACCATAGAGATGAATGTGCAGCCGGTCGGTGAAACGCCAGCCGGCTGACGCTGCGGCTTCGGCCAGCCAGAGCGCACGGGTGCGCAGCGTGGCGCTGTCGGTTCCTTCGGGCATCACGTAGAGTCGGTCAGGCGGGATCGTATAGCGCTGTTGAAGCGCGGTGATCTCAGACAGGTCCGCCGCTTCGGCAATCACGAATTTGAAGAAGGCGCGCGGCTCGGCGGCCCAGGCGGTGAGCCGCTCGGGGACCAACGCGAGGTCGGCCGGGTTTCCGCTGTGCGCGAGCTTGGGGCTGACGTTGTATTGATCGACCAGCGCGTCGAGGGCAGGGTGCGGCGCGACGGTTCCGTTGGTTTCGATCTCGACGTGGAGTGCGGTCACGGCCTGCTTGAGCGCTTCGACCATTCGCGCCAATGCGGAACCCTGCAGCAGCGGTTCGCCGCCAGTTATGACCAGCCTTGGCTGTGCGGCGGGCGCGAACAAGGCAGCGATTCTGGCGGCGACTTCGTCCTCCGCCCACGTGACTTGATTGGCGCTGCGGTCGAACGCGATATCATCGCGGTGCGGGCGGTTGTCGCCCGAAAAGCGCCAGGTGTAGGCGGTGTCGCACCAGGTGCAGGCCAGGTTGCAGCGCGACAGCCGCACGAACACGCTCGGCCGTCCGATTGAGGGGCCTTCGCCCTGGAGCGAGGCGAAGATTTCGGGTTCGCCCGGAATCGTGGTGGCGAGGATTAGAGACATAGGCTCAAAACAAATCCGTTCGCCCTGAGCTTGTCGGGCCGAAGGCGGCCGTAGGTCAACGGCTGCACTTCTTTGGGCACAAGGCAAAAGAAGAACAGTGCTTCGACAAGCTCAGCACGAACGGATTTTTTGTGGCCACTTTTACCCCAACCGCGCCAGCGCCGCGGCCAGCCGTTCGGCTTCGGCGGCGTGCGAGGCATGATCGGCGCGGGCCTTTTCGACTGCCTCGGGCTTGGCCTTTTCGACGAAGGCGGGGTTCTTGAGCCGGCCTTCGAGCGACTTGGCTTCCTTGGTGGAGGTTTCGAGCGCTTTGGTGAGGCGGGCCTTTTCGGTGGCCACGTCGATCACGCCTTCGAGATCGATTGCGCCGCTGAAGCCGGGCCGCTCAATGAGAATCGAGCCCCGGCTCGCCAGTCGCGTGTGAAGCGCATCATCAACGCTCTTGGGAACATTCTGACCCGGAAACGTCCCATTTGGAACGTCGAAGCTGATGTGAACTCTTGCCAGCCGCCCAATGACCGAACCCAGCTTTTCCAAGACGGTTTGCCATTCGCTAGACAGGTTAAACGCATGCATATGGGGCTTGGCGGAAGGCGGCACATTCAGTTCGGTCCGCGCTCCTCTGATCGATCGCACCAGATCGATGGCCGCTTCCACCTCAGCCTTTGCCGCCGCATCCACCACCGCACTCGGTTCAGGCCAGCGCGCCACGATTAACTCACCCTCACGAGCCCCCATACTCGCCCACAATTCTTCGGTCACGAAGGGCATGAACGGGTGGAGCATCACCAGAATCTGGTCGAGCACCCAGCCGGCAACGGCCTTGGTCTCGTCGTCGAATGATCCCTTGATCAGTTCGATGTACCAGTCGCAGAAGGTGTCCCACACGAAGTGGTAGATCGTGTTGGCGGCGGCGTCGAAGCGCAAGTCGGCCATCGCCTTGTCGAGGTCCGCCAGCGTGGTGACGACTTCGCCGATGATCCACTTGTTGACCGCGAGCGTGGCGGCGGGGGCGGCGAGCGTGGTGCTCGCGCCGATGCCGTTGCTTTGGCAAAACCGCGCGGCATTCCACAGCTTGGTGGCGAAGTTGCGGTAGCCTTCGACGCGGCGTTCATCCATCTTCACGTCGCGGCCCTGGCTTTCCATCGCCGCCATGAAGAAGCGCAGCGCATCGGCGCCGAACTTGTCGATCAGCAACAGCGGATCGACCACGTTGCCCTTCGATTTGGACATCTTCTGCCCATCGGCGGCGCGCACGAGCCCGTGGAGATAGAGCCGCCTCCACGGCACTTCGTCCATGAAATGCAGCCCCTGCATCGCCATCCGGGCGTCCCAGAAGAACAGGATGTCGAAGCCTGAGATCAGTAGGTCGTTGGGATAATGGCGGCGGACCAGCTCGGCGTCTTCGGGCCAGCCGAGCGTGGCGAAGGGCCACAGCGCCGATGAGAACCAGGTGTCCAGGACGTCCTCGTCGCGGGCGAGTGACACGTCACCGCCAGCGAGTGCCTGAGCTGCCTCCTCGGCTTCGGCAACATAGATTTTGCCGTCATCGCCATACCAAGCCGGAATCCGGTGCCCCCACCACAACTGGCGGGAAACGCACCATGGCTGGATATTCTCCATCCAGTTGAAGAACGTCTTTTCCCACGACTTCGGCACGATCTCGATCGCGCCCGAGCGCACCGCTTCAAGCGGCGCTTTCGCCAGTTCCTCGGCGTTCACATACCACTGGTCGGTCAGCCACGGTTCGATCACCACCCCGCCGCGATCGCCGTAGGGGGTCTGGATCGTGCGGTCCTCGGCATCGGCCAGCGTCACTTCGCCGTCCTTGCCCTTCACCTCGTGCAGCACGAGATTTCCGAGCGCCTTCATCTCCGCCACGACCATTTCGCGCGCGCCATCGGCGGTATCGCGACCATCCTTGAAGCGGTGCAGCCCCACGAACCGCTCGGGAATCAGCCCATCGGCCACTTGCACCACGTTGGCCTCGGCATCGAACATGTTGAGCATCTCGCCGGCCTTGAACCCGGCGCGCTTACCCACTTCGAAGTCGTTGAAATCGTGCCCCGGCGTGATCTTCACCGCGCCCGAACCCAGTTCGGGATCGGCATGGTCATCGGCCACGATCGGAATGCGCCGCCCGGTGATCGGCAGCGTGACGAACTTGCCGATCACGCTTTGGTAGCGTTCGTCCTTTGCATTCACCGCCACCGCCATATCGGCCAGCATCGTCTCGGGCCGGGTGGTGGCGACAACCAGGTGATCGCGCCCGTCGGCCAGCGTCACGCCGTCTGCCAGCGGATAGCGGAAGTGCCAGAAGTGGCCCTTGATCTCGCGCGTTTCGACTTCGAGATCGCTGATCGCGGTCTTGAGCCGTGGGTCCCAGTTGACCAGCCGTTTGTCGCGATAGATCAGGTCCTGATTGTAGAGGTCGACGAACACCTTCACCACCGCTTTGGTGAAGTGCGGGTCCATCGTGAACTGCTCGCGCGACCAGTCCATCGAGCAGCCCAGCCGCCGCAACTGGCCGGTGATGGTGCCGCCGCTTTCCGCCTTCCATTCCCACACCTTGTCGATGAATTGTTCGCGCGTGTAATTGGTGCGCTTGTCCTGCTGCGCTTCCAACTGGCGTTCGACCACCATCTGCGTGGCGATGCCGGCGTGATCGGTGCCCACCACCCACAGCGCATCCTTGCCGCGCAGCCGTTCGTAGCGGATCACCACGTCCTGCAGCGTGTTGTCGAGCGCGTGGCCGATGTGGAGGCTGCCCGTCACGTTGGGCGGCGGGTTGACGATGGTGTAGGGAGTCGCGTCGGGGCGTTCGGGGCGGAACAGGCCGTTGCTTTCCCAATGCGCGTACCAGCGCGCCTCGATCCGGGCGGGCTCGAAGGTCTTGGCCAGGGTGGGTGCGGCGCTTGATGGTTCGTCGGTCATGCGCCGGGGCTTTGCCAGCGCGGGGGCCGGCAAGCAAGGCCGGGGGCGACGACTTCGTTGCGGCCTGCGGTTCGCTGGTGCGCTATTGTCGCCTCATGCGTTTTCGCCCATGAGGTGCATAATGCGGGTTCTGGCCGACTTTACCACTCAAGATAGCGCCGATGGCGAGACGATGCTGGCCTTTCACGGCCCGCTGGTGGTGTCGTCGGTCGGCGCGATGGACCAGCGGCTGCGCGGGCTGACCGGAACGCTGCGCGAGATCGACATGACGCATGTCGAGGAGATCGACACGGTCGGCGCCTGGATCGTATGGCGCCTGTCGCGCGAGACCGATGCCAAGATCGTCGGTTGCAGCGAAACCGCGCAGCGGCTGGTCGAAGCGATCAAGAAATCCGACGATAACCGCGAGGCGATTCGCGATCATCGCGCGCCGCTGCCGCTGCGCGTGGCGGCCAGCGTGGGCGAGGTGGTCATCGGCTTGGGCGAGGGCGCATTGCGCGTGATCGGCCTGCTTGGCCAAGTGATCATGGCGATCGGTTCGACCATCCGCCGGCCAAGCCGGTTTCGCGGGCTCGCGCTGGTCAGCCAGATGGAGCAGGTGGGAGTATCCAGCCTTGCGATCATCGGCCTGATGAGCTTCCTCATCGGCATCGTCATCGCGCAGCAGGGCGCGGTGCAGTTGCGCCAGTTCGGGGCCGAGATCTACACGGTCAACCTCGTCGGCCGGCTGACCTTGCGCGAACTGGGCGTGCTGATGACCGCGATCATGGTCGCGGGCCGCTCGGGCTCGGCCTTTGCGGCGCAACTGGGCACGATGAAGCTGACCGAGGAAGTGGATGCCATGCGCACCATCGGCGTGTCACCGATCGAAGCGCTGGTGCTGCCGCGCATCCTGGCGTGCATTTTCATGATGCCGCTGCTGGGCATCTATGCCTCGGCGGTGGCGATCGTCGGCGGCGCGTTCCTGTCCTCGCTTACGCTAGGCATTCCGTTCTGGACGTTCCTGGCGCGCATCCAGGAAGTGGTGCCCAGCCACGATTTGTATGTCGGGCTGATCAAGGCGCTGGTGTTCGGCACGATCGTGTCGGTGGCAGGCTGCTACCAGGGGCTGCAAGTCGAAGGCAATGCCGAGGAAGTCGGCCGGCGCACCACTTCGGCGGTGGTGATGGCGATCTTCATCGTGATCGTGCTCGATGCGTTCTTTGCGGTATTCTTCACCAATGTGGGGTGGGGGTGATGGCCGCGGACGAGACAGTGCCAGAGCAGGCCACCCCGCAGGAGGAAGCCGTCGATCAGAAGCTGGTCGATATTCCCGAGCCGTTCACGGGCGATTTCCCGATTCGCGTCAAAGGCTTGCGCAATGCCTTCGGCGAGCAGGTGATCCACGAAGGGCTCGATCTCGACGTGCGGCGCGGTGAAATCATCGGCGTGGTGGGCGGATCGGGCACGGGCAAATCGGTGCTGATGCGCTCGATCATCGGGTTGCAGATCCCCGAGGCCGGCGAAATCGAGGTGCTTGGCCGTTCGATCACCGATGCGCGTGATGACGACGATATCGACATCCGTTCGCGCTGGGGCGTGCTGTTCCAGGGCGGTGCGCTGTTCTCGACGCTGACCGTAGGCGAAAATGTCGAAGTGCCGCTCAAGGAGTTCTATCCCGAAATCCATGACGAACTGCGGCACGAGATCGCGCGTTACAAGGTGCTGCTGTCGGGCCTGCCCGCCACCGCCACGGCGCGCTATCCGTCGCAATTGTCGGGCGGGATGCGCAAACGTGCTGGCCTTGCGCGCGCGCTGTCGCTCGATCCCGAACTGCTGTTCCTCGACGAGCCGACTGCGGGCCTCGATCCGATTGGTGCTGCGGCGTTCGATACGCTGATCGCCGAATTGCAGCAGACGCTTGATCTCACGGTGTTCCTGATCACGCACGATCTCGATACGCTGTACGAAATCTGCGATCGGGTGGCGGTGATTGCGGACAAAAAGGTGATCGCGGTGGGCACGATCCCCGAATTGCTGGCGACCGACCATCCGTGGATCCAGGAATATTTCAACGGCCCGCGCGGGAGGGCGGCGCAGGATAGCCAGAAGCGCGACGCTCAGAAATCCGAAGCGGGTGGGCGGAACGCAGCAGAGGTTCAAACGTCTGCACAAAGCCGGACCAAGATGGACAAACCCGCTGCCGAGCAGGCATAGCAACCAGAGCACCTGCACCTTTGATCGGTGCGCATGAACAGAAACGAAGGGGTTCGGTCAACCGAAGATGGAAACGCGGGCAAATCATGTGTGGGTGGGCGCGGTCACGCTGGTGCTGTTGGCGGGTCTCGCTGCGGCCATCGTCTGGATCACGCGTCTCAACCACCCCACGCAGAATGCTTACGACATCTTCTTCAAGCAATCGGTCGAAGGCCTGGCCAAGGGCTCGGCGGTCACGTTCGCCGGCGTACCTGCGGGCCAGGTGCGCGTGATCGAATTGTGGAAGAAGGACCCTGAATTCGTGCGCGTGCGGATCGAGGTCGATGACAAGATCCCGATCCTGCAAGGCACCGTTGCCACGTTGCAGGGCAGTTTCACCGGCGTTTCGACGATCCAGCTCGATGGTGCGGTGCGCGGCGCGCCCAAAATTGTCGAAGCCGGCCCCGAAGGCGCGCCGGTGATCCCGACCAAGCGCGGCGGACTTGGCGCCTTGCTCGCCAACGCGCCGCTGCTGCTCGAACGACTGGCCACGCTGACCGACCGGTTGACGCAGTTGATGTCGGACAAGAACCAGAAGTCGTTCGAAGGCATCCTCGCCAACACCAACACGCTGACCGCCAACCTCGCGGCGGCCTCGCCCGATGCCAAGCGCATTCTGGCCGAACTGCAATCCACTTTGCGCCAGGCGAATTATACGCTGGCGAGCTTCGAGAAGACCTCGAACGCGGCCAACGACATGATTACCAAAGACGGCAGCGGCCTTGCCAAGCAATTGCACGAAACGTTGAAATCCGCGCAATCGGCGGCCGATGCGCTGAAGGTCACGCTCAATGCTGCCACGCCCGCCGCGCAGCAGATGAACGAACGCACGCTGCCCGCCGCCGAATCCGCGATCAAGGAACTGCAAGCCACGATCCGTTCGCTGCGCCAGGTCACCGAACGCGTCGGCGATCGCGGTGTGGGCGGATTGGTCGGCGGACCCAAGCTGCCGGATTACAAGCCATGACAAACACACAGCACGCTTTCGCAACGCGGGGTCAGGCCTGGCGCGCACCGCTGGCCCTCACGCTGATCCTCGCGCTGGGCGGCTGCCTCGGCCTCGGTGGCAAAGTCCCGCCGACGCTGCTCAACCTAACCGCCGATCATGCGGCGGCGGCAGGGTCGGGCAGCAGCGGCACGTATCGCAGCGCCATCGCCGTGCTCGATCCGGTGGCTGAAATGCGCGTCGACGTAACGCGGGTGCCGGTTCAGGTCGATGACACCACCGTTGCCTATCTCAAGGGCGCATTGTGGGTCGAACGGCCGAGCCACTTGTTCCGCCACCTGATGGCCGAAACGCTGCGCGCGCGCGGCAAGCAATTGGTGGTCGAGGGCGATCCCGGCACCTCCGCGCTCAAGCTGGGTGGCCGGCTGATCGATATGGGCTTTGATGCACGCACCGGTTCGGCAGTGGTGCGCTACGATGCGATCAAGGAACGGCCGAACGGCGCGATCGAAACGAAGCGCTTCGAAAGCGTGGTAGGCGGCGTGGTCGCGCAGCCGGGACCGGTGGGCGTTGCGTTGAACCAGGCCGCGAATACGGTCGCCGGACAAGTGGCCGACTGGATCGGGTGATCCGGCGGCGAGGGGCATTGCAGCACCATTTGAAGGCCACTCTATCGCCGCTGCAAACCGCTTTGGCGCGCCGTTTGCAGCTTGGCGCAAGCGCCTGTCGGATTGGCGCAAGTTCATTGTCTATCTTAAAGGTAGAGTTATAGTCGGAGGCCTTGGAACACAAGGATCACCGCAATGTTCAACCATGTCGATGGCCTGAAAAATCGCTCTACTTCGCCGCTCGTGCTGACCGTTCCCGGTCTCGATGGCAGCGGCCCCACGCACTGGCAAACGCTATGGGAAGAACGCGACGCCAGGGCGCGGCGGGTGGATATGGGCGATTGGGCCATACCCAACCGCAACATGTGGGTGAACCGGCTGAACCTGGCGATCCACAGAGCGCAAAGTGTCAAGGGTGGCCGCCCGATCATCCTGGTGACGCACAGCCTCGGTTGCCTCACGGTCGCGTGGTGGGCGCATTACGAACAGCCCGCTTACGGCGATCCGGTGATCGGCGCGCTGCTGGTGGCGCCACCCGATGTCGATGGGCCGTTGCGCGAACCGCGGTTGCAGGGGTTTGCGCCCACCCCGCTCGGCCCGCTGCCATTCCCATCGATGGTGGTGGCCAGCCGCGACGATTCGTGGGGCAGCTTCGATCACAGCGAGCGGCTGGCAACGTTCTGGGGCAGCAAGTTCGTAGATGCCGGAGAGGCCGGGCACATCAACGCCGAATCAGGCCTCGGCGGCTGGGAAGATGGCCGGCGCCACTTGTCTCGGCTGGCGCGGCAGGCGCTCAGCGGGCCGATGCGGGTGCCCGAACCATCGCCGATGTCTATTTTCGCCTAACTTGGATTTGTGCCTCGATCCCTGGCGAGATGCACAAACCGCGCCGCTTCGCAGAACCCTGCGAGGCGGCGCGCCCGCAGTTCGATCGCCGCATCGTCCTTGCCCCACAATTCGGCCTGCCAGTCTTCCTCGAGGTTGGAGGCCGCAAACAACGCTTCCGCATCGGCGGCCGGATCGAGCGCGGCGAGGCCGATCACCAGCGACGCGGCGAGACTTGCCAGGGTGTGCAGCGCCGCCAGTTCGAACGCATCAAACCGCAGCATCTCTGCGCGAAGAGCCGCGATCGTCTCGCCCGGCTGCGGACGGTGAATCACCCCGGCCAGCCGGATGAAGCGCACATCCAGCCGCGATTCGACGGCAAGAACCAACGGTTCCCAAACGTCGCGTTGGCGGATGCCCAGCGCCTCGTCGGGCTCGGCGCGATAGCACAGCGTGTCGGTTTCGGCGAAGCGCAGCAAGTCGTCCGCCACTTTACCGGGATCGGTCCGGACCACGTCGATCGCGTAATCGGCCAGGTCGCGTAGCGGGAAGCTGCCCGAATCGATGGTATCGCCTTGCGCATCCCACTCGGCCGCCATCGCGTCGGCCAGCACTAGAGACGGCACCAGTTGCGGCAACCCGGCTTGTGTCCGCACCTTCCGCCCGTCGAGCAGCACCTGCCACTGCAAGCCTTCTGCAACCGCGCTGCAATCGGTGTAGAACCGCTTCACGGCTTCGGGCTTCTCCACCGCTTGGCGAGCACTTGCGGCACCACGAAGAAATCGACCACGCCCACGCCCAGCAGCACATAGCCGACCGGATCGGGTACGCCAGCCAGCGACGGGAAATGATGTGACAGAACCGCGAAGCCACCCATCACCAGCATCGCCCCCGAAGCGCGCATCGCCTGGATCACGGCAAAGCGTGCGACCGCCGGGTCGCGGCCTTCCTGAGTCGGCCAATCGCTCATGGCAAGTCCCGCAACATGCCGAGCAACTCCGTGCAATCGCGCGCCACGCCGATGGCGCCGGCTTCGACCAGCTCTTCGGGCGCGTGATAGCCCCAGGCCACACCGATCGCGGTGACCGAAGCGGCGCGGGCCATGTGAATATCGTACACGGTATCGCCGATCATCACCGCACGGCCACGCTGCGTCGCCGCTTCGAACAGCGCGGTCTCCAGCATCGCCGGGTCGGGCTTCGACGGGTGGTTATCGGCGGTCTGCAAGGTCACGAAATGGCGCGAAAGCCCGTGCACCTCCAGGCAATGCGCCAGCCCGCGCGCGCTTTTGCCCGTTGCCACGCCCAGCAGCCAGCCATCAGCCAGCAGCGCGTCGAGCAGTTCGGGGATGCCATCGAACAACGGCTCCACCAGCCGGCCGGCCTCGCGCGCGGCACGGAACTGTGCGCGGTATGCTGTATCAAGCGCGCTGCGCACGTCGGCGCCGGCGTCCGGCGCCAGCCTGACCATCGCGGCCGGCAGGCTGAGCCCGACGATGCGCCGGATATCGTGGCGCGGGGGGGCCACCAATCCCAAGTCCGCGAATGCCGCCTCCATCGCGGTGCAGACTTCGGCCTGCCCGTCGACCAGCGTGCCGTCGCAATCGAACACCGCCAGACGTTGATCGCTTTTGGGCCCGTTCATGATGTCAGCCCCCGCATCAGCGCCGCCATCGCCGGGGCGCCCTGTTGCTCAAGCCCGGCAATCACGCGCGCACGCTCCTCGGCGGGTTTGTTCTGGCTGAGTTTGAAAGTCTCGCGCCAGGCGGTGACATCGATCTCGAATCCGACGATCGCCGCCATCATCGTGCGCAGCTTGTCCGCCGGCATCTTGTCCATCGTCCACGGGGTCCCGACGGTCACGCGCGCCTCGTTGCGCGCGGTCAGGTCTTCGAGCAGTGCCAGCAACGCGTCCTGGTCGATCCGCCGCGCCCTGCCCTGCATTTCGAGCGCCACGTAGTTCCATGTCGGCACTTGCGCCGGATCGGTGAACCAGCGCGGGCTGACATAGGCATCGGGGCCGTTGACCAGCGCCAGCGCATCGAGCCCGTCGAGGTGCCGCGCCAGCGCATTTCCGCGCGCGATGTGGAAGCACAGCCGATCACCGGACAGCAGCAGCGGCACGTGTGCCACGCGCGGTCCGTCGGGCGTGGCCGCGAACACCGTGCCCATGCCCACTTCATCGACCATCGCGCGCAACAGCGCCCGATCATTGTGCCGGAACTGAGCGTTGGGATGCATCAGCGGGGGCTGCGCCCGCGCGGGGCGGAGTCGGGTCCGGGTTTGGGTCCCGTGCGTGGTCCAGGCTTGAGGCCAGGCTTGGGTCCGGGCTTGGGGCCGGATACGGCGCCAGGCCGTGCGCCTGACCGCGGACCGGACGGAGCCGGCTTGCCCGGAACTGCCGGCCTTGCCCGAGCCCTGACGGCGCGCGCGGGCGTTCCTGCTACGGCTTTAGGTCCCGGCTTTCCGCCCGGCTTCGCGCCAGGCCGAGCTGCGGCCTTGGCGGGCGCGCGCCTGGCCATTGCCGGGGACTTTTCATCAATCCCCGGCACTTCGCTGCGCTTGCGCCGCTCACCGCGCCGTTCCTTGCGGTAAAGCTTGGCGTGGGCCTTGGCTTCCTGCTTCAACTGCGTCTTGTCGGGCGGTGGCGGGCCGTCATCGATCGGCGCGTTGCCCTCGGCTTCGACGAAACCCAACTGCTCCATGCTGGCCGAAAAATGCTCGGGCAGCGGCGCAGTCGCGTCGATCTGGCCGTGGCCGGGCGCCTCGATCCGCAAGCGCCTGGCGTGCAGATGCATCTTGCGGCTGACGAACCCGGTCAGGAACGCGGCCTGCCCGCCGTACTTGCCATCGCCCACGATCGGGTGGCCGATCGCGGCCAGGTGCACGCGCAATTGGTGCGTGCGGCCCGTCAGCGGCTGGAGTTCGAGCCACGCCGCGCTGTCGCCCGCGCGATCGATCACGCGGTACTTGGTGGCCGCGCGCTGGCCTTCCTCGGTGTGGTCGACCATCATCTTTTCGCCGCCGGTGCCCGGCTGCTTGGCCAGCGGCAATTCGATCAGGCCTTCGTCGGCTGCGGGCGACCCGACCACCAGCGCCCAGTAGATCTTCCGCGCGGTGCGGCCCGAGAATCGCTTGGAAAAGAACGCCGCGCTGCCCGGGGTGCGCGCGATCAGCAGCACGCCCGAGGTATCCTTGTCCAACCGGTGGACCAACCGCGGGCGCGGTTCGGTCTCGCTGGCATAAGCATCGAGCAGCATGTCGACATGCCGCGTGGTGCCGCTGCCGCCTTGCGTGGCCAGCCCCGGCGGCTTGTTGAGCACGAACGCAGCGGGCGTTTCGACCATCAGCATCGCCTTGGCTTCAGCGCGTTGCTCGTCGGTCAGTTCGATGATCTTGCGCGCCGGCTTGGACCCAAATCCGTTCTTTGGGCCGGCAGCCGTGGCCGGCGTAGCGCCGCCCGGGGGCACGCGCAGCACCTGGCCGGTGCTGAGCCGATCGGCCGGATCGGCGCGGCTGCCGTCGACGCGGATCTGCCCGGTGCGCGCCCAGCGCGAGATCGTCGCGAAGCCCACTTGCGGCAGGTTGCGCTTGAACCAGCGGTCGAGTCGGACGCCGTCGTCGTCATGCCCGACGATGAACTGGCGCACGGTGTTATCGTCGGTGGATTTGTTCATTCAAACGGTCCGCATGATGAAGAGACCGGCGAACAGCGCGGCGAAGCCGGCCAGAAGCGAAAGTCCGGTATATAAAGCCGCAAGCCCAAGCGCGCCGCGCTCGACAAACAGCGCGAATTCCAGCGCGAAGGCCGAAAAGGTGGTGTAGCCGCCCAGCACGCCCACGCCCAGCAGCAAGCGCCAGGATTCGGGATGGATCGAATTGCTACCCGTATTCCGCGCCAGCCAACCCGCCAGCAGGCCCATCGCCAGGCTGCCCAGTACGTTGACCGTCAGCGTGCTCCAGGGGAAGGCGCTGGCCGCAACCGGGCCGATGGCCATGCTCCACAGCCGCCCGGTCGCAAAGCGCAGCCACGCACCGAACGCGCCGCCACCGGCAACGAGCAGCGAGGCGGTGGTGAAGTCGGGGGGGATGGCAGGGGGCAGGCTCACAGCCACGCCTTAGCGGTGGATTGGCCAAAATGCCAATGCGTGCATGCCTTGACGGTGGCGCGGGTCAGTCGAGCGTTGCCAAATGCGGCTTTTTGGCCCAATTCGCCAGCCGCGGCTGGATTTGGCATGATTCGGGTGGTGTGCTGGGCAAGTCACGGACTTGCCTGGCCGTTGCGTTTCTGCTAGCCGCCCGCGGTTCGCGTCGCCCTGGCCCTAATTTGGTTGGTCAGGATTCGGTGCGCGTTGTCTTTCGTATCAGGCCGCTCCCCCGCATTGCAGGTGGGGTTCTGGGTCAAAGTTCCTTGAGGTGTTTCGGTTTATGCAAATTCTCGTTCGCGACAACAATGTCGACCAGGCTCTCCGCGCGCTCAAGAAGAAGCTGCAGCGTGAAGGCGTGTATCGCGAAATGAAGCTGCGCCGTCACTTCGAGAAGCCGTCGGAAAAGCGCGCCCGCGAAAAGGCTGCAGCGGTTCGCCGCGCACGCAAGCTGGAACGCAAGCGGGTTGAACGCGACGGCGGCAAGTAGGGATTTGGGCGCCGACACTTCACGGCGCTTGAAATTCTAATTCACTTGCGAACGGCCCTTTGCTGGGCCATCAAAGGCGCCGGTTCTGCCGGCGCCTTTTCGCGTTGTCGCAGGCCGTAAGCTTGCCTTGTGCGGCTGAACCGTTTCCAGGTCCTTTGGCCAGGTCTATTTGGGGGTAGTACCATGACCGAGATCACCCGTGTCCCGTTGCAGCCGATTGCCAAGGGATCGACCACGCGCATCTGGGTGGGCGTGGGGCTGGCCTTCGCGCTGGCGCTCGTGCTCGCTTTCGTTGCGCGTTTTCACGGCCTTGTGGTCGATACGATCAAGGCCGGGACCGGTGCTTCGCCGACGGCGGCGGACGTGGTGCTGGTCAATTACGTGGGCCATCTCGGCAGCGGCAAGGAATTCGACAAGGGCGACAAGGTCGCGATCCCGCTGGACGCGGTGGTGCCCGGCTTCAGTCAGGGCCTGCAGAAGATGCAGAAGGGCGGCAAATACAAGCTCAGCATCCCCGCCAACCTCGGTTACGGGCCAGAACCGCAGAAGAACAACCGCACCGGCGAAGTCGTGATCCCGGGCAACAGCGATCTGGTGTTCGACATCGAACTGCTCGATTACATGAACGCCGCGCAATTGCGCCAGTTGCAACAGATGCAGATGCAGCAGCTCCAGGGCATGCGCGGCAAGGGTGGTCCCGGTGCGCCGCACGGTGGGCCGGCCGGAATGCCTCAAGGTGCCATGCCTCCAGGTGCGATGCCTCCGGGTGATCTGCCGCCGGGCGCGATGCCGCCAAGCGGACCTGGCGGCCAGTAACCACGAATCGCGGTGCGGATTGGTCCGCGCCGCGATCCTTGATCGCAGAGCAGCCATCCTTGATGCAAACAGGGTCGGGTGCTAGCGCGCGGCTCGCAATTCAACTCCAGCCGCAAGAGACCGCTCGCATGTCCGTCGATACCGCCACCGTGGCCAAGATCGCCGCGCTGGCCCGCATCAAGCTTTCGCAAGACGAAGTCTCCGCGATGGTGCCCGAACTGAACGGCATCCTCGCGTGGGTGGAACAATTGGCCGAAGTCGACGTGACCGGGGTCGAGCCGATGACCGCGGTGATCGAAAACCATCTGCGCTTGCGCGATGACGTGGTGAACGCCGATGTGCAAACCGGCGGCGACAAGCGCGAAAAGGTCCTGGCTAACGCGCCGGCGCCCGAACATGGCTTTTTCGGCGTGCCCAAGGTGATCGAGTGATGAGCGAACTGACCGAACTTGGCGTCGCGGCGATCCGCGATGGCGTATCCACTGGCACGTTCAGCGCGGTTGAAGTGGCCGAGGCGTTCAACGCCAATGTCGCCGCTGCGGCCACGCTCAACGCCTTCATCGTTACCACGCCCGACAAGGCGCTCGATGCTGCGCGTGCGGTCGATGCGAACCGCGCTGCGGGCAAGCCGTTGGGCAAGCTGGGCGGCGTGCCGATCGGCATGAAGGACCTGTTCGCCACCGCAGGCGTGCAGACCACGGCTGCCAGCCACATGCTCGAAGGCTTTATTCCGCCTTACGAAAGCACCGTCAGCGGCAAGCTGTGGGCCGAGGGTGCGGGAATGCTGGGCAAGCTCAACCTCGACCAGTTCGCGATGGGATCGTCGAACGAGACCAGCTATTTCGGCAACGTGATCTCGCCGTGGCGCCGCTCGGACGGCGGAAATGCCGCGCTCGCGCCGGGCGGTTCTTCGGGCGGCAGCTCGACGGCGGTTTCGGCGCGGCTGTGCCCGGCGGCGACCGGGACCGACACCGGCGGCTCGATCCGCCAGCCCGCGGCCTTCACCGGGATCAGCGGGATCAAGCCTACATATGGCCGCTGCTCGCGCTGGGGCATCGTGGCGTTCGCTTCGTCGCTCGACCAGGCAGGGCCGATGGCGCGCGACGTGACCGATTGCGCAATCATGCTGGAGGCCATGTCGGGCTTCGATCCGAAGGATTCGACCAGCCTCGATCTGCCCGTGCCCGCGTGGGAAGCCGGTTTGAACCCGGATATGCGGGGCAAAAAGGTCGGCGTGCCAGTCGAATACCGCATGGACGGCATGGACGCCGACGTGGCGGCAAGCTGGGAACAGGGCATCGCCTGGCTCAGGGATGCGGGCGCTACGATTGTCGAGATCAGCCTGCCGCATACCAAATACGCGCTGCCCGCCTATTACATCATCGCGCCGGCCGAAGCCTCGTCCAACCTCGCGCGCTATGACGGGGTGCGCTATGGCTTGCGCGACCTGCCCGATAACGCGGGCTTGCAGGACATGTACGCCGCCACGCGTGCCGCCGGATTCGGCGCCGAGGTCAAGCGGCGCATCCTGATCGGCACTTACGTGCTTTCGGCCGGGTTCTACGACGCTTATTACACGCAGGCGCAGAAGGTGAGGACGCTGATTTCGCGCGATTTTGCGCGCGCGTTCGAGACTGTCGACGTGATCCTGGCCCCCACTGCACCCACCGCCGCGTTCGCGCTGGGCGAGAAATCGGCCGATCCGCTGGCGATGTACCTCAACGATGTGTTCGCGGTGCCCGCCAGCCTGGCCGGGTTGCCCGCGATGTCGGTGCCCGCCGGGCTTAACCGCGAAGGGTTGCCGCTGGGCCTGCAGGTGATCGGCCGGCCGTTCGACGAACAGGGCGTGCTCAATGCCGGCCTGGCCATCGAACGTCGCGCCGGCTTCACCGCGCGGCCGGAGAAATGGTGGTAACACCCGCAGACTGGGCCAATCCGGCGCCAGCGCACCGTTACGTCGCACTCGATTCGCTGCGCGGGATTGCGGCGCTGGCGGTGGTGGTGTTTCACTTGCATGTGCACGATGGCTTCCCGCAATGGGCGTTCTTTCGCGCCTCGAACCAGTTTGTCGATTTCTTCTTCGTGCTTTCGGGCTTCGTGATCGCGGCAAGCTATGGCGATCGGCTGGCGGCTGGGTTCAGCCCGTTGCGGTTCTTCGCATTGCGGCTGGGGCGGGTCTATCCGCTGCATGGCGTAATGGTGCTGGCGGGCGTTGCGCTCGAATGCGTGGCGTGGGCGTTCGGCCCGCATGGACTGGCGCCGCAGGGCGTGTTCGCGGGCCTGCATTCGCCGGGCCATGCCTTGCGCGCGCTGTTCCTGCTTGATGGCCTGTTCGTCGATCGCGGCAATGCCTACAGCGGTGCGAGCTGGAGCATTTCGGTTGAGCTGGTGCTTTACGGACTGGCGATCGTGGCGTTTCGGCTGCGAGGGGCGGGCGCGGCGCTGCTGCTGGGATTGGGGCTGGCGGGGCTGCTGGCGCAAGCGTCTGGCTTTGAAGTGTCTGTTTTTACAGGTTCGGTCCAGCGCGGGCTGGCGGGTTTCACTTGCGGTGTGGGGTGCTGGTGGCTGCATCGCGCGCGCGGCGGGGCGCCCTTGCCGCTGGCAGCATGGCTCGAACCGCTGGCGCTGACCGGGCTGTTCGCAGCCATCGGCTTTGCGCCGCTGTTCGGACATTACGAACTGGTCGTGGTCCCCGCCGCGCTGGTGGTACTGGTGTTCGCGGGCGAGGCGGGACCGGTCGCGCGCGGGTTGCGAATGCGACCGTTCGTGTGGCTGGGGACGATTTCCTACGCTATCTACATGGTCCACGGCTTCGTGCTGGCGCGGCTGTTCGATGTGGCAGCGGTGCTGTCGCGCGGGCTGGCGCACCCGATCGTCGAACAGGTGTGGAGCGGCGGCGTGCCCTTGCGGCGATTGGCGATGGGCCCGGCCGCAAACAACGTGCTGTGCCTGGCGCTGATCGCGACGGTGCTCGTGGTTGCGCACTGCGCGTGGCGCTGGATCGAGGAACCGTGCCGCCAATGGTCGCGCCGCAAGGTCGAGGCCCGGAGATGAGCAATACCCGCCGTTTCGTCGCGCTCGATTCGTGGCGCGGGATCGCCGCGCTCGGCGTGGTGATGCACCATATTTCGGGCGATCACGGCCTCGTGTCGATGGAGTGGCACGGCGCGCTGGGGCTGTGCGTCGATTTTTTCTTCGTGCTGTCGGGCTTTGTAATCGCCGGCGCTTACGGCGAGCGACTGGCGCAAGGCTTCCCGGTGCGCACGTTCCTGTGGTTGCGGCTCGGGCGGATCTACCCGATGCACGTGGTAGTGCTGGTGATCTATATCGCGGTAGAACTGGTCATCGCGATCCTGGGCTGGACTCACGGCGGACGCCACGCGTTCACCGGGACGCGCGAGATTTCCGCGATCCTGCCCACGCTGCTGTTGGTCCAGGCGTTCACGATGCCCGGGCAGGATTCGTGGAATATCCAGAGCTGGAGCATTTCGGTCGAACTGTGGCTCTATGTCGTATGGGCGCTGGCGTGGCGGCTGATCGGGCGTGGTGCGATCGCGCTGGCGGTTTTCGTTTCGACCGCCTTGATGGCGATCGCCGCGTTCCGGCCCGAATGGATCGGCCCGCAGATGTGGGCGGTGCGGGGTTTTTGCGGGTTCGGGCTGGGCATGGGGACGTGGTGGCTGCATTCGACACTGGGCGCGCGCGCGCCGAGCCCGAAGCTGGCGACCGTGCTCGAACTGGCGTTCGTGGTGGCAGCCGCCGCAGCAATCGCGCCGTTTGCTCCGCTGATCGTGGCCGACCCGGTGTTCGCCGGGCTGGTGCTGGTGTTCGCGTTCCAGCGCGGCGCGGTCAGCCGGTTGTTGCTGCGCGGACCGTTCGTGCTGATCGGCACGATTTCCTATTCGCTCTACATGATCCACGGCTTCGTGCTGGGCCGCTGCTTCGATGTGTTTGCGGCGGTCGAGCACTTCGCGGGCGTCACGCTGGTGGGCAAGACGTGGTTCGGATCGGCCATGCTGGTGACCGGCACCACCGTGACCAACCTGCTGACGGTGGCGATGATGGCGGCATCGGTCGCAGTCGGCTGGGTGTTCTGGCGCTTTGTCGAGGACCCGGCGCGGCGCTGGTCGCGCGATCATGCCGATACCGTGACCGGCCACTATCCTGAAGCCGCGCATACCTAACCCCTTTTCACGCAGCCTTGCGCGTCCTATCGGAACCCAGATGAGCGAAACCATTCCAAACTACCGCATCCAGGGCGCCACCGGCGATTGGGAAGTCGTGATCGGGCTCGAAGTCCATGCGCAGATCACGTCAAAGTCCAAGCTGTTTTCGGGCGCGGCGACCGCGTTCGGGGCTGAGCCCAATTCGCAAGTGTCGCTGGTCGATGCCGCGATGCCGGGGATGCTGCCGGTGCCCAACCGCGAATGCATCCGCCAGGCGGTGCGCACGGGGCTGGCGATCGACGCGCAGATCAACAAGTGGTCGCGGTTCGATCGCAAGAATTATTTCTACGCCGATCTGCCGCAGGGCTACCAGATCAGCCAGTTGTTCCACCCGATCGTGGGCGAAGGCGCGATCCAGATCAGCCTCGATGACAAGAATCCCGACGACAAGACGAAGACCATCGGGGTTGAGCGCATCCACGTCGAGCAGGACGCGGGCAAGTTGATGCACGATCAGCATCCGACGATGTCCTACGTCGATCTCAACCGTTCGGGCGTGGCGCTGATGGAGATCGTCAGCCGGCCCGACATGCGGTCACCCGCCGAAGCCGGGGCCTACTTGCGCAAGCTGCGCTCGATCCTGCGCTATGTCGGATCGTGCGATGGCAATATGGAAGAAGGCTCGATGCGCGCCGATGTGAACGTCAGCGTGCGCAAGGTGGGTGACGAATTGGGTACCCGCACCGAAACCAAGAACGTCAATTCGGTGCGCTTCGTGATGGCCACGATCGAGCACGAGGCCAACCGCCAGGTCGATGTGATCGAGGCGGGCGGCAAAATCGTCCAGGAAACGCGGCTGTTCGATCCCGACACCGGCACCACGCGGTCGATGCGCAGCAAGGAAGACGCGCACGATTACCGCTACTTCCCCGATCCCGACTTGCTGCCGCTGGTGCTGGAAGACGATTTCGTCGAGGAATGCCGCGCGAGCCTGCCCGAATTGCCCGACGCCAAGCGGCGCCGGTATGAAACCGCGCTTGGCCTGACGCCCTATACCGCGGGCGTGCTGACCGCCGAAGTCGAGACCGCGCGCTGGTTCGAAGCGTTGCTTGGCGAAACTGCCAAGGCCGCCGGCAAGCCCGACGCAGACGTGGCCAAGCAGGCTTCCAACTGGCTGGTCTCGGAATTTTTCGGCGCGCTCAACAAGCTGGGCAAGGGGCTGGAGACATCGCCGATCCAGCCCGCGGGCGCGGCCGAATTGCTCGCGCTGATCGCCAATGGCACGATTTCGGGCACGATCGCCAAGCAGGTGCTCGAAAAGATGCTTGCCAGTGGCGATGCCGCCGGCGCGATCGTCGAACGCGAAGGCCTCAGGCAGACCAGCGACACCGGCGCGATCGACGCCGCGGTGGACGCCGTGCTCACCGCCAATCCCGACAAGGTCGAACAGTACCGCGGCGGCAAGGAAGCGCTGTTCGGGTTCTTCGTCGGCCAGACGATGAAGGCGATGCAGGGCAAGGCCAACCCGCAACTGATCAACGCTGCCCTAAAACAGAAATTGGGGTGAAGGCGAAGCTGGGCTGAAACCGTTCGGTGCGGGGCGCGGCCAGGCGCCCCGCCTCGATGGCACGCAGGTCAGCTTTTCGCAGGCGTTGCCATCAGGGTCTTGCGCGCATTCCGGGCATACTCCTCGAAGTCTGCCGCAAACACCTTGCCCAGTTCATCGAGCGCCGCGATCGCGTCCTCGCCTTCCTTGGGCGGAAACAGCTTGAGCCCGTTGCCGCCCCAGGCCTTGTACTCGCGATTGATCTTCTGGCCGTTGCCGAAGTCGCGGAAAAGGAACAGCGCTCGCAGAGAACGCCCGTAGATTGCGGCCTTCTGGTAGAACAAGTCCGCGACGATCAGTTCGGAATAGCAAGCCGACTTCGAAGCGGATCGCCGCGATGTGATCTTGTTCATCGTGTGCCGTTCGACCGGCGTATCGTGGAGCACGATCGTCGTGCCGGGGCTGCGAGACAGCATCTGGCGCAGATCGAGCGCGGTCAAGGCACGCAACTGGCTGGGGCTATCGAGCGCGGTGGCCATCAGCGCCTTGTTGCTCGAATCGCGCTTGGCGTGGACGGCAGCGTCGAGCAAACCCCCACCGAGCAGTCCCGTTGTCATCGCAGCCATCCGTTCGGCCGGCCAGACGTGCAATTCGCAGCCATCGGCCGCCCCGGTCGGCGCGATCGTTGCGCTGACCGCGGCCGGGTCAAGCGCGTTGGGCTGATCCGCCGCTTGGGCAGGACCGGCGACGGCCAGCGCCATGCCCACGGCGGCACCGCAAGCTTTCAAGACAAACCCGTTCATCGATTTCCCCCTTCGTTCAACACTTTGCATCATCACTTCGTTCGCGTCTTCGAAGGCTTGTTCAGCGCTTTGCCGAAATCAGCGATGTCCACGATGTAGGCGGCTTCCACTTCGCCGATCGCTGCAGCCATGTCGTCGACCGGGCTGGGCGGGAAGTGCGGTGTCCTGGCAAGCTGGTAGCTGCCGAACACGCGCACCGGCTGATCGCTTGCGCCGAACTGTCGGAAGCGAACCACGAGCGCCAGCGCGCTGCCTGAGAACACGTCCTTCTGGGACACCATCGTGTCGAGCAGCAGTTCGGCATAGCAGCGCGCGGCGCCTTGGGCGTGGCGAGCGGTGCCGGTTCGGATTGTGGTGGAATCGAGCGGCACATCATGGATCACCACGCGATGTCCGGGCAAGCCGAGCAGCTGATCGAGCGGTTGCGCGCGCAGCAATTCGATCTGCCGCTCCGCCGAAAGCACGCGCGCCGGAGCAGCCTGATACCCGCTGCGCCCCTTCTGCCCGCCATCGACGATGCCGCCGTGGACCCAGCCGGTCCACACCGCATGCAGATCCTGCGCCGGCCAGACGTGCAATTCGCAAAGCTTGGGATCAAGGGCGGAGGCCGGCTCGACCAGAGCCGCTACAGTCGGCGCCGCGGCCGACACAGATGCCCACAGGGGCAGAATGAATACCGCGCCGAGCAGCACCCGTCGGCAATGCCTGGCTGTCAAGAATTCCGCCCCCGTTCACCGGCATTTTGCCTGCCCAGCGCCGCGATCGATATCCAACGGTCAGGCGCTTGGCAAGCAACCGTCCTCGATCGCCGCGATCGCTGCGGCCTCGCGTGCTGACCAGTCGCCGGCGATGCGGGCGAAGCGAACTTTGGCGCGGACCAGCATCGTCTCGGCTATCGCGGCAAAGCGCGCGCGTTCGTCGCCGCTGCCGAAGAACCGTGAACCGTCGGCCACCCACGGCACGTCGGGCTTGAACAGCAGGTAGCGTGCCGCCTTGCGGTAAGCCATCAGCGCAGGGGGCACTTCGCCGAACAGCATCTGCGCCCAAGCGGCGGTCATCAGCGGATCGGTGTCGAGCAGCAGGATCGGCGGATTGCTCGCGGCGGCGGCGCGGGCGGCCTGATCCTGTCCTTCGGCAATGGCCAGCAGGTCATCCATCGTCAGCTCGGTGCTGCCGGTGCGCGCGAATTTGTCCTCGCAGTATTCGCGGCCGAATTCGGGCACCCACGGGTAGCCGAACCGGGCAGAGAGCGCGCGCGCCAGAACCGACTTTCCGGTGCTTTCGGCGCCGTGGAAACAGACCGTCATCACGCCTTTGTGGCCTTTCGCCACTGCTGCAATCCGATCACCGACAGCACCAGAAACGCCACGTAAAGCACCGCCAGCAGGTTCAACCCGCGCGTGATGTACAGCCCCACCGAAACCACGTCGATCGCGATCCACAGCACCCAGTTCTCGATCCGGCGCAAGTTGAGCAGGAGTTGCGCGGCGACGCTCGCCCCCGTCACCGCCGAATCCGCGAAAGGCAGCGCGGCGTTGGTGAAGCGGTGCATGATCCAGCCGAGCGACAGGCTGAGCGCGATGGTCACGGCCCCCCACGCGGCCCGCGCCGGCCATTGCATCCAACGTACCGGCACTTCGGCATCGTCGCCTTGCGCATGGCTCCACAAGTACCAGCCGTGCACGTTGACCACGAAAAAGAACGCCTGGAGTCCGGCCTCGGAATAGAGCCGCGCGCCGGCCAGCACCACGCCGGTCAGCGCGACTTGCGCCATCGCCATGGGAAAACTCCACACCGATCGACGCACCAGCAGCACGATCTGGATTAGGCCCAGGATCGAGGCGGCGATCTCCAGCGGGTTCAGCGCGATTCGCCTGTCAGCGCGGGGCCCCAAGCGGCCGGATCGAAGCCGACGAGCAATTCGCTGCCCCCTTCAACGATCGGCCGCTTGATCGCCGAAGGGTTGGCCAGCATCACAGCCACGGCCTTGTCGGCATCGAGATCGCTGCGCCCGTCTTCGGGCAGCTTGCGGAAGGTGGTACCCTGGCGGTTGAGCACCTTTTCCCAGCCTGCCGCGCTCACCCAGTCGCGCAGCCTGGCTTCGTCCACCCCGGCCTTTTTGTAGTCGTGGAACTTGTACGCCAGCCCTTGCGCATCGAGCCAGGCCCGCGCCTTCTTGACGGTGTCGCAATTGGGGATGCCGTAAAGGGTGAGGCTCAAGGTCGGTCTCCGGTGGCTTGCAGGCTGAAGCGATGGACCCGCGAAGGGGTGCCGGCCAGCAGCGTATAGTCCTGATAATAGGCATCGCGGCCGCGCGCCTGCACTTCGGCGTGTTCGGCATTGCGGCGCCAGGCACGCGCGGCGTCCTCGTCCGCCCATTCGCTGAGCGCGATCACTTCGCCATCGTCGGCGGCGTAGCTCTTGAACGACAGGAAGCCCGGCTGTTCGAGCGCCAGTGCCTCCATGCGATCGGCGTCGGCGCCATAGGCTTCGACCGAAATGTCGGAACGCTTGCGGTTGCGGAAGACGACGATGTACATCGTTGCCCGATAGCGCGAGCCGCGCCGCGCCGGAAGGTGGACTTTTCGGCCTGGATCGTGAAAAGCGCGCAACCATGAGCCTGAACAGCTTCGGACATATGTTCCGCTTCACCACCTGGGGCGAAAGCCACGGGCCAGCGCTGGGCGCGGTGGTCGACGGCTGCCCGCCGGGCTTGGCGCTGAGCGAGGCCGATCTCCAGCCATTCCTCGATGCGCGGCGGCCTGGCCAGTCGCGCTTCACCACGCAGCGGCAGGAGCCCGATCAGGTGCGCATCCTGTCGGGCGTGTTCGAAGGGCGCACCACCGGCACCCCGATCAGCCTGATGATCGACAATGTTGACCAGCGTTCCAAGGATTATTCCGAAGTCGCCAAGGCGTACCGGCCCGGCCACGCCGATTACGCTTACGATGCCAAGTACGGTTTGCGCGATTTTCGCGGCGGCGGCCGCAGCTCCGCGCGTGAGACGGCGGCGCGGGTCGCTGCCGGCGGCGTGGCGCGGCTGGTCATCCCCGAGGTTGCGATCCTGGGCTGGGTCAGCGAAATCGGTGGCGATGCGATCGATCCGGCCAATTTCGACGCGGCCGAAATCGCGCGCAACCCGTTTTTCTGCCCCGATGCCAGCGCCGCCGCGCGCTGGGAAGCGCTGGTCGATACGGCGCGCAAGGCCGGATCGTCGCTCGGCGCGGTGGTCGAATGCGTGGCCAGCGGCGTGCCCGCCGGCTGGGGGGCGCCGCTTTACGCCAAGCTCGATGCCGAACTGGCGCACGCGATGATGGGGATCAACGCGGTCAAGGGCGTGGAAATCGGCGATGGCTTTGGCGCCGCGCGCAACACCGGCGAGGGCAATGCCGATCCGATGCGGCCGAGTAGTGGAGAGGGTCCGCAGTTCCTCGCCAACCACGCAGGTGGGATTGCCGGCGGAATATCCACCGGACAGCCGATCCGGGTGCGCGTGGCGTTCAAACCGACATCATCGATCCTGACCCCCGTGCCGACGATCGATCGCGATGGCGCGGCGGCCGAAATCATGACCAAGGGCCGCCACGATCCTTGCGTTGGCATTCGCGGCGTGCCGGTGGTGGAGGCCATGATGGCGCTGGTGCTGGCGGACCAGAAACTGCTCCACCGGGGCCAGTGCGGCTGAATCGGTCAGCGTGACTTGAGACAGACGCAAACGGCGCGGCGAATGAATCGCCGCGCCGTCCTTGAACGCGTCAGCCGGGTTTAGCGGTAACGCCACTCGCGGCGGTGGTGCTCGCGATAGCGCTGCTGCCAATAGCGGTGGCCATCCCAGTAGCCACGGCCACGGTAGAAGTTGCCGACGACCAGACCGGGCGCGACCAGCACGGGGCCGGCCCCGCGGTTGGGCACGCAGCGGCCGTTGTAATTGCGGTGGCCGCCGGGGCCGCAGCCCTGGCGGGCATCGGCAGTGGTGGCGGTGAGTGCGACGCCGATCGCGGCGGCGGCAAGAAGCAATTTCTTCATGTCTGACCTCGCTTTGCTATCCGGGCAGGATCGCCCGGTTGCAGGACAAACGTTGGAACGCGGGGAAACCTTTCCGGGTTCCATGAAAATCACTGTCGCCAATTGTCGCGGGCACCGGGCGCCGGTAGGGTCCGCCGCATGACACCATCCCATACGCAAAGCCCGATGGCCCGCAAGCTGACCCAGTTCATCCTTGCGGGCATGATCGGGGGCGTGCTCGTCGGCTTCGTGCTCAATCGCACGTTCGCACCAACCGATCCCGCGCTGGCTGCGATTGCCGATTATCTGAAGCTGTTTGCCGACGTGTTCCTCAAGCTGATCAAGATGATCATCGCGCCGCTGGTGCTGGCCACGATCGTCACCGGCATCGCTGGCATGGGCGATTCGGCGGCGCTGGGGCGGATCGGCGGCAAGGCGCTGGCGTGGTTCATCACCGCCAGCCTGCTCTCGCTCGGGCTGGGGCTGATTCTGGTCAACCTGCTGCAACCCGGCACGGGGCTGGCGTTCAAGGCGGCGGCCACGGTCGGCGATCTGGCGGTCAAGGACCTGACGTTCCGCCACTTTGTGCTCGAAATCTTCCCCACCAGCATCTTCGACGCGATGGCGCAGAACAATATCCTGCAAATCCTGGTGTTCTCGGTGCTCGCGGGCGTGGGCATTTCCGCGCTGGGGGAGCGCGGCGCGCCATTGGTGCGCGGGGCTGATGCCTTGGCCACGCTGATGCTGCACATCACCGGCTATGTGATGCGCGTGGCGCCGTTCGCGGTGTTCGGCGCGCTGGCCTCGGTGATCGCCACCAAGGGGCTGGGCATCCTGGTCACGTATGGCGTGCTGGTGATCGAATTCTACGGTGGGCTGCTGCTGTTGTGGGCGCTACTGATCGGGGTGGGCGCGCTGTTCCTGGGGCGCCGCGTGCTGACGCTGCTGCGCTATATCCGCCAGCCGATCCTGCTGTCGTTTTCCACCGCGAGTTCCGAAGCCGGGCTCCCCCGCTTGTTCGACGAGCTTGACCGGTTCGGCGTGCCGCGGCGGATTTCGGGCTTCATCCTGCCTTTGGGCTACAGCTTCAACCTCGATGGCTCGATGCTCTACATGAGCTTCGCCTCGATCTTCATCGCACAGGCTTATGGCATCCATTTGCCCGCCGGCACGCAGATCGCCATGCTGCTGACGCTGATGGTCAGCTCGAAGGGCATCGCCGGGGTGCCGCGCGCCAGCTTGGTGGTGATCGCGGCCACGCTTACGCAGTTCCACTTGCCGGTCGAGGGCATCGCGTTGCTGCTCGGCATCGACACCTTCCTCGACATGGGCCGATCGGCCACCAACGTCGTCGGCAACGCGATGGCGACCGCGGTGATCACGCAGAGCGAGGGGATGTTGCAGCCGCTGCGCGATCCCGATGCCGATGTGCTGCCCGCTCCGCACGATACGCCCGAGCATGGGCGTAGAGGGCTGAATATCGATCCTTCCGCCTAGCTAGTCCGGTCGTCCTTTTTCCCCGTTCGTGTCGAGCGAAGTCGACACACGCTGGCGCAGCGCTTCACGTGTCTCGACTGCGCTCGACACGAACGGAAGGGAGGCGCCAGGTCTTGGCGGATGACATCACTTTTTGTCGGGCGGCGCCGGCGTCTTGGGCTTGAACGCGCACAAATCGGCCACCTGACAGCGCCAGCATTCGGGCATGCGCGCTTTGCAGACGTAGCGCCCCTGCAGGATCAGCCAATGGTGCGCATCGCGCCGGAACGGCTGCGGCACGCGCTTTTCGAGCAGCGCCTCGACTTGCTCGGGGGTCTTGCCCTTGGCCAGCCCGGTGCGATTGCCGACCCGGAACACATGCGTATCGACCGCGAAAGTCTCCGCGCCGAACGCGCAATTCATCACGACATTGGCCGTCTTGCGACCAACACCAGGCAGCGTGACGAGCGTGTCGCGGTCGGTCGGCACCTCGCCCGCGTGGTCGCGCACCAGGATTTCCGAAAGCGCGATGACGTTCTTCGCCTTGGAATTGAACAGCCCGATCGTCTTGATATGCTGCTTGAGGGCTTCTTCGCCCAGATCGACCATCGCTTGCGGCGTCTTCACTGCGGCAAACAGCGCGCGCGTCGCCTTGTTGACGCCCACGTCGGTCGCCTGCGCCGAAAGCACCACCGCGACGAGCAATTGGTACGTATTGCCGAATTCCAGCTCGGTAACGGGCGCGGGATTGTCTTCGGCCAGCCGGCGGAAGAATTCGAAGATGTCGGGCTTTTTCACGTGAGGTCGAGCACTTGCGGCATCGTATATCGACCCGCAGCCTTGCCGATCAGCCACCCCGCCGCCCGCACCGCGCCGTTCGCGAAGATCGAGCGGTTCTCGGCGAGGTGCGACAGCGTCAGCCGCTCGCTGTCGCCCAGGAACGCCACCGTGTGATCACCCGCAACGCTGCCGCCGCGCAAGCTGGCGAAGCCGATCGTTCCTGTCTGGCGCGCGCCGGTCACGCCATCGCGCCCGCGCTCGGAATGGTCCGCCAGCGCGATTTCGCGGCCCTTCGCCGCTGCCTCACCCAGCAATAGCGCGGTGCCCGAGGGCGCATCGACTTTCATGCGATGGTGCGTCTCTGAAATCTCGATGTCCCAGTCCTCGCCCAGCCGCTGCGCCGCCTCGCGCACCAGATGCGCCAGCAGCGTGACGCCCAACGAGGTATTACCGGTTTGCAGGACCGCAATAAGTTCGGCGGCCTGGTCGATCAGCCAGTGGTGCCGCTCTTCCAACCCGGTGGTGCCGACCACGATCGGCACGCCGGCGGCCATTGCCGCATCGAGATTGGGTTCAAGCGCGGCGGGGCCGGAGAAATCGACCAGCACGTCGCTGGCAGTCGCCAAGGCAGCAACATCGCCACCCTTGTCGATGCCGCCCGAGAGTTGGTGACCCGCCACCGCGATCGCCTGCGCCAACGCATGGCCCATGCGCCCTTCGCTGCCGATGATGCCTATACGTGCCATTGCCAGTCTCCGTTGCGATGTGCTTCATGGCCGCGATGGCACCACTCCGCAATATCGTGATCCTGACCGGCGCGGGGATTTCCGCCGAAAGCGGGATCGATACCTTCCGCTCGGCCGGCGGGCTTTGGGAGCAGCACAAGGTGGAGGACGTGGCGACGCCCGAGGGCTTTGCGCGCGATCCCGATCTTGTGCTGCGGTTCTACGACATGCGCCGCGCCGCGATCCAGACCAAAACGCCCAATCCGGCGCACGAAGCGTTGGCGAAACTGGATGGCGCGTGGGGCGGCGAACTGCTGATTGTAACCCAGAACGTCGACGATCTGCACGAGAGAGCTGGCGCGACACGGGTGCTCCACATGCACGGCGAACACCTCAACGCCTGGTGCGCCGCCTGCGATGCGCGCCCGCGCTGGACCGAGCCGCTGATCCACCGTCCGCCATGCCCCGCTTGCGGCGAACCCGCGCTGCGCCCCGATGTCGTATGGTTCGGCGAGGTGCCATACGAAATGGACCGCATCCATGCTGCGCTGCGCGAGGCCGATCTGTTCGTCTCGATCGGCACCTCGGGCGCGGTCTATCCGGCCGCAGGTTTCGTCCGCAACGCCCGGTCGCTGGGTGCGCAGACGCTCGAACTGAACCTGGAGGCGAGCCAGGGTTCGCGCTGGTTCGATGAAACCCGGCTTGGCCCCGCGAGCGAAGTGGTGCCCGCGTGGGTGGATGAACTGCTAGGCGGCTGAATCGCAGGCGCGGCAAGCGGGGTCTTTGGGAATGCGCATCGTGCGCAGGCTCGGCACCAGCCCGTCGACCAGATGCAGCTTGCCCCACTGCCGATCGCCCAGCGTCGACGCGCCCGCCAGCAGCACGCGGATCGCCTGCATCGCCGCAAATGCGCCGACGATGCCCACCATCGCGCCCAATACGCCCTGTTCGGCGCACGTATCGCAATCCTCGGCATCGAACGCGTCACCCACGAAGCAGCGGTAGCAGGCCTGATCGGGCAAGTGTCCGGCGAAATTGGCGACCTGGCCCGCAAACCGCCCGAGCGCCGCGCTGGTCAGCGGCACGCCCGCCGCTACGCAGCCGTCCGACACTGCCAGTCGTGTCGCGAAATTGTCGGTGCCGTCGAGCACTACGTTCGCGCCCGCCACCAGCGCCGCCGCGTTGGCCCCAGTCACCCGTTCGATTCGTGCTTCCACCCCAAGCACCGGATCGAACCGCCCCACCCATTCCGCCGCGACTTCGGCTTTGGCGCGGCCCACGTCCGCCGGAGTGAACAGCACCTGCCGTTGCAGGTTCGACACCTCGATCGCGTCACTGTCGATCAGCGTCAGCCGCCCCACGCCGGCACCCGCCAGGTATTGCAGTGCCGGGCACCCGATCCCGCCCATTCCCACCAGCACGACATGCGCCTGCGCCAGCGCGGCCTGCCCGGCGCCGCCCACTTCGGGCAGTACGATATGGCGGGCAAAACGGTCGAGGCGGGCGGGATCAAGCGTCATGCCTGCCGCTTAAAGCAGTTCCGGCGGGATTTACAGGTCGGCCTTCCACCAAGGCTCATACACGTCAAGCCGCGCCAGCGCCTTGCCGGCGCGTTTGAGCAGCTTGTCATGCGACTTGGCCAGCGACGGGATCAATTCGTCCAATTGCGCCGAAAGCCGCGCCGCACCGATCGGTTCAAGCCCGGCAAACAGCGCTTCGTGCCCGGCGGCGAGCACGTCGAGATCGTGCAATTCGCCAAGCCGGTCCTGTACCTTGGTGGCAAGGTCCTTGAAGCGTTCGGCGTGCTTTTCTGCGCGCTCCGACGGATAAAGCGGCGCGAGGAAATCTGCCGCATAGCGCAGCTTCTTGACCGCGATCCGCAGCGCGTGCCGCTCGTCTACGGTCATGCCGGCCGGATCATCCCCCATGCGCCGGATCTTGCGGCGGCGCTTGCGCAAGGCTTTCGCGGCGAACTGCGGCAACCTGGCGCTGCAATCCTGGCCCAGCCACTGGCCTCGCTCGACCCACAACGCGAATGCGAACAACAGCGTCTGGAATTCCGCTCCCGCCAGGAACACCTGCGCCGATTGCATCGCCCGCTCGGCTACTGACCGCACATGGTCGAGCAATTCGGCGGCATTCTGCGCCTTTTCGGCCGGCGCTGCGGTCAGCCTTGCAAGCAGCACATGCGCATCGCGCGCCGGGCCGAGCGCATTGGCAGCGGCTTTCAGCTCCGCATTCAGCACTTCGGCTTGCGCATCATGTTCGAACAGCGGACCGAACAAGCCGAGCCCCGCGCGCAGCCGCCGGATCGCGACGCGGCTCTGGTGAAGCGCCTCGGGATCGCCTGCCGACGCGACCAGCGGCGCATTTTCGAGCAGGTGCGACAGGCACGACCAGGCGATTACCGCGAATCCCTGAGCCGCGCCCATGTCGCGGGAAACGCCGGCCGGGTTGACGCGAGCTGCCACCGCCGCGATTCCATCCGCCTGCGCGAGCGCGCGCGCCGACTTGCTCGCCACCGACCACTGCAAGTCCGGCCCGAGCGGCAGCGCCAGCGCGAGGTCAAGCAGATCGGCCAGCGCACCCGACACCAGTTCGAGTTCCAGTTCGCAAACCGCAGCCTCGCGGGTTCCGGCGCAGATATTGCCCTGGTCGAAAGCGATCTCGATCTCGGCGGAGCCATGCCTGACCCGCCGGGTCGTGCGCGCGATCCTTGTCTCCGCGATGGGCAACAGCGGTTCGCCATCGAGCAACCGTGCCAGAATCGCGCGCGGTTCTTCCGCGAAACCGTCGATGTCGGGCGCCTCGCCGATCGCCGGCACCGTCCATTCGCCGCGCACCACGATCGAATCGGTGCGCGCGGGCAGCTTGACGGTCTGTTCGCGCGCTTGCCCCGTTTCGCGCAACCGCAAGCTGGCGCCGGCCAGCGCGAGGCGCCGATCGGCCGTGTCGAAGTAGCGGGTCACAAGCGCGCTGGCCTGATCCGCCCCGGCCAGTGCCGGATGTTCGCGCAGGCCGGACAGCATGGCGGGCGTCGCGGCCAGCTTGATCTCGGTTTCCAGCGGCGCGCCGATGGTCACGGCTCGACGGCCTTGTCCGCCAGCTTGTGATAGGTCTCCGCGATCGCCGCAATGTCGACCCGCGGTTTCGGCGCCTTGAGCTTCAGGTCCTCCATCGCCTGGCAGATGATCCGCGAAATTACGTGGTTGCGGAACCACTTGTGGTTCGACGGTATCACGTGCCACGGCGCAATTCTGGTGCTGGTGTTGTGGATCATGCCTTCATAGGCCCGCTGATAATCGGTCCACAGCGCACGCTCGGTATAGTCGCTTGCGCTGATCTTCCACTGCCGGTCCTTGTCTTCCAGCCGCATGCGGAAGCGTTCGAGCTGTTCTTCGGCGCTGATGTGGAGGAAGAACTTGAGCACACACGTACCCTGTTCGGTCAGCAGTTCCTCGAACTCGTTGATCTGGTCGTAGCGCTGCTTCCAGGCGCGCTTGTCGATCTGGCCGTGAACGCGCGGCACCAACACGTCTTCGTAGTGCGATCGGTTGAAGATCACGATCTGACCCTTGCGCGGGGTTTTCGCGTGAACGCGCCACAGGAAATCGTGGCCCGCTTCCTCGGGCGTGGGCTTTTCGAACCGCGCGACCGAAATGCCCATCGGGTTCGTGCAACTGAACAAGTGGCGGATCACCCCGTCCTTGCCGCTGGCATCGGGGCCTTGCAGCACGATCAGCAGCGATCGCTGCGCATCGGCGTAAAGCAGGTATTGCATGGCATCGATCCGCTTGAGATCGCGCTGGATCAGTTCGTCGGATTCGTCGCGCAGGCCGGGCTTGCCGTTTTGCGAGGGGTCGATCTTGTCCAGCCGGACTTTCTTGCCGGGCTCGGCCCTGAATTGCGCAATGTCCATCGTGTAAGTCTCCCGCCCGCTTGTCTAACATGAACGCCACGATCGGCGAAACGTGCCCGGGCTGGAACCGGCCGCGCAATCGGCTAAGGCGTGGGCCAAGATGTCCGAACCCGATCTGCCTGTCTGCGTGGCCGCGCTTTACCGCTTTGCGGTGATCCCCGATTGCGCCGCGATCCGCGCGCCGCTGGCGGACTTGTGCCGCGCAGAGGGGATCAAGGGCACGCTGCTGCTCGCGCGCGAAGGGATCAACGGCACGATCGCCGGATCGGATGGAGCCATCGCGCGGGTGATCGCGGCGATCGGCGAAATATTGCTTGATCTCGGGGGCTTTGCTGAACTGGAGGTCAAGTATTCGCGCGCTGCCGCGTTGCCGTTTCATCGCATGAAGGTTCGGATTAAGCGCGAGATCGTGACGATGGGGCAACCGCATATCGATCCGCTGGCAGGCACCGGGCACTATGTCGCGCCGCACGACTGGAACGCGCTGATCGCCGATCCGGGCACGATCGTGATCGACACGCGCAACGATTACGAAGTCGCCATCGGCACGTTCGCCGGCGCGATCGATCCGCAGACGCGCAGCTTCCGCGATTTTCCCGCGTGGTTTCGGGCCGGACGGGCGCGGTTGCTGGGCGAGGGGGCTTCACCCAAAGTCGCGATGTTCTGCACCGGCGGCATCCGCTGCGAAAAATCGACCGCGTTCCTCAAGGCCGAAGGGGTCGATGAGGTCTACCACTTACAAGGCGGCATCCTCAAATACCTGGAAACGGTGCCGGCGCAGGACAGCCTGTGGCAGGGCGAATGCTTCGTGTTCGACGCGCGGGTCGCGGTCGGCCAGGGCCTCGCGCCCGGCACGCACCTGCTTTGCCACGCCTGCCGCCGGCCGATGAAGCCTGCCGATCAAGCCTCGCCCTTGTTCGAGGAAGGCGTAAGCTGCCCGGCCTGCCACGCCGAACGCACCGACGAACAGCGCGCCGGCTATCGCGAGCGGCACCGCCAGGAAACGATCGCCGCCGCACGCGGAGAGACGCACATCGGCGCCATGCTGCCCGATCATGCTGCCTACCAGATGGCGGACACGGCCAGTGCGCCGGTCCTCTACAGCTTCCGGCGCTGCCCATATGCCATGCGCGCACGGCTGGCGCTGCTGGTGAGCGGGCAGGCTTGCGAAATCCGCGAAGTGAAACTGTCGGCCAAGCCCGCCGAATTGCTTGCCGCATCGGCCAAGGCGACCGTGCCAGTGCTGGTGCTGACCGATGGCCGGGTGATCGACGAAAGCCTCGACGTGATGCGCTGGGCGTTGGCGCGGCATGATCCCGAACGCTGGCTCGACGGTGATGATGATGCACTGATCGCCGCCAACGATGGCCCGTTCAAGCACGCGCTCGATCGGACGAAGTATCCCGATCGGCATGGGTCGGACCCGGCGGTGCACCGGGAGGCGGGCCTGTCGTTCCTCGAAACGCTCGAAGCCAGGCTGGCCGTGCAGCCCAACTTGTGCGGGCCCCGGATGGCGCTGGCCGATGCCGCGATCCTGCCGTTTGTGCGCCAGTTCGCCGCAATCGACAGCGCGTGGTTCGCGGCGCAGGCGCTGCCGGCGGTGCAGGCCTGGCTTGCGCGGCACCTGGCCTTGCCGCTGTTCGACGCGGCGATGGTGCGGCTGAAGCCCTGGCAGTACGGGGATGCACCCGTCACGTTTGCGGCCTGATCCGGGTCCGCGGTGTCGCTGGTGCGCGCGGATGCTACCGCTGCTGTTCGGGGTCGGGCAAGTCGTCAACGCCCGTGTTCCGGCCTGATTTTGCCGACGCTGATAGGGCAACCCCGCGTGCCATTCGCGCGATGTCGACCAAGTGGCCGACGATCTTGCGCTGGCCCGGGACCAGCAGGGCACTGACCGCAAAGGTCAGATAGGCAACGCCCAGCGCTGCCAGCAATTGCGTAGGCCCCGTCCACCCCAACTTGCGCTGCATGACCAACAGCAGTCCTGCTATCAGGGCCTGGATCGCGATCGGCGCGGCGGCAAAGGCAATATCGCGCCTGGCGATCGGCCCGACCCGCGTCACCGCACGAAAATTGAGCGGCGTCGCGATCAGCACGAAGCCGATGGCGCCGCCAGCAGCAACACCGGCAACGCCCCAGCGTGAACCGATGAAAAAGCTGACGAAGCTGATCACCATCACCACCAGGTTCATCCGCATCATCTCGTGCGTGCGCGCCTGTGAAATGAACAACCACGCAATGCTGCCGTAAACCGCAGAGGTCAGCCCGCCCACGCAGACCCAGCCGAACACCGGCGCTGCGGCAGCCCAGCGCGGGCCGAACAGCAAGGTGATCACAGCATCGGCATTGAAGATGCACACCAGCATCAGCGGCATGGTCAGCAGTGCCAGCGCGCGGAACAAGTCGAGATAAGTGCGCGCATAGACTTCCGGCCGCCCGACCAGCCGCGCCAGCAGCGGCACCGCCACGCGCCCGATCGGCGCCACCAACTGCCCAAGCGGCTGCGCCACCAGCCGATAGCTGCGGTCATAGAGCCCAAGCGCCTCGGTCCCGGTGGTTATCCCCACGATCATGTTGTCGCCCGACTGGATGAGGAAAACCGCGAGGTTCGAGCCCAGCAGGCCGCTGCCGAATTTCACGTCCTCAAGTAGTCCCGAAAATCGCCTGGGAGCAGAGGGCAGCCAGCGGCACGCCAGCCAGTTGATGGCGGTCGAAACCACCGCGCCGGCAAGTTGTCCATAAACCAAAGACCAGACGCCCCATCCGTGCAAGGCCAGAACTATTGTTGCGGTAATGCTGGTGAGCGACGTCGCCACTTCGGTCAGGCCCAACGCGCGAAAGCGCATCTGCCGGGTCAGCAGGGCATTGGGCAGGACCTGCAACGCCCCGATCGGCACGATGCACGCAAACACCAGCATCACCGGCAACACGCGCGGCTCATGATAGATCCACACCGCGATCGGCCCCGACGCCGCGACCAACAGCGCAACAATCAGACTGAGTGCCAGATTCAGCCAAAACAGCGCCGACACCCGTGCCCGCGTCAATTCGGCGCGCTGCACGATCCCTTGCGCGAAGCCGATGTCGGCGAAAATCTGGATGAAGCTGACCATCGGCATAACCATCGCCAGCAGTCCGAAATCGGCTGCGTAAAGCAACCGCGCCAGCACGATCTGGGAGCCGAGCTGGAGGACGATCCTGACGATTTGCGAAGCGGTCATCACCGCTGCGCCTTCCAGGCTTCGACGTTTGAGAGACTCGGCCGGCGGTACGGCCAGCATCGCGTCGAAGGCTGGCGCTTCGGCGATGCTCACGGCTTCGGCGCGATCATGCCCAGCACCTTTCGGCGCACCCGGTTGAACAGCTTGCGGCGCGATGAGCGCAGCGCGGCCGTGGTGCTGGCCCCGTTGCCGGCCGCGCGTCGTGTGCCCGCGTTCAGCGCATCGATCACGCGGCGTGTTTCGGCAAGGAAGGCGTGGCCGAAATGCAGGTCGGGCTCAAGATAAGTGCCCTCGCCCCATTCGTTCCAGGCATTGATGAACACCATCGCCTCGTCGCGAGAGCCAAGCCCCAGCGCATGGGTTCCGGCGCTATGGAGCCAGTCGCCGTAGAGCTGCGGGGTTGCTCCTGCGAATGTGACGCCGCGCCCGGGTCGCCGGGCATCGTTGTCCCAACCCAGGCAAACACCGGGGAACAGCTTCATCCCGGGCTCTCGCATGGCTTCTTCGGTGCGGGCCGCCTCGGCATAGTCGTGGACCGCGCCAATGAAGGCTGGATCGTAAACAGCAAGCTCGGCAGAGATGTTCTCGAGATGCCCGCTGATCTTGTGCGGCGGAAAACCCGCGACCGCGTCCATGCCATAAGTGCCAGGATCGTTGTCACCGCGGGCCTGCGGCATGATCACGTAGGGATCCGCTTCGCCCGCCGCGCGGATGAAATCGCGCCAGCGTGCCACGGTTGCCTTGCCGTCGGGCAGGATGCCTGGCCGGTAGAGCATCACCAGCGGACGCCCGTCCACGCGGATATAGCGCGGATCGGCGAAGCAGCGCAGCAAGTGCGCGGCATAAGCCAGATCATCCTCGGAGCTGTGAGCCTGCGCTTTCAGGACCTGCTGGTCGAGCCCGTCCCAGGTCCGCGTCCAGTTCTCGTTGGCCCAGTTGAGGCAGAACCGCAGCGGAATGTCGCGATTGGCTAGGATCAGTTCGAGCGGGGTTTCAAGCAGCCGGTCACCGCCGAACCAGTAATCGTGGATACAAAAGCCATAGATCCCCCCGCGCGCGGCAAGGTCCGCCTGCTTGCGGATCGTTTCCACATCCGACAAGTCATAGAAGCCCAGGTCGGCGGGCAGCCGCGGCTGGTAATGGCCCGCGAAACGCGGCAACGCCTTGGTGACCGAGCGCCATTCGGTAAAGCCCGCTCCCCACCAATCGTCGTTCTCGGGGATCGTGTGGAATTGCGGGAGGTAATAGGCGATCGCGCGGACGCGGTGGCTTTCGAGGGGATCTGCGGGCAGCGCCTTGGCGTCTTCCCACAATGGCGACCGATTGGTCATCGCCTTTTGTGCTGCAATCAGTGTCACGGTTTCAGCCCACCCGATCGAGCAATTCTTCGGCCATTCCTGCCCACCTGCTTCGTTGCAAACCGCTGTGCCATGACGAGCAAGGAGCAACAATCCAAAGGTTCGGGAACTGCGATGCTCACGCCACCTTGACTGCGCCTAGAGTCAGAAATTCCGGTTGCCCCCGGTCGAGTCCAGCGTCCAGCGGATGATCCCCATCGCAGCTTAGCGGCGGCTGCGCAAGGGACGCGAGGCGGCGGCTTTCCTCGGCAATCCAGGGGTACGCATCAACCGCCGGCAGATTGCTGACCGTCGCAAACCCGACCCGCCGCAACAGCGCATCGATCCCGCTGCGCGAAAACAGCACCAGGTGACGCGGTGGTTCAAGTCCGCG
Organism: Novosphingobium sp.; assembly: GCF_025351285.1. Lineage (GTDB taxonomy): Bacteria > Pseudomonadota > Alphaproteobacteria > Sphingomonadales > Sphingomonadaceae > Novosphingobium. The sequence continues at coordinate 36,205 of NZ_JANXWG010000007.1, forward strand.
CCAGGCCGGGCCGAATTGCTTGTGACCGAACGCGTCGATGTTCGGCGTCTCGATATACAAGGTCCCACCCTTGCGCAGCATCCGGTGGCAGACACGCACGAGCAGTTCGGGATCGTGAACGTGCTCGATAACGTGGTTCAGCGTGATGTAGTCGAATTCGCTGGTACGTCCGTCGAGAAGCTCGAGCCCGCCACAATTCACGTTGAGACCTGCCGTTTGGGCTGCATCAACCGCAAGAGGGTCTGGGTCCATGCCCTCGACCTTCCAGCCCATCCGCAAAGCCGACACCAGGAACGTTCCATTCCCGCAGCCGAAATCCAGCAACCGACCCCCGCCGGCGGGCAGCTTCGGCAAGTGGCGGCGTCCATATTCATACGTCAGCTTTTCGCCACGCATCAGGGAAAACAGAAGCCGACCGAACGGCACGGTTGGGCTGAACCGGGTGCCGAACCTGGTGTTCAGAAAATCGTTCAGCACGCCCCGTCGTAGCCACCCGACCAGACCCGCCCGTTGTGGGGATTCTGCCGTCTGCGTGGCGTCGTGTGTGTAGTAAGAGCCATAAGCGGCGCCGATGTGCGCGCTGTCCGGGCGGGGGTCGAGATAAGCCGAGCAGCACTCGAGGCAACGCCACAGAGTCCATCGCCCCGGAGCGACCTGGAATGCCAGATCGCACAAGCCCGCATGTTCGATCCGGCGATCGGCACCCGCGCAAACCGGGCAGAGCGCTACCGATTCGGTCCCGTCCAAAGGCCAGGCCCGATCCCACACCGCAGGCTCGGCAGTCATGGTGTTGTTCATGCGTCGGAACCTATGGGGTTGAGCGGGCCGGCGATCTGCCCGGTCCATTCGCGCCACAGCAGCAGCACCGCCGCCATCAGCGCCGGCCCGAGCACCAGCCCGATCAGCCCAACGGTCTCGATCCCGCCCAGGATGCCCAGCAGCACCCACACGAACGGCAGCCGCGTCGATCCGCCGATCAGCACCGGCCGCACGAAATGATCGGCCACGAACACCACCACCGCGCCGATCGCGAACACCACGATGGCCGCAACCGTGCCGCCGCCAGCCGCCACAAGACCCGCTGCCACCACGATCGCCAGCATCGAGCCGAGCGGCACCACCGACAGCAACCCGGTCAACAGCCCCAGCAACGCGGGGTGCGGCACGCCCGCCACTTCGTAGGCCAGGCCCATGATGACGCCTTCGCCGAGCCCGACGATGACCAGCCCGTTGACCGTGCCGCGGATCGCGCGGACCATCTGCTCACCGACATGCTCGCCCGAAGGTCCGAAAGTCCGGCGCGCGCCGATCCGCAAGGCATCGGCCACGCGGCCGCCGTCGCGCAGCAGGAAGAACAGCACCAGCAGCATGAACCCGATCAGCACCACGCGATGCACCACCAGGCCCAGCAGGTGCCCCCCGCCGCCGAGCCGACCCGCGACCGCGCTGCCTTGCGCCGAAAGCCGGCCGAACACGCCCGGTTGCGCCAGGTTCGCCTGCCACAGCGCCACCAGCCGATCGCCGAATGGCAAGTGCGCCAGCGCGGCCGGAACCGGTATGCCGGTCACGTTGGCGATCTGGAGATACTGGCTGACTTCGACCCAATCGCGCAAAGCGAGCCGCAACACCGCGACCAGCGGGATCACGAAGGCCAGTGCAACCAGCAGCGTGGTCAGCGCCGGCACCAGATCATGCCGCCATCCGGGGGTGGCCGACCGGGCGCGCTCGTGCAGCGGCCACAGCGACACGCCGACGATCACCGCCCAGCCGAGCGCCGGCAGGAACGGCGAAACGATCCACAGCGACGCCAATGTCAGCAGACCCGCCGCGATCAGCGCCGCGCGCTTCTGTCCGGGCGCCCATTCGGCCGCCGCGGCATCGACATGGGTGCCCGGCGGATCGAGCGGATCGGTGTCTTGTGTCATGTTTCGCGCGTTACCGCAGCGCCCGCGCCCCGGCTACCCTTACTCCATGTACCACCCATGGCTGGCGACGAGCGACTGCCCGGTCAGCGCGTTGGTCGGAAACGCGGCGAAGAACAGCGCAACTTCCGCCACATCGTCGATCGAGGTGAATTCGCCATCCACGGTCTGGCCGAGCATTACCTTCTTGACCACTTCGTCTTCCGAAATGCCCAGTTCCCTGGCCTGTTCGGGGATCTGCTTGTCCACCAATGGCGTGCGCACGAAGCCGGGGCAGATCACGTTCGAGCGGACGCCCTTCTTGCCGCCCTCCTTGGCGATCACCTTCGACAGGCCGAGCAACCCGTGCTTGGCGGTGACATAAGCGGATTTGAGCGGCGAGGCCTCTTTCGAGTGGACCGAGCCCATGAAAATGATCGAACCGCTGCTCTTGGCGTACATGTGCGGCAGCACCGCCTTCGAAGTCAGGAACGCGCCATCGAGGTGGATCGCCAGCATCTTTTTCCAGTCGGCCAGGCTGAACGCTTCGACCGGATTGACGATCTGGATGCCGGCGTTCGAAACCAGCACGTCGACCCCGCCCCAAGCGTCGACCACCGCCTGCACACCGGCGTTGACCTGGCCCTCGTCGGTTACGTCCATCGCCACGGCCATGGCTGCACCAGGATGCACGGCGTTGATCGCATCGGCAGCGGCAGTGGCGGCTGCAAGGTTGAGATCCGCGATGGCGACTTTGGCGCCCTCATCGGCATAGCGGCGCGCGATGCCGTTGCCGATGCCGCTGGCCGAACCGGTGACGATGCAGATCTTGTCCTGAAGCTTCATGGGAGACTTTCGTTGGTGGGATGGCGCAGCATCAACCCGCGCGGGCGGGTGCGGGTTCCTGCGCAAGGTGTTCCGGATCGGCCAGGTCGAGCGTGACCATGCCCGATTTGCGCGCGCTCCGGCCATCGTGTCGGTCTTTCCAGCGCGGATCGGCCAGCGAATGCTCGACATCGGCCTTGCCCGCGGCCCAGTGCCCATCGACGGTGGCGCGCGAGAATTCGTAATCCTTCGACTGCGATTCCCACGGCTCGGCGCGGTTGATCAGTTGCAGCACCGTGATTGCGCCAGGGTTCTTTTGCGCGGCGAGCAGCCTGGCATCGGGATCGAACTGAAACTCTGCCGGCAGTTTCGCGACCAGCCGACGGGCCGCGGCGCGCAGCTTTTCGATCTCGCGGTTGAGATCGGTGTTGAGCCGGGTGCGGCTGGAAAAGCGGATGTCCTTTTCGCGCTGGATCGCGTCGGCCAGCGTGCGCGGCAAGGCGCCGCGCGCGGGAAAAAGGTCGACCTGGAAGATCGTCGCGTCGCCTCCATGATCGGGTGCGCCGGTGCGGCCGTCGAGATGATCGAGCACGTGCTGGAGCGGGGTGTTCGAGACGATCCCGCCATCCCAATAAGCCTCACCGTCGATCACCACCGGCGCGAAACCCGGCGGCAACGCGCCGCTGGCCATCACGTGATCGACGGTAATCGTGGTCTCGCGGTTGTCGAAATAGGCGAAGTTGCCGGTGCGCACGTTGACCGCGCCCACGCTGAAGCGGATCGCGCGGGCGTGGTTGATCCGGTCGAAATCGACGAGATCGGCCAATGTGTCGCGCAGCGGCTTGGTGTCGTAAATGCTGATCGCTTCGGGCGAGCCGGGCGGGGACAGTGCGGGCGGAACGAGCCGCGGGGTGAAAAATCCGGGCAGCCCGGTGGTTGCGGTGATCCCGGCCGAAACCTCGTTGAACCAGCGCCGGATCGGTCCGCTCGGGATGAACGCCGGCGCTTGCAGGCGCGATGATACCCGGTCCCAGAACCGATGCAGCTTGTCGATCCGCTGATCCGCCGGGTTGCCTGCGATCAGCGCCGCGTTGATTGCGCCGATCGAAATCCCTGCGATCCAGTCGGGCGACCAGCCCGCCGCCGCCAGCGCCTCGAAGACCCCGGCCTGGTATGCGCCCAGCGCACCGCCGCCTTGCAGGACCAGCGCGGTGGTGCCGTGCGGCGCTTGGGTCTGCGGTGTGGCCATGGCCGTTGGAAAACTCCGCACGAGGAAAGGGATGATCTTACTCTACTCCCGCCATGTTTTGGTGCAATGCACAATGATTGCGCTGCGCTGCAAAAGATGACGGCCGCGAAGGCTTTGCCGATCGGTCAGGTTGACACGTGCAACCACGGTGCAATGTCGTTGGACGTCTAATGCAGCGAACTTCGGAAAGCCGATGACGATCCAGATGCCCGCACCCGACCAGACCGTGCTTGCGCGGCGTAGCGAGATCGTCGCGGCGCTCGCGCGGATCGTGCCGGGCGAAGGCGTGGTGTCGGACGAGCCCAGTTTGCGCGCGTTCGAATCCGATGGGCTGACTGCTTACGCGCAATTGCCGATGGTTGCGGTGCTGCCCGAAACGGTAAGCCAGGTCGCGGCGATCCTGCGATACTGTTCCGATAACGGCATCAAGGTCGTGCCGCGCGGATCGGGTACATCGCTGTCGGGCGGCGCGCTGCCGTTGGCCGATGGCGTGCTGCTGGGCATGGGCCGGTTCAACAAGGTGCTGCGGATCGACTATGCCGATCGGATCGCGGTGGTCCAGCCGGGCGTGACCAACCTGGCGATCACCCGCGCGGTCGAGGGCGAGGGGTTCTACTATGCGCCCGATCCTTCCAGCCAGATCGCCTGCTCGATCGGCGGAAATGTGGCGGAAAACGCGGGTGGGGTGCATTGCCTGAAGTACGGGCTGACCACCAACAACGTGCTCGGCGTCGAACTGGTGCTGATCGACGGCACGGTGCTGCGGCTGGGCGGAGAGGCGCTTGAACCGGCGGGACTGGATCTGTTGGGCGTGGTCGTCGGCTCGGAAGGGCTGCTCGGCGTCGTCACCGAAGTGACCGTGCGCATCCTGTCCAAACCCGCCACCGCGCGCGCGCTGTTGATGGGTTTCCCCGATGCCAAATCCGCGGGCAATGCGGTGGCGGCGGTGATCGGCGCGGGGATCGTGCCGGCGGGCATGGAGATGATGGATCGGCCCGCGATCCACGCGGCCGAGGCTTTCGTCCACGCCGGATATCCGCTCGACGTTGGCGCGCTGCTGATCGTCGAGGTCGACGGGCCCGAAGCCGAATGCGACCATCTGGCCGAAGTGATCGGCGCGATCGGGCGTGAAAATGGTGCCGGCCTGGTGCGCGCTTCGACCAGCGAGGCCGAACGCATGGCATTCTGGGCGGGTCGCAAGGCGGCTTTCCCGGCGGTGGGGCGGATTTCTCCCGATTACTACTGCATGGACGGCACGATCCCGCGCCGCCAGCTTGCGCACGTGCTCGCGCGGATCGAGCAATTGGGCGACGAATGCGGGCTCAAGGTCGCCAACGTGTTCCACGCGGGCGACGGCAACCTGCACCCGCTGATCCTCTACGATCGCGACAAGCCGGGCGAACTCGATGCGGCGGAGGAATTCGGCAACGCGATCCTGCGGCTGTGTGTCGAAGTCGGCGGGGTGCTGACCGGCGAACACGGCGTGGGCATCGAAAAGCGCGACCTGATGGGCGAAATGTTCACCGAAACCGACCTGGAGCAGCAGCAGCGGGTTGGCCGCGCGTTCGATCCGCAAGCGTTGCTCAATCCGGGCAAGGTGTTCCCGATGCTTCACCGCTGCGCCGAGATGGGCCGGGTGCATGTCCACAATGGGCAGACACGCTTCCCCGAATTGCCGCGCTTCTGATGGAGGCGCTGCGGCCCACCTCGGTCGAGGACTTGTGCGCGATCGTCGCAGAGTCGCGCGAGCCGCTGGAGATTCGCGGCGGCGGGACCAAGGCGCTTGTAGGCGCGCCGAACGCGGCAAGAGTGCTCGACATGCGGGGCCTTGCGGGCGTGATCGACTACGATCCGGCCGAACTGGTGATCACTCTGCGCGCCGGCACGCCGCTGCGCAAAGTGACCGAATTGCTTGCCGCAAATGGCCAGCATCTGCCGTTCGAACCATGGGATCACGCGCCGCTATTCAGCAAACCGGCGGGTGAGGCCACCATCGGCGGCGTGATCGCGGCGGGTGTTGCCGGCCCGCGTCGGGTAACAGCGGGCGGCGCGCGCGATCATCTGCTGGGGCTGACCGCGGTAACCGGGCGCGGCGAAGTGCTCGTCGCGGGCGCGCGGGTGGTCAAGAACGTAACCGGCTATGACGTGCCGAAGCTGTTCGCAGGGTCATGGGGGCGGCTGGGGGCGATGGCGGAACTGACGCTCAAGGTGCTGCCCGCCCCGCGCGAAACCGCGACTCTGGCGATCGCTGGGCTGGGCCCACGTGCGGCGCAGGCGGCGATGGCGGCGGCGCTGGGCAGCCCGCACGGGGTGTGCTCGGCGGCGCATCTGCCGCAGACGTTCGACCGTGCCGGCCCCCATACTCTGCTGCGCTTTGCCGGTTTTGCGCCATCGGTGACGGCGCGATGTGCCGGGCTGGAAGCGACTTTGGCGGCGCATGGTGCGCTGATTCGGCTCCCCGAAGATTACGCCGATCGGCTGTGGGCCGAGATCACCGTGCCCGTGCCGCTCGATGGGCCGGTGCTGTGGCGGCTGGCGCTGCCTCCGTCCGAAGCGCCCGCATTGGCAGAACGGTTCGAGGCCGACGGCGCGCGCTGGTTCATGGACTGGGGCGGGGGGCTGCTGTGGCTCGAATGGGAGGATGAGGCGGGGATGGACCCGGCCGAAGTGCGTGCCGTGGCAGAGGTTGCGCGCGGCCACGCCATGCTCCTGCGCGCCCCCGAAGCTCTGCGCCGTTCGGTGCCTGCCCAGCACTCGCGCCTGGCCGCGCTGATGGCGCTCGAAGGGCGGGTGCGCGCGGCATTCGATCCGGCGGGCGTGTTTGAAACGGGACGCTGGCTCGATGTCTGATCCCGGTACAGCCGCCGAAATCCGCCGTTGCGTCCATTGCGGCTTCTGCACCGCGACCTGCCCGACATACGTTTTACTGGGCGACGAGCGCGATTCCCCGCGCGGGCGGATCGTGTTGATGAAGGACTTGCTGACGAACGACGCCGAACCCAGCGCGCAAGTGGTGCGGCACATCGATCGCTGCCTGTCATGCCTGGGTTGCGTGACTGCGTGCCCATCGGGGGTCGATTATCGCCAGTTGATCGATGCGGCGCGCGTGGCGGTGGACGAGCGTTACACCCGGCCCTGGCCTGACCGGCTTGCGCGTGCGGTGCTGGCCGCCGTGCTGCCGCATCGGGGTCGGTTCAGGCTGGCGCTGCGGCTTGCGCCGCTCGGGCGAGCGTTCCTGCCCTTGATCGACCGCTTTGCCAGTGCGAGGCCGCTTGCAGCCATGCTGCGAATGGCGAGCCCGCTCGTCGACCGGCGCAATACTGTTCTGCCGATCGCGGTGCCGGCAAGCGCGCGCTGCGTCGCGCTGTTCACGCCTTGCGCAGAGCCGGACTTGCGGCCCGAGATCGCGCAGGCCACCGAACGGCTGCTCGCGCGCTGCGGCTTTCGCGTGGTGCACGTTTCGGGCGAAGGGTGCTGCGGCGCGCTGGTCCACCACCTCGGGCGCGAGTCCAGCGCCCACGCTTCGGCCCGCCGCAACGTCGACGCTTGGGAAACGGCGATTGCACGCGACGGGATCGAGGCCATCGTCGTGACCGCATCGGGCTGTACGTCCGAGATCAAGCGCTATGGCAGCCTGCTTGCCGACGATCCGGCTTATGCAGCGCGCGCCGCGCGAATTGCCGCGATGGTCCGCGACACCACCGAAGTGATCGCGCCGTCAGATCTGCCGCACGGAGTCAGGCCCGACCTCATGGTGGCCTGGCAGGCACCATGCTCGCTGACGCACGGCCAGCGGATCGGCGATGCCGGGCAACGCCTGCTCGAAGCCGCCGGGTTCAGCGTGAAGACCCCCGCCGAAGCGCACTTGTGCTGCGGATCGGCGGGCACGTACAACATCCTGCAGAGCGAAATCGCCGGGCAACTCGGCGCGCGCAAGGCGGCGGCGTTGGCGGCAACTGGCGCGCAAGTCGTGGCCACCAGCAACATCGGGTGTGCCACGCAAGTGGCGATGCACGGCGGCTTGCCGGTGGTCCACGTGATCGAACTGGTCGATTGGGCCAGCGGCGGGCCGGTGCCGCCGGTGCTGGCCGCGCACCTCGCCCAGACTCGCGCGGCCTCGACACGCGCGGCCTTGCCCGCCTAAGGCCACGCGATGCTGTATCCGCTGATCCGCCCGCTGTTGTTCGGTCTCGATCCCGAACGCGCGCACCACATGTCGATTGCCGCGTTGAGATGGCGGCCGGGCGGTGCGCCGCCGATCGTGGGTCCGCTCGCCACCACGGTTGCCGGGATCGCATTTCCCAATCCGGTCGGGCTGGCGGCGGGGTTCGACAAGGATGCCGAAGTCACCGACGCGCTGTTCGCGCTGGGCTTCGGCTTCGTCGAGGTGGGCACGATCCCGCCGCTGCCGCAGCCCGGCAACCCGCGCCCGCGGCTGTTCCGGCTGGCCGAGGACCGCGCGGTGATCAACCGCTTCGGCTTCAACAGCCAGGGGGCCGAGGTTGCGCGCGCGCGGCTGGCAGCGCGCCACGGCAAGCCCGGCGTGGTCGGCATCAATATCGGCGCGAACAAGGATGCGGCCGATCGCGTGGCCGATTACGCGACGATGATGCGGATGATGGCGCCGCTGGCGACGTATATCACGGTCAACATCTCCAGCCCCAACACCCCCGGCTTGCGCGCATTGCAGGACAAAGGTGCGCTGGCGGCGTTGCTCGATGCGGTGATCGAGGCGCGCGGTACGTCCACCGTGCCGATCTTCCTCAAGGTCGCGCCCGATCTGGAACCGGCAGACATCGATGCGATTGCGCGGATCGCGATCGACCGGCGGCTGGGCGCGCTGATCGTGGGCAACACCACGGTTTCACGGCCGCCCTTGGCATCTCCGCACGCAGGCGAGGCTGGCGGATTGTCGGGCGCGCCTTTGGCCGTGCTCGCGCTCCAGCGTCTGCGCGATTTCCGCAAGGCTACGGGCGGGGCGATGCCGCTGGTCGGCGTGGGCGGGATCGATTCCGCCGAATCGGCCTGGGCGCGCATCCGTGCGGGCGCCAGCCTGGTGCAGATCTACTCGGCGATGGTCTATGAAGGGCCGTTCCTCGCCCGCCGGATCGTGCGTGCACTGCCCGGGCTGATGCGCCGCGACGGCTTCGCGACGATTGCCCAAGCGGTCGGCAGCGAGGGCGCTTGACCGCGCACGTCCTCGCAATAAGGTAGCAAACAACAACGGATCGTAACACGTTCAACCAAGGGAGAATGCCAATGTTCAGTCACGTCATGGTCGGCAGCAACGATGTCGCCAAAGCGAAGAAGTTCTATGACGCCACCTTTGCCGCACTTGGCGGCAAGCCCGGCATGCAGGACGACAAGGGCCGCCTGATCTACATGCACAACGGCGGCATGTTCCTCGTCACCCCGCCGATCAACGGTGAGCCCGCTTGCGGCGCCAACGGCGGCACGATCGGCTTTGCCATGGATTCGCCCGAACAGGCCGATGCCTGGCACGCTGCGGGCGTGGCCAATGGCGGAACCGCGATCGAAGACGCGCCGGGGGTGCGCGAAGCCAGCTTCGGCAAGCTGTATCTCGCCTATTTGCGCGATCCTTGCGGTAACAAGCTGTGCGCGCTGAAGCGGATGGATTGACGATTTGACCGGTTTCCCGGGGGCCTCGGCTCCCGGGAAACGACGCGTTCAGTCGCGGACCTGCCTGGCGATCGCGTCGAGCAGCCCGTTGACGAACTTGGCTTCGCGCTCGTCGAAAAACGCGTGCGCCACATCGACATATTCGCTGATCGCGGTGGCCTTGGGCACATCGGCGCGGGCGAGCAGTTCGTACGTGCCGACGCGCAGGATCTGCAGCATCGTGCGATCCAGCCGGACCAGCGACCAGCCTTCGGCCAGCTTGCCGGCGATCAGCGCGTCGATTTCTTCGATCCGCACGATCGTGCCTTTGACGAGATCGTCGAAAAACACGTGATCGGCCTCGTTGTAAGTTACATCCTCGATCTCTGCGCCCAGCCGGTGCTGATGGAATTCATCGAGCAGCAACGCCAGCCCGGTCTTCTCCATCTGGTACTGGTACAGCGCCTGCACGGCGGCGAGTCGCGCGGCCGCGCGCGCGGGGGATGCGTGTTTGCGGGGGTTCATCGATCTAGCCTTAGTTCAATTGAGCGCGCGTGCGCAGCGAGGCCTTCGGCGTGTGCCAGCGCGATGGCGGCGTGGCCGACTTCAGCAAGGGAGGCCTGATTGGCGCAAATGAAGCTGGTGCGCTTCATGAAATCGAGCACCGAAAGGCCCGAGGCAAAACGCGCGCGACGCCCGGTGGGCAGAACGTGGTTCGGCCCGGCCAGGTAATCGCCAACGGCTTCTGGGGTCATGCGGCCCAGGAACACCGATCCGGCGTGGCGGATGCTTGCAAACAGCAGTTCGGGATCGGCGGTGGCGATCTCGACGTGCTCGGCCGCCAGCGCATTGGCCAGTGCGGGCACATCGTCGAGCGAGCCCACCACGATCACGGTGCCGTAGCGGTCCCAGCTTTCGCGCGCGACTTTTTCGGTAGGCAGGCGCGCCAGTTCATCGTCCACCATCGCGATGACGGCGTCGGCAAAGTCGCCATCGTCGGTGATCAGGATCGATTGCGCGGCGGGATCGTGCTCGGCCTGGCTGAGCAGGTCGACGGCGATCCAGCGCGGATCGTTGCCCGCGTCGGCGATCACGAGAATCTCGGATGGTCCCGCCACCATGTCGATGCCCACCACGCCGTAAAGCTGGCGCTTGGCCTCCGCCACCCAGGCGTTACCGGGGCCGGTGATCACGTCGACCGGCTTTATCCGCTGCGTGCCGTAAGCCAGCGCCGCGACGGCCTGCGCGCCGCCCACGCGCCACACTTCGTCCACGCCGGCCAGATGGGCGGCGGCCAGCACCAGCGGGTTCGCTTCGCCGCCGGGGGTCGGCGTCACCACCACCAGCCGGCCGACGCCGGCGACTTTGGCGGGGATGGCGTTCATCAGCAGCGACGAGGGATAAGCCGCGCGGCCGCCCGGTACATAGAGGCCGGCGCCATCGACCGCAGTCCAGCGCGCACCCAGCCGCATGCCGGTGGCGTCGATATGGTCGCGGTCTTCAGGACGTTGCGCCTCGTGGTAGTCGCGGATGCGCGCGGCGGCGAGTTCCAGCGCGGCGCGCAAGGTCGGCTCAATGCCCTCGAACGCGGCGCGGCATTCTTCTGGCGTGATCCGCCAGTCGGCATCGCCCAGCACGTGGCCGTCGAACCGTTCGGTCAGCTCGGCCAGCGCGGCGTCGCCTTCGCTGCGCACACGCTTGAGGATCGCGGCCACGTCGCGTGCCACGTCGTCGTCGCTCTCGCGCCGGTCATCGACCAGCCGCGCGAAAGCCTCGGCAAAGCCGGGGTCGCGGGAGGAAAGCCGTTGCATCAGGCCGCAACCGCCGCGCGGAAGGCGTCGATCAGCGCCGAAAGCCGCGCCGAATCGGTCTTGAGCGCGGCGCGGTTGACGATCAGCCGCGCCGAGACCGGCATCAGCCGTTCGGTTTCGACCAGGCCATTGTCCTTCAATGTGCGCCCGGTCGAAACCAGATCGACGATCCGGCTGGCGAGCCCCAGGCTGGGCGCCAACTCCATCGCGCCGTTCAGCTTGACCACTTCGGCCTGCACGCCCTGGCTTTCGAAGTAGCGGCGGGTGATGTTGGGGTACTTGGTGGCAACGCGCGCATGACTTTCCCGACCATTGGCAGATTCGCCCGCGCCCACCGGCTCGGCTACCGACAGCCGGCAATGGCCGATATCGAGATCGACCGGCGCGTAGAGATCGGCATAGTCGAACTCGTCGATCACGTCAGAACCGACAATGCCCGCTTGCGCCGCGCCATGCGCGACGAACGTGGCCACATCGAACGCGCGCACGCGGATCAACGTGATATCTTCGCGGGTGGTCGCAAACGACAGCGCGCGCGAATGCTTGTCGTGGAACTCGGCATCGGGCACGATTCCGGCGCGGGCCAGCAAAGGCAGCGCTTCATCGAGGATGCGACCCTTGGGGATCGCGAATACGAGTTTGGGGACGAGCTTGGGCAAGGGTGCGGACATCGACATGATAGCCGCGCCCATATGGCGCGCGCGGCCAAAGGGCAACCGGCCAACGGGACAGGCAGTTGAGAGGAGGCGGATCGGATGAGCTATCGCTATCAGGAAATCTACACCAGGGGCGAAAGCGCGGTGGCCGACGCGTTCCACAACCAGGTGCTCTACTGCGAGGCGAACGGTGCGCCGGTCACGGCGCGCGTGGTGGCGGCAATCGCTGCGGTGCTGGCATCGCCGTTCGACAACGCATTCGTCCGGCGGGTTCGCGCGTGGAGCGGCGCTCCATTGGCCGATGCGCTGCCGTTGCGCGGGGCGGGCGGGCTGCACGCGCTGCACCTTGCCGGCGGTGAGCCGGCGCTCGATGCGATCTATCGCGGTGAACCGGCCGACGATGCTGGCGTAATCGGCGAAGTCATCGCGCGGCGCGAGACCGACCTGCTGCCGTGGCTCGACGGGCCGCCGCAGACCAACGAGGCCGGGCGTTCATCCAATTTCATCTTCGCGCTGCTGTGGCTGGCGGAACAGGGCCTGCCCGCGCGCTTCGAATGCCTCGAACTCGGATCGAGTGCGGGGATCAACCTGATGCTGGCGCGCTATCACTATGATCTGGGCGGGGTCACAGTCGGAGCCTCGGACGCCGCGATGCGGTTCAAGCCCGAATGGCGCGGGCCGCCGCCCGCTGGCCGTACGATCGAGATCGTCTCGACGCGCGGTTGCGACGTTGCGCCGGTCGATCTTGCCGATCCGGCGCAGGCACTGCGGCTCAAGGCCTATGTCTGGCCCGAACACACCGAACGCTTCGCCCGGCTGGAGATCGCGATTGCCGAGGCGCGAAAATCAGCGCCGCAGATGGTGGCGATGGATGCCGCCACCTTTGTCGAAACCGAACTGGCCAAGCCGCAGGCTCCGGGCACCACGCGCGTGGTGATGCATTCTATCATGTGGCAATATGTCCCACACGATCAGCAGGCGCGCGCCACCGTGGCAATTGAGGCGGCTGGTGCGCGCGCGACTGCCGACAAGCCGCTGGCGTGGATCTCGCTCGAAGCCAACCGCACATTCCACCACCACGAATTGACCGTGCGCTATTGGCCGGGCGGCGAGCGCCGCGTGAAGCTGGGTACCGCGCATGCGCACGGCGCCTGGCTGGCCGCGCTCGATCACCCCGAACCGAGCGCCTGGCCCGACTAAGCGGCTTCGCGCCCAATAGCTGCGAAGAACCGCTCCTTCCAGCCGCCGTGGAACGACACCCATTCCCACACCACCGCCAGCGCGAGGATTGCGACGGCCAAGCCGGCCAGCGTCAGCGCTCCGGGCGTTCGTAACCACGCCCAGGTGCCGAGCAACGCGAACAGGATTGCGGCAACTCCGTGCGAGAGCGGCGGCGCGTGGAGCGGGCTGCTCAATCGCTTGAACGCGCTCAATCCCAACAGGAACAGCACGTTGGCACCACACAAGGTCAGCACCAGCGCGGGGCTGACGGGTTCGGCCCAGTGTTCGAGCACCAGCGCATCCGCCACCGCGCCGATCACGATGCCGCCCACGATCGGCATGTGCAGATAGGTATAGGCATCGCGCGCAAAGCGGCCGGGTTGCATATCCTGCTTGATCCGCTGCGCGCTGCGATCGGCGCCCAAATCGAAATAGAGCCACCACATCAGCACCGATGACAGGAACGCCAGCAGGAAAGCCGTCAGCCGGCCGGCCACCAGCGGCTGGCCGGACAGCGCCGATCCGGTCACCACGATGCCTTCGCCCAGCGCGATGATAATGAACAGCGCGCAGCGTTCGGCCATGTGCGAGCCCGAGATATTCCAGTTCGCAGCCGTCGAGCGGCCGAGCCCGGGCACGCGGAAGTAGGTGAATGGCCCGGTATATTCGATGGCCAGCGCCACCAGCCACCACGCCAGCCGCTCGTCGGCCCCACGCAACACGCCGGTTGCCCAGAACACCGCGGAGGCTGCGAACCAGATCGAAATCCGCGCCAGGTTTCGCGCGTTACTGGGGTTCGCGCGCCTGAACACCAGGATCATGCACGAACTTCGGCCAAGCTGGATCGCAACGTAGCTTGCCGCGAACAGCGCCGCATGGCTGGTTATCGCAGTCGGGATCGCCACCGCCAGCGCCAGGCTCAGCAGCATCAGCACCAGCAGCATCACGCGGATCGGCAGCCGTTCAGGATCGGCCCAGTTGGTGACCCAGGTGGTGTACATCCACGCCCACCACACCGCCAGGAACAGCACGGTTTCAGCCAGCAGCCCGCCCCAACTCAGGTCTTCATGCAGCACGTGGCTGAGCTGGGTGATCGCGAACACGAACACCAGATCGAAGAACAGTTCGAGGTACGATACCGGCGCATGTCCGCCGCCGTGATTGCGCAGCAACCCGCCAGTCTGCCGCGCGTCCTCAGCCATTGGCGGCGAGGAAATCGTCGAGTGCAGCGTTCACGGCGGTCGGCGCTTCCCACGGCACGAAATGGCCGCAGCCGGGGACTTTGACCAGGGTCAGGTTGGTAACCAGTGCGTCCAGCCCATCCAGGTTGGCCGGCGGCAGCGCGATATCGTCAAGCGCCCAGATCACCAGCGTCGGGATCGACAGCGGCGGCAGCGGCGGCGGGGCGTAGCTTGCGGGCAGCGCCCGCGGCGAATCCATCGGTGGCACGTCCATCGGGCTGGCGCGATACCAGTTGAGCATTCCAAAGGCGGCTTCCGGCACCGCCCAGTCAGCCAGCAGCGCGGCGGTTTCCTCGGGTTCGGGCGTCGAGCCGAGCTTGCCTTCGAAGGCCTTGACCAGCAGCGGCGCCAGCCCGTGCTCGCGCACCAGCGCATCCTGCGCGGGATCGCGGAACAGACGCATGTACTGGCTGGAGGCGCGCTGCCCGCCATCGAGGTAAAGCAGCTTCTGGAAGGTGACCGGGTGCGGCGCGTTCATGATGACCGCGCGGGTCACGCGGCCATTCCGAGTTTGAGACGTCTTTTGGCTGCCCAGCGCGACGCCCCAGGCAATCGCCCCGCCCCAATCGTGCCCGACCACCGTGAAGTCCTTCACTCCCAGCGCGTCGGCAAGCAGGAATATATCGCCGATCAGTTTGTCGGGGGTGTAGCTCGCCACGTCCTGCGGCTTCGACGATCCGCGATAGCCGCGCTGGTCGGGCGCGATGCAGCGGAAGCGGCCGGACAGATGCGCGATCTGGTGGCGCCAGGTGCGGTGCGATTCGGGGAAGCCGTGCAGGAAGATCAGCACCGGGGCGTTGCCCCCATTGTCTTTGACAGGCCCTTCATCGCGTACATCGAGTTCGATGCCGTTGGCCAGCGTCACCCGGGTCATTGTCTCGGTCACTGCTTTGCCTCCGCGACCATACGTTGCGCGTATCCGGCGGCCATGAAAGAAGCGGTGCGGTCGAACACCGCTTCGGGGGTGCGCGTCTGTTCGGCCAGCCACTGCTCGATGCCCTCGGCAATCACGATCTCGCGCTCGTCCGCGGCGATCGCGGTGAGCATCGTCGAAGCGGCGAGGTCAGCATCCATGCCGTTGTCGATCGCCGAATCGCTGATTCCGCGCGGGGTGCCGTCAGCAGTCAGCGCGTTGCGCGAAACGCCGGTGCGGATCGATCCGGGCGCGATCACGTGGACGGTCAGGCCCAGCGCGGAAACTTCGGCCCTCAACGCGTCGGCATAGCCGATCAGCCCGAACTTGGCCGCGCAATAGGCGGTGCGCAGCGGCACCCCGGCCTTGCCCGCCACGCTCGAGATCATGGCGATCCGCCCGCTTTTGCGCGCCGCCATCCGACCCAGTTGCGCCTGTGTCAGCGCGATCGGCGCCATCAGGTCCACGCCCACGATCGATTGATAGACCGCAAGATCGGTATCGATCGCCAGGCTGCGTTGCGAAATGCCGGCGTTGTTGACCAGCAAGTCGATCCCGCCCGAATGCTGCTGCGCCCAGTCCCACGCCTGCTCGACGACGCGGGGAATGGCAACGAAATCGGTGGCTTCGAACGGCAGGACCAGCGCCCGACCGGCTCCAGCCCCGCATTCGGTCGCCACGGCATCCAGTGCAGCGCGGTTGCGGCCCGACAGCACCACATTTGCACCGCCCTTGTGCAGCGCCCGCGCCAACGCCGCGCCGATGCCCGACGATGCGCCGGTGATCCATGCCGTTTCGCCCACAAATGCCGTCATGCTCTCTCCTGCTTTTTCTGTTTTACGCTTCGGTTAGCGGCACTTGCGGCAAGGGGATGAACTCCACCTCGTCGCCGGGCACCGTCGGGAACTTGCCCAGGGTCCAGTTGCGCTTGGCGTCGTTGATTGCATCGCGCGACGAGTGCACGAAATTCCACCACACATGGCGCGGCGTGGTGAAAGCCTCTCCGCCCAGCAGCATTATCCGCCCGCCGCGCTCGGACGCGAGCGTCATCGCGTGGCCCGGTGCCAGTACCGCCAGTTCGTAAAGCCTCAGCGGCATGCCATCGATGCGGGCCTCGCCGCTGACCAGCATGACCGCGCGCTCATCCGCTTCGGGATCGATCGGCATCGCGCCGCCGGGTCCGATCAGTATCTCGGCGTAGATCGTGGCGGAATGCTGGGTCGTCGGTGCGGTCTGGCCCCACAAGGTGCCCATGATGACCCGCGCTGAGGAACAGCCGTCTTCGATCAGCGGCAGATCGGTGATCGATTCGAACGCGGGCTCGCAGTCTTCGCGGCCATCGGGCAGCGCCAGCCAGGTCTGCATCCCGAACAACTTCGGCCCCGCAGCGCGCTCGGCCGCCGGGGAGCGTTCGGAGTGGACGATCCCGCGCCCTGCGGTCATCAGGTTGACCTGCCCGGGACGGATCGTCGCGATCGAGCCGAGGCTGTCGCGATGCTCTATCGCGCCCGCGTATTCGCCCGCAAACAGCCAGGTCACGGTGGCGAGCCCGATGTGCGGGTGCGGCCGCACGCCCATGCCATGCCCCGGTTCGATCGCGGCGGGCCCGAATTCGTCGACGAAGATGAACGGGCCGACCATCGTTCGCCCGGGCGAGGGCAGCACCCGCCGCACGGTGAAATCGCCGAGATCGTGGCTGACCGGGGTGATGGTCTGGAGAATGGAGTCGTTCATTCCAGCAGCTCCCGGTCGAGCAGATCGAGCAATTCGGGCGGAAAGATCGGTTCGTGCCATGATGCCAGTTCGCTGCGGCTGAACCAGCGGTGCTCGCGCATCACCGCGCGTTCGAGTTCGGTGTGGCCGCTGGTATCGACTTCCGCCGCTTCGACCACCACGCGGAAATAGCGTTCATCGGCGGTGACCGGCTCGCCGTCGAAGGTCACGAAATCGTTGCCGCGTGCGTGGATCGGCGGGCCGGGTTCGGCGACAATTCCGGTTTCCTCGAACAATTCGCGCCGCGCCGCATCGGCGTAATCCTCGCCCGGATCGCATTCGCCGCTGGCGGTGGCCCAGAACGGTGTGCGGCCGGGTGCGGTGAAGCGGAACAGCAGCAGTCGGCCCGCGCCATCGAACAGCAGGATGCGCGCCGCACGCCGGATGCGGCGCTGGGCAACGGGCGCCGCCTCGTTCATTTCCCGGCGATCTTCTGCGCGGCTTCGAGCAGTTCGGTCGGGAACATCGCGATGATCGTCGAATTGTGCTCGACCCCGATTTCGCTCAGCGTCTGCAACCGCCGCAGTTCGAGCGCGCCGGGCTGCGTGGCGATGATCTTGGCGGCATCGGCCAGCTTCTGGCTGGCTTCCTGCTCGCCTTCAGCCTTGATGATCCGCGCGCGTTTTTCGCGCACCGCCTCGGCTTCCTTGGCGATCGCTCGCTGCATGTTTTCGGGAATATCCAGATCCTTGATCTCGACCGCATCGATATCCACGCCCCATTGCAGGCACGTGCGCGACAGCATCTCGAGCAGCCGCTTGTTGATCGATACCCGGTCCTTGAGCATCTGGTCGAGGTCGCTTTGGCCGATTGCGTCGCGCATTCCGGTTTCGGCGGCCTGGATCACCGCCGAATCCCAGTTGACCACGCTCGTCACCACGCGCGCCGGATCGACCGCTCGGTACCACAGCACCGCGTTTACGCGCACCGCCACGCCATCGCGCGTGACGGTTTCCTGCGTATCGAGCGCGCGGGTGACGGTGCGGATATCGACTTTCACCACGCGATCGACGATCGGCACCAGCCAGAACCATCCCGGCCCCTTGCTCTCGATCAGCCGGCCCAGCCGGAACACCACCCCGCGCTGGTATTCCTGGTTGATGCCGAAGCTGCGCAACGCCAGTATCAGGGCCACGAACAGTAAGAAAAAACCGATGCCCGCGCCCATGAAAACGTCTCCAGTCAAAGCGGAGCCAGTCTGGACCGACGCGGATGCCGACGCAACGGACAGTTAGCCTTTGTCGGGTGCGCGCGCCTTGATCGCCAGCGCATGAACCCGCTGGCCGGGCAAATCACCCAGTGCGCGGTTGACCATGCGCTGCCGCTCCAGCCGCGAAACCCCCGCAAACGCTGCGCTTTCGATCTCGACCGTGAAATGCGATTCGCCGGTGCCATCATCGCCTGTGTGGCCGCTGTGTTTGGCGCTGTCGTTGATCACAGCCAGCCGCGTCGGCGCGAACAGCCCGGTCAGCCGGCGTTCGATTTCTTCGGCAATCTGACCCATGGTGATGCTCCTCGGGACTTTTCAACGGACAAGTTCGGCCCCATGTGGGGCATCCATGTCCGAACGCACGAAGCATGACAAGTTCCACGGCCGGATCGGCGGCAATCGGCCGTGCGATCGCCCCGGTTGCGAGGATCGTGGCGAATTTCGCGCGCCCGGATCGCGCCTGTCCAGCGCCGATGGTCCGGGCAGCTACCGCTGGTTCTGCCTCGACCATGTCCGCGAATTCAATTCGGGCTACGACTGGTTCGAAGGCATGAACGCCGACGAGATCCTGGCAGCGCAATCGCCGATCGCGGGGTGGGAGCGTGAAACGCGCGCGTTCCGGCCCGATGCCGGTGTGGACGAAACGCCGCGCTGGCACGAATACGCCGATCCGCTCGAAGCCATTGCCGCGCGTTCGCGCCACCGCATGAGCAATTATGCGCGGGCCGCAGACGCGGTGCGGCGCGGGATCGATCCCGATGATCGGCGCGCTTACGACGCGCTGGGGCTGGCGTTCGATTGCGACCGCAAGGCGCTGCGCGCGCGCTATTCGGAGCTTGTGCGGCGCTATCACCCCGATCGCAACGGCGGCGATCGTGGCCATGAGGCGCAGTTGCAGGCCGTTGTTGCCGCTTACCAGCGCTTGCGTGGACGGTCCCAATTCGCCTGACGCGATCGTCGCGCGCGGCTGGAAAAGTAAACAAGATCAGTCGCCGAGCTAGGGCATTAACCATATATTGGGGATGTTCGTCCATTCCCGCTGCTCGAATTCCGAAAGGGCGGACGTGCAGCCATCGACCAGACGCTGGAGTCTTGCAGCCGCATTTGCGCTGTTGGCCTCGGTGCCCGCTCAGGCCCAATCGAGCTTTGCCGTGGGCACGCCGCTCGATTGGTCGGGGGTGCTGACAGGCGCCTTCCTGGGGTTCCTGCTGTTGCCGGTGTTCTACAACATCGCGTTCTTCGTCATCCTGCGCGAACGGTTTCTGGTGTGGCAGATGGCGCGCGTGCTGGCGCTGGTGGCGCTGACGATCAGCCTTTCGTCGCTGCCGCTGGGGCCGTGGTTGACCGGCACCAGTTTCGCGCGGGCGGTGCTGATCAACGTGCTGTTCGATTGCGCGGTCGCGATCGTCGGGCCGTTCCTGCGTTCGATCCTCGAGCCCGGCATGGTCAGTCGACCGGTGTTCCGGCTGCTCGGCTGGCAGCCGTGGCTGGTGGCGCTGACCACGCCGGCGATGCTGATCGATCGATGCCCGCCGCTTTACTTGGCGCTGCGCAACGGGCTGCTGGTGAGCATTCTTGTCCTGGTCTGTTTTGCGCTGGTGCAAGCGATCGCGCGCGGCAGTCGCGCGGCGCGGTTCCAGGCGGCGGGGTGGTCGTGCCTGCTTGGCGTGTGCGGGGTGAGCCTGTTCCACGACATCGTGCTGCACCGCCCGTTCGACCTGTTCCTTTACGCCTTGTTCGGCGCGCTTGCGCTCGAGATGCTGCTGACCTCGATCGGCATCGGGGACCGCTTCATGCGGCTCAAGCGCGAACACGACGAGGCGCGCGCCAGCGCCGGACTGCTCGAACAGATCGCGCAGACCGACGCGTTGACCGGGCTGCCCAACCGCCGCGCGATCGAGGCGCGCTTTGCGGCGCGCCGTCCGCGCGCGGTGGCGATCGTCGACATCGATCACTTCAAGGCGATCAACGATGCCTTCGGCCACGCCTGTGGCGATGCGGTGATCGTGGCGGTGGCGGGTGCGCTAAACGCCGGCGATGCCTTTGCCGCGCGGGTCGGCGGGGAGGAATTCGCGCTGCTGCTCTATTCGGATCAGCCGTGGCTCGAACTCGAATGGTTGCGTCGCGAAATACCCGGACATGTCGCGCGGGTGCTGCCAGAACTGGATCGTGCAATCACCGCCAGCGCCGGGATCACGGCATTGGACACCGGTGTCGGCTTTGCCGAGGCGCTCAAGGCGGCCGATCTCAACCTCTATCTCGCCAAGGCCTCGGGCCGCAACCGATCGCTGGGCATGCGGCCCGCCGGAACGCCGGTGCGCGCAGTGGCTGCCGCTGCTTAAGCTTGCAAGGATAGCGGCGCCAGATCGGGCTCGACCCAGCCGCGTCGCGCCGGAATCGAGAACAGCAGGTCGCGCGACCAGAAGCGCAATGGCCAGTCGCGCGCGCCGCTCGGGCTGGAGAGCAGCGCGTTGACGCGGTGGCAGAGGCTGCCGTCGGGATGGCGCGCCAGAAAATCACGAACGCCGCGCGCGTAAGCCTGCGTGATGATCTCGTGGTAGCCGCTGGTGTCGTTGTTCACGCTGCCTTTGGCCAGGTTGAACGTCGAGATCAAGCGCGGCAGATCGCGCGACGGATCGATGTCGGGCCGCTCGATTTGCAGCCATGCACACGTGGCGAGCTGCGCCTCGTGGGTCCATTCGGTGGCGGGCAGCGAGTGGTCGAGGCAGCCTTGGCCAGCGGCGCGGATGGCCGCGTCGTCGGCAAAAAGACGGATCGTATGGTCGGTCATGGCAATCTCTCGGGTCTGGTGGCGACCCGAGAGGTTCCCTCAGGTCCGTATCAGGCGGCGACGGTCGCCGGTTGCGGCGCGGCCTGGCGCACGCCTTCGTCGACATGGTCGGCGAATTGCGCGAAGTTGTCGATGAACTTGCCGACGAGGTCTTGCGCGGTGCGGTCATAGTCCGCTGCATCGGCCCAGGCGCCGCGCGGATCGAGCAATTTGCTGTCCACGCCCGGCACCGAGACCGGCACTTCGAAGCCGAAGTTGGCGTCCTTGCGGAATTCCGCTTCGTTCAGGCTGCCGTCGAGCGCGGCATTGAGCAGCGCGCGGGTGGCCTTGATCGGCATCCGCTTGATGCCTTCCATCGTCGCCTTGCCGCCGGTCCAGCCGGTGTTGACCAGCCAGCACTTGACCTGGCCCTTGGCGATCCGCTCCTTGAGCAGATTGCCGTAGATCGACGGGTGGCGCGGCATGAACGGCGCGCCGAAGCAGGTGCTGAAGGTGGCCTCAGGCTCGGTCACGCCGATTTCGGTGCCCGCGACGCGCGCGGTGTAGCCCGAAAGGAAGTGGTACATCGCCTGGTCGGGCGTCATCCGCGCGATCGGGGGCAGCACGCCATAGGCGTCCGCGGTCAGCATCACCACGTTTGCGGGGACCGGGCCGAGGTTTGTTTCGGACGCATTGGGGATGAAGTCGATCGGATACGACGCGCGGCTGTTTTCGGCCAGGCTGGCATCGTCGAGATCGAGCAGCCGCGTCTCGGGATCGATCACCACGTTTTCAAGCACGGTGCCGAAACGCTTGGTCGTCGCGAAGATTTCGGGCTCGGCTTCTGCCGAAAGGCGGATCACCTTGGCGTAGCAACCACCCTCGAAGTTGAACACCGCGGTGTCCGACCAGCCGTGTTCATCGTCGCCGATCAGCGTGCGGCTGGCGTCGGCCGACAGCGTGGTCTTGCCGGTGCCGGAAAGCCCGAAGAACACCGCGGTCTTGCCGTCATCACCGATGTTGGCCGAACAGTGCATCGGCATCACGCCCTTGACCGGGAGCAGGTAGTTGAGAATGCCGAACACCGACTTCTTCATCTCGCCGGCATAAGCGGTGCCGCCGATCAGGATCAGCTTCTCGGTGAAGTTGACCGCGACCACGGTTTCGCTGCGGCAGCCGTGCCTGGCCGGATCGGCGCGGAATGTGGGCAGGTCGATGATCGTGTATTCGGGCGCGAAGCTGGCGAGTTCGACGTCGGTGGGGCGCACCAGCAGCGTGCGGATGAACAGGTTGTGCCAGGCGAATTCGTTGACCACGCGCACGTTTACGCGGTGATCGGGCTGCGATCCGCCGAACAGATCAGCCACGTAGAGCTTGTCCTTGGTGGCCAGGTGCGCAAGAAAGTCGGTCTTCAGCGCAGCGAAGTGCGCGGGCGTCATACCGACGTTGGTCTTGCCCCACCACACGGTGTCCTCCGTCTCGGCATCGCGGACGATATACTTGTCCTTGGCCGAGCGGCCGGTGTGCTTGCCGGTTTCGACCACGAACGGACCGTCCTTCGCCAGCAGTCCTTCGCCATTGCGCACCGCGTGTTCGACCAGCGGCGCCGTGCCGAGGTTGGCGAACAGGGCAGCCGGTTCGGGCAAGCCCTGCGCGGAAAGCGGAACATTCAAACGGGTGGTTGCCACTGCGATTTCTCCGGTGTGCCGGCAGAAAAAAAGCGCAGCAGCCCAAGCCACCAGCGCCGCCTTCCGCTACGGCATAGCATTACGAATACGAATGCACGTTTCCTGCGGCGCGCATAAGCGAGCCACCCGGCTTCGTCAAATGTTGCACCCGGAACCAGTTCGGATGGTGCAGCATCGGCAATCGAGCGACACAGGCGGCTGTCTCCCGCCAACGTCTCGTGGTTGTCAGGTCGACAGCCGGCCTGTAGCGCCTGCATATCGACCGAACAAGCACCCCCTGCCGGCCACAATCGATGACATCCACTCCGATCGACAATGACCAGAATTCTTCACCGGAGCCTGATGCGCCCCGTGTGATCGCGCTGGTTGACGACGATCGCAACATCCTGACGACGGTATCGATCGCGCTGCAAAGCGAAGGCTTCATGACCCGGCTATATGCCGATGGCGAGTCCGCTTTGAAGGCGTTGCTTGCCAACCCGCCCGACCTGGCGGTGTGCGATATCAAGATGCCGCGCATGGATGGCCTGGAACTGCTGCGCCGGTTGCGCGAAACCAGCACGCTGCCGGTGATCTTCCTGACCAGCAAGGACGACGAGGCCGACGAAGCGCTCGGGCTGGGGCTGGGCGCCGATGATTACATCGCCAAGCCGTTCAGCCAGCAGTTGCTCATCGCGCGTATCCGGGCGATTTTGCGCCGCGGCGAGATTGTGCGGCGCGATGCCGAAGCCACCGCACAAGGCAAGGACACCGGGGCCGAACCGATCCGGCGTGGGCGGCTGGTGATGGACCAGGCCCGCCACCAGGTCGAATGGGCGGGCCGGCCGGTGAGCCTGACGGTGACCGAATTTATGATCCTCGAGGCGCTGGCGCTGCGCCCGGGCGTGGTCAAGACGCGCAGCCAGTTGATGGATGCGGCGTACCACGAGGACGTGTTCGTCGACGATCGCACGATCGATTCGCATATCAAGCGGTTGCGGCGCAAATTCCGCGCGGTCGATGACGGCTTCGGCGCGATCGAGACGCTGTACGGCGCCGGCTACAGCTACGGCGATGTCTGATTTGCCGCCTGAATTGGAGCGTGCGGCGGGCGGGCCGTTGTTCTGGACGCGGCGGATTTCACTCACCGCGCGCATCCTCGCGGTCAACCTGATCGCGCTGGCGCTGCTGGCGGGCAGCCTGTTCCTGCTCGACAGCTTCAGGAAGCAGTTGCTCGACGAACGCTTCAAGCTGGCGCGGTCCGAAGCGCGGATCGCGGCCGATGCGCTCGACGAGATGGGCGATGCGCAGCGCCGCACGCTGATGGCGCGGATGGGCGCGGACCAGCGCTTGCGAATTCGGCTTTACGACGCGCAAGGGCAAGTGGAGCTCGACAGCTTTGCGCTGGGGCCGCCCACCTTCGCGCTGGCCGATCCGACGCGGCAGGCGCTGTTCCAACGGGCGGCACGAGCGCTGGATCGCGGCGTCGACGCGCTGGTCGGCGCGCCTGCCGTCGAAAATCTGCACGAACCAGAGGTCGACCGAACCGGCGCCTGGCCCGAGATCGAGCGGGCGCGCGGTGATCCGGGGGGCGCTGCGGTCGGCTATCGTTACGCGCCCGATCGTACGCCGGTGATCACCGCGGCGGCGACCGTCGGCAGCGATGGCGAGACGCTGCTGACGATGCGCAACCCGACCGATGTGACGCAGGCGATCCGCGACGCGCGGCAGACCTTGGCGATCCTCAGCGGCGCGGCGCTGCTGCTGTCGATCCAGCTCTCGCTGTTTCTCGCGCGCACGATCGTCCAGCCGCTGCGCGTGCTGGTGCGCGCGGCGGTGCGCGTGCGGCTGGGGCGTGACCGTGCGGTGGTGGTGCCGCGCCTGCCCGAACGCGGCGACGAGATCGGCCTTCTCGCGCGCGCGATCTCGGACATGACCGCCGCGCTGCGCCAGCGGATCGACGCGGTCGAAAGCTTTGCCGCCGATGTCGCGCACGAACTCAAAAACCCGCTGGCCAGCTTGCGCAGCGCGATCGAGGCGATGGAGCGGGTCGAGCAGCCCGAATTGCGCCGCCAATTGCAGGACATCGCCGCGCAGGACGTGCGGCGGATCGACCGGCTGATCACCGAGATCGCCGATGCCAGCCGGATCGACGCCGAATTGTCGCGCGCCACGTTCGAGCCGCTCGACCTGGCGGACCTGGCCGAACGGCTGATCGGCGCGCGCGCGTTGCGCGACCAGGCCGAGCGCGCGCTGGGCGCAGTGCCCGCGCCGTCGATCAGATTTCGCCGGGGTCCCGGGCCCGCGCTGGTGCAAGGCGATGCAGCGCGGCTCGAACGCGTGCTGGAAAACCTGCTCGACAACGCTGTCTCGTTTTCGCCCCCCGGCGGTGCAGTCGAAGTCATGGTCGCCAACGATGGGGCCTGCACCGGCGGCCATGCGCGTGTATCGTTGTCGGTCAGCGACGATGGCCCCGGTGTACCCGACAGCGAGCGCGAGAAGGTGTTCGATCGCTTCCATTCGGTGCGGCCCGACGGTGAGGCTTTCGGCAGCCATTCGGGGCTGGGGCTGGCGATCGCACGGACCATCGCGCAAGCGCACGATGGCACGCTGGTGATCACCGAACGCGCCGATGGCCGCGAGGGTGCATGTCTGGTTCTGGCATTGCCGGGAGCATGACCGGGATCGCCTATCTGGCGACGTGCGTGGCGATCGATGGGCGCGCGGTGCTGATCGAGGGGCCGCCGGGTGCGGGCAAGTCAAGCCTCGCGCTGGCGCTCATCGATCGCGGGGCCACGCTCGTGAGCGATGATGGCGTGCTGCTGACCGTGACCGGTGGACGCGTCCATGCGCACCCGCACCCGCGCATTGCCGGGTTGCTCGAAGTGCGCAACCTGGGGCTGGTGTCGATGCCAACGGTGGCCGACGTTCCGGTTGCGCTGGTGCTGGCGCTGGATCACGCGGCGGAGCGCTATGTCGAGTCGGCAGAAGGCGTCACGCGTGCCGGTTGCCGAATACCGCTGCTGCGGCTGTGGCCCGAAAGCCCGGTGCTGGCTCTGCGCGCCGAACTGGCGCTGGCGCGCTACGGTCTGCCCGTCGCCTGACCAGAAGCGCGCACATTCGCCCCGATCTGTTCCGCGCGGACACAGCCCGGCGCGCGGCTCTTTCCAAAGTCCCGCACAAGGCGCAATGAAGCGCCGATGGCTGGCGAATCGCAATCGGAATTGTCAGGACCGGCGGAAAGGCCAGGGGCGGGCAGGCAACGCATACTGCTGGTGACCGGTGTTCTGGGCGCGGGCAAGACCACCGCGTTGCGCGTGCTCGAGGACCTTGGCTGGGAAGCGATCGACAACTTCCCGATCCGGCTGCTCGACCGATTGCTCGAAACCCAGCCGGCGCACGAGCACGCATCGCCGCATGGCGAAGGCGCGCCGATCGCGGTGGGTTTCGACACGCGCACACGCGGTTTCGATCCGGTGCGGATTATCGAACGCGTAAAGCGGCTGTCGGACCGGCCTGATCTCTCGATCACCACGCTGTTCCTCGATTGCGCCGGGTCGGAGCTTGAACGCCGCTACAACGAAACCCGCCGCCGCCACCCGATGAGCCAGGACAAGCCCGCAGCAGCCGGGATCGCGGCCGAACGCGAATTGCTCGAACCACTGCGCCGCTGGGCCGACGTGGTGCTTTCCACCACCGATTTTTCGGTCAACGACTTGCAGCAGGCGATCCGCACCCAGTTCGCGGACGACAGCCCGCAAGCCTTGACGCTGACCGTCAGCAGCTTCGGCTTCGCGCGCGGAACACCGCCGCTCGCCGATTTCGTGTTCGACATGCGGTTCCTGAGCAACCCGCACTGGGTCGATCACTTGCGCCCGCAGACCGGGCAGGACGCAGCCATCGGCGAATATATCCAGCAAGACCCGGCCTTCACCCCCGCTTTCGAACACATCCGCGCGCTGCTGTTGGGCGTGCTTCCCAGCTTCCGCAAGCAGGGCAAAGCCTACCTGCACATTGCATTCGGCTGCACCGGCGGAAAGCACCGATCGGTGTTCATGGCCGAGCAGATCGCATCGGCCTTGCGCGAAGCGGGATTTTCTCCCACATTGCTGCACCGCAACCTGACATCGCGAGCAGCGGATCTGCTCGAAGGTGGCCAGCCTTGAAGTTGGGGGCGTTGACATTAGGGGCGGGTAACCATCGACGTGAGCCATCCGATCGCAACTCTGCGTATGAATCGCCTATGCCCAACCAGCAGCCGTTAAGCATGGCCGTGGCAGGATCGCTGGTCCGCGGCTGGAACATGCTGTCTCGATGATCGGCCTCATACTCGTCACGCACGGCGCGCTCGCCGAGGAATTCATCCAGGCGATGCAACATGTCGTGGGGCGCCAGTCCGATGTCATGGCGGTGTGCATCGGGCCTAATGACGACATGGAAAAGCGCCGCAAGGAAATTGCCGATGCGATCCGCCGGGTCGATTCGGGGCAAGGCGTGATCGTGCTGACCGATCTGTTCGGTGGAACCCCATCGAACCTGGCGATTTCGCTGATGCAGGCGGGCCGGGTCGAAGTGATCGCGGGCATCAACCTGCCGATGCTGATCCGCCTGGCCAAGGCGCGCGACACGATGACCGTGCGCGAAGCCACCATTGCCGCGCGCGATGCCGGCCGCAATTACATCACCGTTGCGTCCGAATTCCTCGGTCAAGATGCCTGAACATGACTGATGCTGCCTATACCGCGCGCGAAAGCGTGACGATCGTCAACCAGCGCGGGCTGCATGCACGCGCCAGTGCCAAGTTCGTGAACGCCGTGGCCAAGTTGCCGGGGGTTGAAGTCATGGTCACCAAGGATGGCAACGATGCGCACGGCGGCTCGATCCTGGGATTGATGATGCTTGGCGCTGCCATCGGTGACAGCGTGGAAATCATTGTCACGGGCGAACAGGATCTGGCCGATGCTGCGCTGATGAAGCTGACCGGCCTGATCAAGGATGGCTTCGGCGAGGATTGAGCTTGCCGATGTTTCTATCGCGATGACCAGACGCCTGATCACCAGCTTCTCGAACGAGACGGTCAAGCGCGTGCGCAGCTTGCGCGACAAGAAGCATCGCCGGATCGAGCGGCGCTTCCTGGCCGAAGGCCTGCGCCTGCTGACCGAGGCGCTCGATAGCGGCCATGTGCCTGAACTGCTGCTGATGGCGAGCAAGCGTGATCCGCATCCGTTGGTGGATCGGATCGAGCAGGCCGTGGAAGTGGCGGGCGGTGAAGTGATTGAATTGCCCGAGGACCTGCTCACCAAGATCACCGGCAAGGACAACCCGCAAGCGGTGGCGGGGGTCTTCGCAGAGTTGGCAACGGGGCTTTCGCGGCTGGATCGCAATGCCGCGCCGGTCTGGCTGGTCGCGCACGCCATGCGCGATCCGGGCAACCTGGGCACGATGCTGCGCACCGGCGATGCGGTGGGCGCGGGCGGGCTGATTCTGATCGACGATTGCGCCGATCCGTTCTCGGTCGAGGCGGTGCGCGCGAGCATGGGCGCCATCTTCACCCAATCGCTGGCGCAAGCGGGATGGGGCGAATTTCTCGACTGGATGCGCACGCCGGAACAGGGATCGCCCGGACAACTCGTGGCGGCGTCGCTCCGCGATGCGCAACCATACCGTGGCGCGCCTTATGTCGGGCCCTGCTTCGTGCTGGTCGGAAACGAATCGCGCGGGCTGCCCGAGGAATACGAACTGGCTTGCGATTTGCGGGTGACGATGCCGATGAAAGGCCGCGCCGATAGCCTGAACGCGGCGGTGGCTGGCGCGGTGCTGGCTTACGAAGTAATCGCAAGCTTCGACAAAGGTTAATCAGCCACCAGCGCGCGCGCGGGGAGCGGTATTCATCGTCTGCTCACCCCCACGGTGCAATGATTTGCCACGATGATCTGTTCTCGCCTTCGCTGGACCCTTTCGCTTATCGCGATCGCAATGCTGCTTGCAGGTTGCGCGGGCAACCCGGCTGAATCGTCGCTGGCCGGCACACAATGGCGCGTGACCGGGATCGACGGCAAGCCGCCCGTGGTGCCGCAATCGGCGCACATCGCGTTCGATTCGGCGCAGATCAAGGTCAACATCGGCTGCAACATGCTGGGCGGCGCTTACCGGGTTGACGGCAAGCGCCTGATTGCGGGGCCATTCGTGACAACCGAAAAGGCCTGCGAGGAGCGGCTGCTGCGGCAGGAAGCTGCCGTCAACGCGCTGCTCGAATCCGCGCCGCTGTTGACGCACGATGGCGCCCGCTTGCGGCTTGCATCGGGCGGCCACGCGCTCGAACTCGAACGGCGGGTCAGCTAATCCCCAGCGACGATGGCGGTGATCCGCCATTGGTCGCCGCTGTGTTCGGCAATGATCCGCCGCGCGAGCAAGCTGCGCAGGCGATGCGTCTCGACGTACCCTTCCTGGCCGCCCGCTCTGGTCCGTACGCGTGTGAACCCTGCGGTGGGATTGAACGATTTCGCGGTCAGCAAGACCATTGGCCAATCGAGCGATGCGATGGCCCGCGCGTTCGGTTTGGGCAGGGCGCGAAGCGGGACTGCGTTCCCCGTGACCAGCATGGTATCCGCCGGGTCGACGCTGGGAGGAATGCGCCAGAAGTACCACGGCAGCGCGGCGAGCCCGGCTTCGACCGAACAGCCCAGCGGCAGGATCGTTGCCAGGTCGGTCCACAGGCCGGCCGGTTGCCGCAAGCGGCGGATCAGTTCGACCCGGCCCGCGCCGCCTCCGTAATCGAGCTTTACATTGCGATCAGCCAGCGCCGCCAGCGCCGTGGCATTTTTCGACGCGACCGCGGCGGCCAGCTTGTCGTGAAAGGCTTTCCAGCCTGGCAGCGCGGCGCATTCATCATGCGGAGCGAACACGATTTCGGCCGGGGGTGGCTGAGCGGCAACATTCGGCGGCTTTATGCCAGCAAGGGGCACGGGCGATGAAGTGCCGGCAGGTGCCGGAGTGGGTGAAGTGTCGACATTCCCCTGATCGGGCCCAACCGGTGGTGCGAGCGCAACAAGCGGCATTTCGGAACTTGCTTCGGATGACGCAGGAGCGGGCGACGACGTTGCAGCATCGGGCGGCGGCGAAGCGCTTGCCGCGTCGGATGGGGCAGGGTTGGTTGTCGCATCGCCGGCGGGTGTGCTGGCCGACGGGGTATCGGTGGGCGGTGATGGTGGTGCAGATCGACCACACCCGCCAACCGCCAGCGCAGCGGCCAAGCACGTCGATGTGGTCCAGGCCAAGGCTGCGCGCATCAGGTTCCCGTCAAGTCGAAGCCTCTGGATCGATCGTTTCATCTTCGCCCGCAACGTCTCGGCTCGAAACGTCCAGTTGTTCGGCGGGTTCCGCCGCCTTATCGACCAGTTCTGCGTAGCGGGGTGTGATCTCGATCAACGGCACCTCGTCGATTTCGCGTTTGCCGATTTCGATGCCCTTGTCGCGGAGTCTTCGTCCGGATGTCAGCACGTTGCGTTCGAAGCTGCCGACGAACTTGTTGTAATTGCCGACCGCGCTTTCGAGGCCCGATCCCACGCGCTTGAGGTGTTCGGCGGCGGTGGCCAGCCGATCGTACAATTCGGTTCCGGCGCGGCCGATCTCGACCGCTTCGCGCGCAATCGTGTCCTGTTTCCATACCATCGCCACCGTCCGCGCGATGGCGACAAGGTTGGTCGGCGTGGCCAGCAGCACGCGGTTGCGGAACGCGAAATCCCACAGTTCGGGATCGTGTTCGAGCGCGGCCGCCACGAAATGCTCGCCCGGCACGAACATCACCACGTAGTCGGGGGCTTCGGCGAACTGGCTCTGGTAGCTTTTGGCGCCGAGCGTCTGCACGTGGCCGCGCATCGCCCGTGCGTGGGCATCAAGATGCAGTTTGCGCGTGGCATCGTCGTTGGCCTCGAACGCGGCCTGGTAGGCATTGAGCGAGACCTTGGCGTCGATCACCAGGATCTTCTGCCCGGGCACGCGCACGATCGCATCGGGCCTCAAGCGCCCGTCCTCGGTATCGACCGAATGCTCCAGGTGGAAATCGGTGTGCTCGCTCAGCCCCGATTGTTCGAGCACGTTCTGCAACGCGCGTTCACCCCAGCGGCCACGCGCCTTCGGCGCATTGGTCAGCGAATTGCCCAGCCGCTGCGCTTCGGCGCGGATCGCCTCCTGGCCGGCGCGCATTTCCTCGATCACGCCGTTGAGGTGGCTAAACGAATCGGCGCGCTTGGCTTCGAGCGAGGCAACTTGCTCCTCATAGTTCTTGAGCCGTTCACCCACCGGCGCCAGCAGCGCGCGGATGCGTTCCTCGCTCTTGTCCTCGGATTGCGAGAACCGATCGTGCGCGCGCTTGAGGAAGCTTTCCTGCGCGCCTTCGAGCACTTTCGCCCCCGCCGCCTCGAACTCCTGCCGCAGCGCCTCGCGCGCTTCGATCAGCAGCCGCTCGCGGTCGGCAAAGTTGGCGGCATCGGCCTTGAGTGCGGCATTCTGCGCCGCCAGCGCGGCCGCCTCGGTGCGGTGCCGGGCGATTTCGGCGGCATGGGCATCGCGCAAGCGCCCGGTTTCAAGTGCATGGCCATCGCGAAGGGCAGCAACATCATAGGCTTGCTGTTCGTGCAACTGGTTCAACGCGCGAAGCTGCTCGTCGCGCGACTCGTCGAGCTGCAAGCCTAGTTCGTCCGCCCGCTTGGCCCGCTCGCTCGCGCCCGCCAGTTCGGTAATTGCGCGGCGGAACTTCTCGTCGAGATCGCGCGCTTCGGCATCGCGTGCCTCGAACCGTGCGCGCCACTCTGCGACCGGCCGCCCACCCAGGAACCAGCCGACGGCGAGGCCCCCGGCAAGCCCCAGCAACAGCACCACGATAGCCAAAACGGAAGTGGACACGCAAGGTTACCCAAATAAGAACGAACCACGAACTTAGCCGCTCCGCCAGCGATCCGCAACTGTCGCCGCCGCACAATGCACCGCGACGGCGGTGAAGGCCGGCTTCTGCAAAGGCTTTTCGGTCAGCCTGCGTTCAATTGCCGAAGCCCAGCCTGCATGCATTGGATTTGGGGCCGTTGAAGGATCGTCGAGATGAACATGATGCCTTGGAAAAAGGCCGGCATCGCAGCCGGTGCGCTTGCGGTCGCGGCGGGGCCGTTGCTGGCCAGCATGGCGGTGGCGCAGAGCTATCCGCCTCCGTCGAACTACCCCGGCCAGAACTACCCCGGCCAGAACTACCCCAGCCAGAACTACCCCAGCCAGACATATCCCAACCAGCAGGGCTACCCGACCCAGCCGGGCTATCCCGATCAGCAAGGATATCCGAACCAGCAAGGCTACCCGTCGCAGGATTACAATGGCCAGGGCTACGACCAGGCCTCGCCCTCGGCCGACTTGCCACCGCCTCCGGGGTATGACGGCCGCGATTTGCCCCCACCTCCGCCAGGCTATCAGGTGCAGGGCGATCCCGGCGCTTACCGCGAGGCCGATGAGCGCTATGCCCAGGACGCCCAGCGCTGGGCGCGGCAGTATTGCGTAAAGTCACAAGGCAATGTCGGTGCGGGCGCGGTGATCGGCGGGATCTTCGGCGCGATTATCGGGTCGGGCTTGTCGGGCCGCCACGATCGCGGCGCGGGCACATTTGCCGGCGCGGCGATCGGTGCGGTCGGCGGTGCGGCGATTGCCAGCGGCACCGGCGGCAACGACACCAGCCCCGGGTGCCCGCCCGGCTATGTCACGCGTGGCGGAGCGTCATATTCGTATTCGGTTTCAGGCTACAATTACGCCGCGCCGGGCTGGTATCGGCCGTGGGTCTATGTCGGCAGTGCGTGGACTTATCGGCCTTATCCGTACCATGACTGGTACTACCGCACCTATCGCGGCCACGGCTATGGTGGCGGATATCGCGGTGGCTACGGTGGCTATCGCGGAGACCACGGCGGCAATCGCGGCCACGAACGCAGCGATCACCGCCGCGGCTATTGATCAGAGAATGTAAGGCCGTCTGGCCCGGTTTTACGAAACCGGGTCAGGCGGCCTTGCGCAACTTTTCCAGCTTTTTCAGCGCCATCTGCCGCTTGAGCCGGCTCAGGTGGTCGATGAATAGGATGCCTTCGAGATGATCCATCTCGTGCTGCAGGCAGGTGGCCAGCAGCCCGTCGATCGCTTCTTCTTGAACTGTGCCGTCAAGGTCCTGCCACCGCGCACGAATGCGGGCGGGGCGTTCGACGTCGGCATAGATCTCGGGCACAGACAGGCACCCTTCGGAATAGACGTTGAATTCTTCCGACGGGTCGAGGATCTCGGGGTTGATGAATACGCGCGGGGTTCGCTTCACCGGCTGGTGGGTGTGCTTGTGATCCCCGTGAGCCGTGCATTCCTCGGGCTCGGCATCGGGATCGTCGGGCTGCAAGTCGATCACCAGCACGCGTTGCGGCACGCCGACCTGGATCGCCGCAAGACCGATGCCGGGTGCGGCGTACATCGTCTCGAACATGTCGGCGACCAGGGTGCGCAACTCGTCATCGAACACTTCGACGCGGGTCGATATCGCCTTGAGGCGGGGATCGGGGATCTCGATGATTTCGCGAATGGCCATGGAGGCCAGATAGTCGCGGGGTTTCGCGCTTGCAAGACGCTGGATTGCTAGACGCAGGATGTCAGACTGGCCGCCGCGCTCGCAACGCCTGTGCCAACGTACCCTCGTCGAGATAATCCAGCTCGCCGCCCACCGGCAGCCCGTGCGCCAGTTGGGTGATCCGCACCGGCAGCGCTTCCAGCCGCTCGGCGATGTAATGCGCGGTGGTCTGCCCCTCCAGCGTGGCATTCATCGCGAGCACCACTTCGTCGATCCCGCCGGCCGTAACCCGCGCGATCAGCGGGCCGATCGTCAGGTCTTCGGGCCGCACCCCGTCGAGCGCCGAGAGCCGGCCGCCCAGCACATGATAGCGCCCGGTGAACAATTTCGCGCGATCGAGCGCCCACAAGTCCGCCACTTCCTCCACCACGCATAGCGCGCGCGCATCGCGGCGCGGATCGGTGCACACGCCGCAGGGGTTGGTGGTATCGACATTGCCGCAAGTCTGGCACTCGACCAGCCCGTCGCGCACCCGTTCCAGCGCATCGAGCAGCGCGGGCAGCGCCGTTTCGCGCCGCTTGATTAGCCACAGCACCGCGCGCCGCGCCGAACGCGGGCCCAGCCCGGGGAGCCGCGCCAGTGCCGCGCTCAATGCCTCGATCTCTTGCGATGCCATCGCACCCCAGATAGGGCCGGGCGCTCGTTCAGGGAAGCACCGCAATGAAGATCGTTTTCTTGGGCACACCCCAGTTCGCGGTGCCGACGCTCGAAGCGCTGATCGCGGCGGGGCATGAGGTTGTGGCTGCATACACCCAGCCGCCGAGGCCAGCAGGGCGGGGCAAGCAATTACAGCCCTCGGCGGTGCAGCGCCGGGCCGAGGCAAACGGGATCGCGGTGCGCTATCCGGCCAGCCTGAAGGGTGCGGACGAGCAGGCGCAGTTCGCTGCATTGGGCGCGAATGTGGCGGTCGTGGCGGCTTATGGCCTGATCCTTCCGCGCGCGATCCTCGAAGCG
The DNA here is from genome assembly GCF_025351285.1 of Novosphingobium sp. Taxonomy (GTDB): domain Bacteria; phylum Pseudomonadota; class Alphaproteobacteria; order Sphingomonadales; family Sphingomonadaceae; genus Novosphingobium. The sequence goes on from NZ_JANXWG010000007.1 coordinate 70,657, forward strand.
CCGCGTCTTGGCTGCCTCAACGTTCATGGCTCGCTGCTCCCCCGCTGGCGCGGCGCGGCGCCGGTCCAGCGCGCGATCCTGGCAGGCGATGCCGAGACCGGGGTTACGATCATGCAGATGGAGGCAGGCCTCGACACCGGCCCGATGCTGGCCGAGGTGCGCACCCCGATCGATCGCAAGACCGCGGGGGAACTGACCGACGAGATCGCGGCGCTGGGTGCAAAGGCCATGGTGGACGTGCTGGCCGATCTTGCCGGCCACTCCGCAATCGCGCAGCCTGACGAGGGCGTTAATTATGCAAGCAAGATCGACAAAGCCGAAGCCCGGCTTGATTTCACGGCACCAGCCGAGCAGATCGAACGCCAGATCCGCGCCTTTTCCCCCGCCCCGGGTGCATTCTTCGAGCTGGCGGGTGAGCGGTTCCGGGTGCTGGCGGCTGAGATCATCGATCCGCCGGGTCCCCGCGCAGGCGGGGGCCTCATGCCGGAAACCGCCAATTCGGGACTTTCTGCCCGAGGTCCCCGTCTTCGCGGGGACGCTGGAGTGACGCTCGACAATGCGCTGACGATCGCTTGCGGCGGCGGCGGCGCGATCCGGCCCCTCACGATCCAGCGCGCGGGCCGCCCGGCGATGGATGTGGCTTCACTTTTGCACGGGTATGCAATTCCCTCCGGCACCCGCGTCGGCTGATGCCACGCTTTGCGCTCACCCTCGAATTCGACGGCGGCCCGTTCATGGGTCTTCAGCGGCAGCCGCATGGGCCTTCGGTGCAGCAGGCGATCGAAAAAGCGGCCTTTGCGGTCACCGGCGAGCAGGTGACGCTGGCCGCCGCCGGGCGCACCGATGCTGGCGTTCATGCCACGGCGATGCGCGCGCACTTCGACCTTTCGCGCCCATTCGATCCATTCCGCATGATGGAAGCGCTCAACGCCAAGCTGAAGCCCGTACCGATCGCGGTCACGGCTTGCGAGATTGTGGCCGACGACTGGCACGCACGCTTTTCGTGCATCGGTCGCGCCTATCTCTACCGCATCGCCAACCGGCGCGCTCCGCTGACGCTAGAACTCGGACACGCCTGGCGCATCACCCGCCCGCTCGACGCGGAGGCAATGCACGAGGCGGCGCAACTGCTGGTGGGTCTTCACGATTTTACCACCTTTCGCTCGGTCCACTGCCAGTCGAAAAGCCCGGTCAAGACACTCGACCGGCTGACTGTCCGCCGGGAAGGCGACCACGTGCTGATCGAGGCGGCCGCACGCAGTTTTCTGCACCACCAGGTCCGTTCGATCGTCGGCTGCCTCGCATTGGTCGGACAAAACCAATGGACCGCGCGCGATCTGGCCGATGCGCTCGCCGCAAAAGACCGTTCGGCATTAGGACTTAACGCGCCGCCCGAAGGCCTGTACTTCGTCGCGGCAACATACCCGGGAGAATGATGATGACGGACACCACTGGCAAGCAATTGACCTCGAAGCTCGACGCCGATGGCACGCTGACCGTCGAACTGGTCGAGCAGACGCTGCCCGCACCGACCAGCCATGAAGTGCTGATCCGCGTCGAAGCGGCACCGATCAACCCGTCCGACCTGGGCCTGCTGTTCGCTTCGGCCGATGTGGCCAACGCCACCTACACGCCCGGCAAGGTCGTCGCGCAGATGCCGGCGCCGGCAGTTCGTGCCATGGCCGCGCGCCACGGCCATGCGCTGCCCGTCGGCAACGAAGGCGCCGGTACCGTGATCGCCGCGGGTGAAGCACCCGAGGCGCATGCGCTGATCGGCAAGCTGGTCGCCTGCGTGCCTGGCGGAATGTACGCCGATTATCGCGTGGTCGACGGCCGAACGTGCATGACGCTGCCCGAAGGCCTCACCGCCGAACAGGGCGCCGCCGCTTACGTCAACCCGCTGACCGCGCTCGGCTTTGTCGAGACGATGCGTCGCGATGGCTTCACCGGCATCGTCCATTCCGCCGCTGCATCCAACCTTGGGCAGATGCTGATCAAGATCTGCCGCGAAGACAATGTCCCGCTCGTCAACATCGTGCGCAGCCCCGAACAAGTCGCGCTGCTCAAGGCACTCGGCGCCGAACACGTGGTCGATTCGTCGGCCGAAAGCTTCCTGACCGATCTTGCCGCTGCCATCGAAGCCACCGGCGCGATGTGCCTGTTCGACGCGATCGGCGGCGGCAAGCTCGTTGGTCAGGTGCTGACCGTGATGGAGCAAGTCGCGAACAGGGGCGCCGCCTTCAGCCGCTATGGCTCGAACGCGCCCAAGCACGCCTTCATCTACGGCGCGCTGGACCTGGCGCCCACCATGCTCAACCGCAGCTTCGGCTTTTCGTGGGGTATCTCGGGCTGGCTGCTCACGCCGTTCATGGTCAAAGCCGGCGAGCACGTCGTCGAACGCATGCGCGCCCGCGTCCGCGACGGCCTCACCACCACTTTCGCCAGCGCGTACAAGGCGCGCGTCAGCCTCGATGCGGCGCTGACCAGGGAAGCCGTTCTCGAATACAACGCCCGCCGCACCGGCGAGAAGTACCTGATCGTGCCCAATAGCTGAGCCGACAAACGACCCGCGCCGGATAGCCCCAAGGGCTTCGGCGCGGGTCCAGCTTCTCTATCTTCTTGCGTGTCTCGCATGGTGAAAATGAAATTTCATCATGTTTTGTCGTTCGACTCCAGATACTTGCCTCAAATCCGGGCGGGACGTGCGCCTAACTGGAATCGTGCCGTGTAGGAAAGCTGTTTGGCCCTGCGCGGTTTACTTCGCCGCGAGCACCGCGTGGGCGCGTGTCTGTGCAGCGGCGACAATCACCGCATCGCGCTGCGATCCCAGCGCCTGGCGGGCATGGCTGCGGCAGGCGCGGACCGCCATCCGGCCGGCCAGGTCGCTGGGCTCGTCGGCCGCGCACACCACCTTGACTGCGGCCGCCAGCCGCCGATCGAACGTGGCCTTGCCGCCGGCGGTCGTGAGATCAAGATCGGAGGCATCGACCACACGCTGCGGCGCGGTAGTGGTGTCGGCACGGGCCGAAGCGTGAACCGGCGTGGCAATAGCGACCAGGGCGAAAAGGGCGGTCGAAATGCCGGTCTTGATCGTGGCGGTCTTGATCATGGTGGTCTCCATCGCAGGGGACGCTGCAAAGGCGCTGCGTCGTGAGAGGAGAGCTGCCTTTCCGGAGGCCGCCTGACGCGGAACCTTAACCGATCATTGGCCGATCAAGCACTGATTATTGCCCGATTTGCGCCATTCGCTGACCAAATGTGTCAAATCACTGCACAAAACGCCGGCCGGTTCGCTTCCTTGCAGACATCGGGCAAGACCTTTGCCTGGCGCCAATAGGCGACGAACCCGGCGCGTCGCAGATAGTCGGCAAAGCGCGGATCGTTCCACAGTGGTCGGTTGTTGGGATCAAACAGCATGGGCTGCGAAATCCCTGCTGCTCCACCCGGCGCTGAAAGTGGGCCGTTGTGCTCAAGATCGCGATCGAGCGTCGCGAAGGCCTGGTCGATCGTGCGACGGTAGAACTCGATCGCTTCGGCCGACCGACCAGACTGCATGAGAAAGTCACCCAGGAACGACAGGGCACACGGGCATTCGAGGAACTTGAGTTCGACAGCCTTTCGCAGCAGCGCCTCGCGCTCGATCGGCTTGTGCTTGTCGGTAAGCGACGCAGCAAAGGCAAATCCGTCGGAGGCGTCGGGCCGAAGCGCCCGGAATTGCGCGAACGCGGCCAGCCCTTCGCGCCAGGGCCCTGAAGGGTCGGCCAAATGCGGTTGAAGGAGAATTGTTTCGTTGGCCTGTTCGATAAAGAGCCATGCCGGTGCAAAGCCGGGATTGCGGGAGACAATCTCGTGCGCAAGCTGCAGTTGCCTGCCCGATTGGTTGATCCCGGTTGCGCAAAGCGCAAGCCAGCGGGTCATCACTTCGGAATTGGGCTGGCTGCGATCGTTCGCGCCCTTCATGCCGCATTCGAGCATGCCGGCGGTTTCGCGCGCGGCCTTCCTGATCGTGCCGGGATCGTTCGATGGCAGCGATTCTTCGCCCGTCCACAGCGTCTGCGACCGCGCTTCCTCGATCGTCGTCGCCAGCGTGAAACCCGCAGCCACCGCGGTCAGCGTCGTGTGCGCGATCCAGCCCTTGCCTTCACTGCTCAGTGCAACGCTGTCATCGCCAAGCGTCGAACGCAACTGACCATCGAAGACTTGTGCAAGTTCGGCCGACACTCCGACGGTCTTCAGCGGAGCGATCGTCAATGTTGGTTGGCTCGGCACGCGCCACGGCATCCACGCCAGCGAACCGCCCAGAACCAGCGGCGCGACCACCAGCGCGACCCAGCGCCAGCGACGTGCTGCGGTTGGCTTGCCAACCGTTTCTAACGGCCGCCCGGATGACGATGCCTGCTTGCTCGCCGGAGCGGGATCTGGCGCGCTGGCATGCACGCCGGGATGGCCTGACGCCGATTGCTCGGCCGCGACAAGCCGATACCCGACCTTGCTGATCGTCTCGATGCTGAACAGCGCTTCGTCATGCGCGCCAGCAAGCTTGCGCAGGCGCGAGATCACGCGGTTGATGCTGTCGTCGCCGACCACTCGGCTGTCCCAGCATTGCTCGATCAACTGGTCGCGACTGACGATGCCGCCCCTGGCTCGGGCGAGCGCGACCAGCACCAGCATCACGCGCGGTTCGAGCGTTTCGGCTTCGGTGCTGGTGGTCGAGACTTGCCGCAGTGCGGGTTCGATGCACAACGCGTCGATGCGGAACGGCGCGGTGGTCGCCAGGTC
>NZ_JANXWG010000062.1 GCF_025351285.1 Novosphingobium sp.
GCGCCCAGCACATTCACACAGAACCGGCCGGTGGCAGCGATCAGCGGCCAGGTGCTCGATTTCTTGTCGGGGAAAAACCCCACCAGCGGCGGATCGAGCGAGATCGACGCGAACGAGCCTATTACCAGCGCATGCCGCTGCTGCTCTGCATCGACCGCGGTGACTACGCACACGCCGGTGGGATAAGTGCCAAGCACATCGCGGAAACGCCGGTTGTCGATCATCGTTCGCTCATGTCGAGAGCGCGGGCTGGCGTCAACCCGAGCGTTCGAGCAAGTGGCCAACGTGTTTTCCCTTAGTGGTGCTTTACGCCGGCTTCAAATCACCACGTTAACCATGGCTCATCGGTCCGGGGATCGATCGACCGGAACCGTCCGGCACGATCGGCTTTGCGGCACCGCCAAGCGGGGGGACATACCCATGACGGTCATCAATACAAATATCAACGCGATCCGCGCGGCCAACGCGTCCAACTCGGCCACGATGATGCAGGGCAAGTCGATGGAGCGATTGTCCACCGGCAAGCGCATCAACAGCGCCAAGGACGATGCCGCAGGCCTTGCCATCTCCACTTCGATGACTGCGCAGGTCAACGGCATGCAGCAAGGCGTGCGCAACGCCAATGACGGCATTTCGCTGGCGCAGACCGGTGAAGGCGCGGTCAACGAAGTGATCAACATGCTCCAGCGGGTGCGTGAACTCGCGGTGCAGTCGGCGTCGGGCACATACCAGGCGCAGGACCGCACCAACATGCAGCAGGAAGTGACCTCGCTGACCACGCAGATCGGCAGCGTGCTTTCGAACACCAAGTTCAACGGCAATGCGCTGTTTTCGACCACCGCGGGCACCAACGTGACCGTCGCCATTCAGGCCGGCGCCAATTCCACCGACGCGATCACGCTGACCAGCCTGGCGATCGACGGGACCAATATCTCGGCCACCGCGCTCGACGTGACCACTTCCGCCAAGGCGACCACCACACTGGCCAATGTCGACCTGGCGCTCAAGGACGCCGAAGCCACCGCCGCAGGGCTGGGCGCTGGCGAATCCCAATTGTCGTCGGCGGTCAACAACCTGACCAACAATGCCACCAACCTGACCGATGCACGCTCGCGGATCATGGATACCGACTACTCGGCCGAATCGACCGCGATGGCCAAGGCCCAGATCCTGAGCCAGGCGTCGACCGCGATGATCCAGCAGGCCAACCAGAGCGCGCAGGGCGTGCTTTCGCTGCTGCGCGGCGGCTAACGCCCAGCAGTCGAACGACTTCCCGGTCCCTGAAATCGCGCAGAAACGGCGAACCCTTGCAGGGCCGTTGTTTCTGCGCGATTTCTCGTGGTGGTGGGCGGTTGATTTCCGGCTTGCGCCCTCAACGTCCAGCCGCGATCCGTTCCCCCACAAGGCTGCGCAGCGCAGTGGTGCGGACTTTGGCGCTGCCGGTCATTTCCAGATCCTCGGCCGCGCACACCAGCACGCGGCGCGGCACTTTGTAGCTGGCAAGCCGCGCTTTCGCGAAATCGCGCACCATGTCCTCGGTCACCGTCGCGCCATCGTGCGGCACCACGCAAGCCACCACCAGTTCGCCCAGCGTGGCATGGGGCACGCCCACCGTTTGCGACAGCCGCACGCCCGGGCACGTCAGCAGCACCGCGTCGATCTCGAGCGGGCTGACATTGGCGCCCCCGGTCTTGATCACGTCGCTCAGCCGGCCTTCCCACACGAGCCGACCTTGCGCATCGATCCAGCCACCGTCGCCAGTGCGGAAAAAGCCCTGGTCGTCTAGCGTTTCGTCCAGCGGCACGCCGAGGTAGCCCAGCATCAGCGTCGGGCCCTTGATGGCGATTTCGCCGCGTTCGCCCAGCGGCACCAGTGCACCGGTCAACGGATCGACGATCTTGAGCGTATTGCCGGGCAGCGGCAGGCCGTGGCTGTTTCCCCCCGCATCTTGCGTCGTACCCGCCGGATACCCGGTCGAAAGCGTGAACGTCTCGGTATTGCCGTAAGCATGGCGCGGCTCGATCCAGCGGGTGCTGACGGTGGGATGGCGCGCGATCGGGCCCGCGGGATCGAGCTCGACCAACGCCGACAAATCCGCCTCGGCAAACCCCGGCGCGCCGACCAGTTGCTCCCACTGGTGCGGCCAGGCGAACAAGAACGTCACCCGCTCGGCAGCCATCAAGCGCAGCGCTTCGCCCGGATCGAAGGTGCGCTGGAGCACGATAACACCGCCGCTGGCCAGCGTGGCGCCCATGACCATCGCGAAATTGCCCGACCAGAAGAAGCCGTTGGCGGTCCAGCTTCGCGTTGCCGCGCCAAGGCCTTGGTGCCGTGCCATGCGCCAGCACTGGATCGCCACTGCACGGTGCGCCGAAAGCACGCCTTTGGGGCGGGCGGTCGAGCCGGACGAGAAGAACACCACGCCCGGATCGGCCGGCGCCACGGTGGCAGCCCGCGCGGTGACGGTGGCATCGGACACGTCCGCGCCGCTCGTGATGAAGTCCTGCCACCGCTCGATCGCACCCGCGCCGGACTCGAGATCGAGCGCCACCACGCGGCGCAGGAACGGGAACTGCGGCACCGCAAGCCCGCCCGACGACGCCACTTTCAGCCCCGGAACAAGGTCGTGCAGGATGCTTGCAAAGTCCTTGCGCAGCACTTGCGGTTCGAACAGCAGCACGCTGCACGCCGAAAGCCACAGCAGGTGTTCGATCTCGGGCGCGGTCGAAAATGTGCCGAACGGCGTGGCGACCCCGCCGGCGAGCCCGATCCCGAACATGGCGGCCAGGAACTCGGCGCGATTGGTCATCAGCACCGCCACGCGCTCACCTTTGGCCAGCCCGCCGGCGGTGAGCGCGCGCGCGACGGCCATCGCCTCTTGCCACAATGCAGCATAAGTCCAGCGAAGCACGCCGCCGTCGGGGCGGTGTTCGACCAATGCTTCCCGGTTCGGATGCCGTTCGCAGACTTCACGCAGGAAACCGGGCAGCGTCAGCGCGCCCAGCCCCGGCTCATCGGCCAGCGGGATGCCATGCGCGATCGACAATCCGTCTGGTGCAATCATCCGCGCTGCTCCGCACGGGCGATGGATAGGCGGCGGTGGCGCGGGGATGCTTGCATCGTCCGGCTTGAACCGCGATTGCTGCGCACGGTCAAGCCGGACGAGCGGAACGGCCCAAGGCTTCGCCGTGACGATGGCGGCCAGATTATGCAGCCGAGAGGACAGCCAAGGCGATGGATCTGCAAACCCTGCTCGATCGCGAAGCAATCCGTGCCTGCCTGGCCCGGCTGGCACGCGGAGAGGACCGGCGCGATGCGGCGCTGATCAGTGCCAGCCTGTGGCCAGATTCGATGACCGATTACGGCGTGTTCAAGGGCGATTTCGCCGAATATCTGGCGTGGGTGGTGCCGGGGGCCGATTCGATTGCCGATACCCAGCACGTGCTGGGGCAAAGCCACATCGAACTGGCCGGAGACCTTGCCAAAGTCGAAACGCAGGTCATTTCGTACCACCGCGTCGATTTCGGCACGCAGCATCAGGATACGGTGATCGGCGGGCGTTACCTGGACCTGTTCGCCAAGCGTGAAGGCGAGTGGCGGATCGCCGAGCGGACCATGCTTTACGACTGGTTCCAGGACTGGGGTGCGGCGGCCGACTGGTCGCAAGGCGTGATGGGCATGCCGTTTTCTGGCGACCACTTCACCGGCCGCGCGCATGGCGATTACAGCGCGACTTTCTTCGACGGTTCAAAGGCATGAGCGGTCCGAGTTCGCAACGCCTCGCAGGCAAGGTAGCGCTTGTGACCGGGGCAAGTCGCGGCATTGGCAAGGGTATGGCGCTCGCACTCGCGGCCGAGGGCGCGACCGTCTACGTGACCGGGCGGACCGTGGCGCAGGGCGTGCACTCGCTGCCAGGTACGGTGAGTGAAACCGCCGAAGCCTGCACCGCGCGCGGCGGAAAAGGCGTTGCCGTCGGCATTGATCACGCCAGCGATGAGCAGGTCGCCGCGCTGTTCGCGCAGATCGCGCGCGACGAAGGACGGCTGGACTTGCTGGTCAACAACGCCTTCACGATTCCAGATGACCTCACCGATGCCGGAGGTTTCTGGCAGAAACCTTTGTCGAACCTCGAAATGTTCGATGTCGGCGTGCGCTCGAACTACATCGCGGCGTGGCATGCGGCGCAGATCATGGTGCCGCAAGGCAGCGGGCTGATCGCCGCGATTTCGGGCTATGTCGGCGTGACCTATACATACGGCACCCTGTTCGGCACGTGCAAATCGGCGGTCGACCGCATGGCGCGCGACATGGCAATCGAGCTTGAGCCGCACAACGTCGCCTCGATCTCGCTGTGGCAGGGCCTGACGCTGACCGAGCGGGCCTTGCGCAACCTTGCCAGCATCCCCGGCCTTCAGGGCCGTTCGGCCACCCGGCCCGAAGATGGCTGCAGCCCCGAATTTCCAGGCCGCGTGCTGGCCGAATTGCTGTGCGAACTCGATGTGATGCGCCATTCGGGCGGCACCTTCATCACCGCCGAACTGGCGCAAACCTATGGCGTGACCGACGTCGATGGCCGCACCATCCCGAGCTTGCGCGAACGGCGCGGCGCGCCGATCTGGCAGCCGATCCGCTCCACCGCCAAGGCACCGGTGTAATGGCGCAAGATCGTGATGCCCGGCTCGACGCCCTGCTCGCCGAAGCCGATATCCGCGCCTGCCTGACGCGGTTCAGCCGCGGCATGGACCGGTTCGACAAGCCGCTTTATCTCTCCGCATTCCACCCCGACGCCACGGTCGCTGCCGGACCATTCGTGGGCTCGGCCGAGGCCTGCTACGATTGGGCCGTGCCGATGCACGAGGCCGGGCAGTTCGCAACGCATCACAACTTGCTGAACTGCACTATTGATATTGCCAAGGAAAATGGGCGCGAAGTTGCCCACGCCGAAACGTACTACCTGTTCGTCGGCCGCAACCGCGATGACAGCAACTGGATGGCCGGCGGCCGCTACCTCGACCGGCTTGAGCGGCGTGACGGTGCCCAGGGACCGGAATGGCGGATCGTCCTGCGCACCAACCTGATCGAATGGTCGGGCATGGCACCCTCGCTGCCGCTGCCCTTTGCTGACGTGCCCGACATTTTCCGCAACGGAGCGCCGTCGCGCAGCCCCACCGATCCCAGCTACCAGCGCCCGCTGACCAATCGGCGCGCGCAGCGTGACCCGTCGGCAGGCTGATTTTCAAGGAGTTGTACCCATGACTGAACCCAGATTCGACGCCAAAAGATTCGATGGCCGCGTTGCCGTCATCACCGGCGGCGCGCGCGGCTTGGGTCGTGCTTACGCCGATCTGCTCGGCAGCCTTGGCGCATCGGTCGTGATCAACGACAACGGCAGCGCGATCGTCGGAGCGGGCGTCGATGCCGGCCCGGCCGAAGAAGCCGCCGCCGCGATCCGCGCCGCCGGCGGCAAGGCCGTGGCCGATACCAACAGCGTCGCCACGTTCGAGGGGGGAACCGCGATCATCCAGAAAGCGCTCGACGCGTTCGGCAAAGTCGACATCCTGATCCACAGCGCGGGCAACGTGCGCTACGGCGCGCTCGACGAGATCACCGACGACAATTTCCGCGCCGTCATCGACGTTCATCTGATGGGCGCGTTCAACGTGGTGCGCCCCGCCTTCCCGCACATGGTCAAGGCCGGCTATGGCCGTGTGGTGCTGACCGGGTCGATCGGCGGGCTCTACGGTACGCAACGCATCGTCAATTACGCGATGTCGAAGGCGGCGATGATCGGGCTGTCCAACGTGATCGCGATCGAGGGCGCCGAGCACAACATCAAGTCCAACCTGATCCTGCCCGGCGCGGTCACGCGCATGTCCGAAGCGGTCGACACGTCGTCGTTCCCGCCGATGGGGCCGGAACTGGTCGCGCCCGTGGTCGGCTATCTGTGCCACGAGGACTGCGCGGTTTCGGGCGAGATGTATGTCTCGATGGCCGGCCGCGTTGCGCGCGCATTCATATCCGAGACCGAAGGCATCTACCGCCCCGAATGGTCGATCGCCGACGTCGCCGCGAACCTGGACGCGATCCGCGATCCGGCCAAGGCGTGGAGCGCGGCGACCGGGCAAGGCTATTTAGAGCAGATGACCCGCAGCTTTGCGATGGCGCGCGGCGAAGCCTGACGGCTTCGCAGGGGCGCGCGGCGAAGTCTAGCCGTCGAACCCCACGAACACCGCCGCCTCGTCCACCGCTTTGCGTGTGGAGACCACCGCGTTGGCGGGGAAGCTTTCATCCGGCCAGCCAAGCGCGATGCTTTTCATGATAACCTGGTCATCGGCGATGCCCGCGTGTTCGCGCACCACCGGCGATTGCATGATGCCCTGGCTGTTGACCACGGTGCCCAAGCCCCGAGACCAGGCGGCGTTGATCAGCGCGTTGGCGACCGCGCCGCAATCGAACGCAGTATCGTCGCTGTCTGCCAGATCGCGATCGTAAGTGATGATCACGCAGACCGGGGCGTCGAACTGGCGGAATCCGCGCAGCACCCAATCGAGCCGCGCATCCTTGTCGTCGCGCGCGATGCCCATCGCGGTGAAAAGCTGCTTGGCGACGCCGATCTGGCGTTCGCGGTGCACGCCCTCGAAGGCGTGGCCGGTGCGGAATTCGCGACTGTGCGGAATGCCGGCCACGTTGCGTTCGGTGTTGCCCTTGCGGATCCGATCGAGCGGCTCCCCGGTGATCACAGTGAAATTCCAAGGCTGCGTGTTCATCGACGAAGCCGAGCGCATCGCGATCCCCAGGATTTCCTCGATCAGCGCACGGGGGACAGGATCGGGCTTGTATCCGCGAATGCTGCGGCGGCCGAGAACGACGTCATCGAATTGCATGGATTGCCCCGTAAGCGAATGGTGTGTCCGGTTACGCTCATCCGATACCGCGAGCGCAATGTCCACTATGCGCGTGGTCGTCAGCGCCGGCCCGAGAATGCCCAGTGCAGCGTTTGCGCCATGGCCCAAGTGCCACCACGCACCGCGGGGATTTGGTACATGTCCACCCGCCGGCCATGCATCGACTTGGCCCAGCCGGGCATCAGATCGACCGCGGCTTCCATCAGCAAGCGCTGCGCCGGCGCCGCGATCCGCGAATTTGCCGGCTGGTCGAGGATCATCGCCGCCACCGCGCGCACCTGTTCGCTGCCCGCCAGCTTGGGCCTGAACTTCTGGAGCAGCGCTTCGGCTTCGGCGCGGGTCTGCGGCACCGGATCGGCGCCGAGCCGCAGCGCCACGACGCTCGCCTGGGCCACGTAGCGGTCCTGATCGGCGCGCGACATCGTGGGCTCGCGGTAGCGAATCCATGCATCGAGAAATCCGATCGTCTCGCAGACATGGACCCAGGCGAGCAGATCGGGATCGCTGGCGCAGTAAGGCGTGCCATCGGGCAACGTGCCGCGCACATATTCATGCACCGCCCTCACCCGGTCGATCGCCGCGCTGGCCTGGCCGCGTTCGGCATACGTCGTCACCGCGATGAACCGCGCGGTGCGGCGCAACCGGCCGAGCATGTCGTTGCGGAAGGTGCTGTGTTCCCACACCCCGGCCAGCGCGGCGGGGTGGAGCATTTGCAGCAGCAGCGCGGTAACGCCGCCGATCATCATGGTCGTCACGTCGCCGTGTACGCGCCAGATCACCGAGTCGGTCGGAAACAGCGCATCATCCGATCGAGCGATCGGCTTCTCGTTCCGCGCCGGATCATGAAACAGCGCCTGCACGCGCGAAACCAGCGCGCGGCGCAAAACCTCGGGGGGTGATAAGTGGGAGCGCAGCACCATCGTCGACCGCAGGGGGTGCGCCACCATCACCGCCGGTGTCAACAGGGCCGGTCGTGCGCCGTTTGACCGGACGGCCGCTGCTTGCCATCATGCCCCAATGACCAATTCCAAATTCTCGCGCCGCGAAGCGTTGGCCACACTCGCCGCCGGCGGTGCATTGATTGCCACCCCGCTTCGCGCTGCTGCGGCGGCCTCGGGCGCCACGGAACTGCTCGACCGGATTGCGTGGCAATTGCTCGAACTCGAACCGACCGGCGCCACCGGCCTGGGCGTCGATACCGGCGTCCACGCGGGCTTGCGCGGACGATTGGGTGACAGTTCGGAGGCCGGGATCGAGGCCAAGCGGCGCCTGCTCACGCGGTCGCTGGCCGATCTCGCCCACCTTCCCCGCGCAGAGCTGGACACCGCCACGCTCGCCAGCGTGGCGGTGGTCGAAAGTGCGTTCCGCACCGCGCTCGACGGCATGGCACTGCCCTATGGCGTCGCCACGATCGGCAGTTGGCGCAACACGCCCTATGCGGTGATCCAGAACGTCGGCGGCTATCTCGACGTGCCGCAATTGCTCGATGGCGAGCAACCGGTGAAGAATGCCGCCGACGCCGAGGCGTACCTGTCGCGGCTGGCGGCAACCCCCGCGCTGCTCGATGGCGAATTGGCCCGCATCCGCGCGGCGCGCGCAAAGGGCCTGGTGCCGCCCGATTTCCTGCTCGACAAGACGATCACCGCGCTGACCCAGAGCCTCGCCGATGCCGCCAAGGCAGACGGCCCGCTGATCGGCCCGCTCGCGCACAAGACCGGCGCGATACCCGGCGATTGGACGGCGCGCGCAACCAGGCTGGTCAGCAACGGCATCGTCCCCGCGCTCGAACGCCAGCTTGCCGAAATCCGCATCCAGCGCGGCTTGGCCAAACCCGAGGCGGGCATGCTCCACCGCCCCGACGGCGAGGCCTGGTACGCCTGGGGCTTGCGCGCCAGCACCACAACGCGTCGCTCAGCCGCCGAAATCCACGCGATGGGCGTGGCGCAACTGGCCGAATTGAACGTGCAGATGGACACGATCCTCAAAGGCTTTGGCCTCACGCAAGGTGGAGTCGGCGAGCGGGCAATTGCGCTCCAGAAGCAGCCCGGCGTCGGTTTTGCCGACGGCGATGAAGGCCGCAAACAGATCGTCGCCTATATGCAGGGCAAGCTCGACGCGATCCGCCCGCGGCTCACCAACGCCTTCCGCAAGCCCACACGCGGCAACCTCGAAATCCGCCGCCTGCCGCTGGCCGAGGAGCCAGGCGCGCCTGCTGCTTACGGCGGCCCGGGTTCGATCGACGGAACGGTGCCGGGCAAGGTGTGGGTGAACCTGGGCGATCCCTCGATCCACAACCGCGTGACGATCCCCGACCTGGTGTTCCACGAAGGCATCCCCGGGCACGTGTGGCAGGGTGAATATGCGCAGAAACTGCCGCTGCTGCGCTCGATGCTGGCATTCAACGCCTATTCCGAAGGCTGGGCGCTCTATGCCGAGCAACTGGCCGACGAACTGGGCATGTACGATGGCGATCCCGCCGGCCGGCTCGGCTACCTGATGGGGCTTTCGTGGCGCGCGGTGCGGCTGGTGGTCGATACCGGCATCCACAGCATGGGCTGGAGCCGTGAGCGGGCGCTGACAGAATTCATCGCCGCCACTGGCTTGCCACGCAGCAACGCCGCCAGCGAGATCGACCGCTATTGCGCGTGGCCGGGGCAGGCCTGCGGCTACAAAGTCGGGCAGACCGAGATCCTGGCGCAACGCGAACGCGCCAAGGCGGCGCTGGGCGCGAAGTACGATCTGCGCGACTTCAATCAGGCGGTGGTCGATGGCGGTAACGTCCCGCTCGACGTGCTGGCGGGCGAAGTCACGCGCTACATCGCGGCCGCGCGCGCCTGATCCTGCGTCATATTTGCAACTGCGCGACGAACTTGCGCCCGCCGCCTTGTCGCGCATCGAACGGCGTGACTAGTAAGCGCTGAAACCAATCCGAAAGTCCGCCGATGCGCCTTGCCTCCCTCGCCCCGCTCCTTGCCCTGTCGCTGATCGCCGCCGCACCGCCCGCCGAAAGCAAATTGGGCGAAAAGCCCGATCGCAAGGCCGATGCAGCCAAGGACCACAAGGACGCACTCGAAGCCGATGCCAACGCCGCCTGGGCACGCCCGCCGGTCGATGAAGCTGCAGCCGTCAGCCACGGCGCGGTCACGGTGCGCGGGAGCCGCATCGCCTACACCGCCACCGCCGGCACGCTGACCATTCGCAACGATGACGCCAAGCCGATCGCCAGCATGTTCTACACCGCCTACACCAAGGACGGCGGTGGGAACCGTCCGGTCACGTTCTTCTACAACGGCGGGCCGGGCTCAGCGACGATCTACCTCCACATGGGCAGCTTCGCGCCGGTGCGCGTGGCGACAAGCGATCCGGCCTATGTCGCGCCTTCCGACTATGCGCTGCGCCCCAACCCGGATTCGCTGATCGACAAGAGTGATCTCGTGTTCATCGACGCGGTCGGCGCCGGCTGGTCGCGGCCCTTGGGCGACAAGACCGGCAAGGATTTCTGGGGCGTCGACCCCGATGCCGACGCCTTCGCGCGCGGCATCATGCGCTATGTGACCAAGAACAGTCGCTGGGGCAGCCCCAAGGTGGTGTTCGGTGAGAGCTATGGCACGCTGCGCAACGGCGCGGTCGGCGCGCTGCTCGAAGATCGCGGCATGAGCCCGAGCGGGATCGTGTTCCTGTCCTCGATCCTCAACTACGGCGTGCGCCAGCCCGGCTACGACCAGAACACGATGACGCTGTTCCCGACGTTTGCCGCGACCGCGTGGTATCACAACAAGCTCGCCAACCGGCCCGCCGATCTGCCCGCGTTTCTGGCAGAAGTGCGCGCGTTCGTGGCTGGTCCTTACGCGTCGGCGCTGACCAAGGGCTCGGCGATCAGCCCCGAGGAAGCGCGCAGCATCGCGCACCAGATGTCCGCTTACATCGGCCTACCCGAAGACTTCATCCTGCGCGCCCAGTTGCGCGTCAGCCTCGGCCACTTCCAGACCGAACTGCTGCGCGACCGAGGCCTGTCCACCGGCCGGCTCGACACCCGTTACCTGCTGCCGGTGGGCGACGCCAACGCCAGTTCGCCCGATGACGATCCGGCTTCGACCGCGATCACAGGCGCTTACGTGGCAAGCTTCATGGATTACGCGAACCGCACGCTCGGCTACCACAGCGACATGCCGTACAAGCCGTCGGCGCGCGAGGAGGGCTTCGATTGGGTATGGAAGCACAAGGCCGCGGGCGAACGCGGGGCGCAGAACAACCCCAACACGGCGGTCGACCTGGCCGCGACGATGCGCACCAATCCAGCGATGAAGACGCTGTTCCTCAACGGCTATTACGACGCCGCAACACCGTTCTACGGCACCGAATACGATGTCGCGCACATGCTGCTGCCGCCCGCCCTCCAGAAGAACGTCAGCTTCAAGTATTACCCCAGCGGGCACATGGTCTACCTCAACCCGGCTGAACTGGCGCACATGCACGACGATCTTGCCGCCTGGTACGACAGCCTCGGCGCGCGCTAGGCGGCTGGCGCTGCTCGGCGCGCCGCCAGCAGCACCAGCGTCATCGCGGCAAATGCTCCGCCGGCCATGAACGTGGCCGGCGGACCGGCGGCATCCCACAGCACGCCGGCCAGCACGCTCGCCGCCAGCATCGTCAGCCCGGTCGCCAGGTTGAACACGCCGAACGCCGATCCGCGCATGGCTGCGGGCGCCTTTTCGGCCACGAGTTGCGCCAGCACGCCCTGGGTCAGCGCCATGTGCACGCCCCACAGCGCTATCCCGGCGAACGTCGCGGCCAGGCCGTGCCCGAAGGCAAGGCACGCGTCGGCCGCGATCAGGCTGGCCAGCCCGAGCAGCATCGGCCGCTTCGCTCCACCCGCGTCGGACAGCATGCCGGCGGGATAAGCGCCGAGCGAATAGGCCAGGTTCATCACCACCAGCACCAGCGGCGCCAGCGCCAGCGGCAGGCCATCGGCGTTGGCCTTGAGCACCAGGAACGCCTCGCTGAACCGCGCCATCGTGAACAGCACACCGAACCCGACCACGCCCCAGAACGCGCGATCGAGTCCGCGCAAGTCGGCGAT
>NZ_JANXWG010000082.1 GCF_025351285.1 Novosphingobium sp.
TCGACGGCAACACCGTCGAGATGGCCACCGAACAGACCGCCTTTGCCGAAAACGCGGTCGGCTATTCGGCCACTCTGTCGTTCATCAAGGACCGCGTCGGCACCACCATGCGCGCGTTGAAGGGCGAATAGCGATGGGCACCACCTCACCAAACGGCCCGCTCAGCGTGTTCGGCCAGGCGCAGCGCGCGATGTCTGCACAGTTGGTGCGGATGAACACCGCCGCTTCGAACCTGGCCAACGCAGGCACCGTATCGGGCAGCGAGAAGGACGCATATCGTCCGTTGCGCACGGTGTTTTCCGAACAGCTCGATGCCGCCACCGGCACCTCCACGGTCAAGGTCAACGGCGTCTACCGATCGAACGCCAACCCCGTCCGCCAGCACGAGCCCGACAACCCGCTGGCCGATGCCAACGGCGATGTCTGGGCAGCCCCGGTCGATGAAAGTGCCGAGATGGTCGAGATGATGGACAGCGCCCGCCAGTACCAGAACGTGGTCGAGGCGCTCCAGACATCGAAGCAGCTGATGCTCGACACGCTGCGAATGAAACCCTGACCCCTCTGATCGCGCGAAGGAAAACACCGATGACCACTGCCGTTTCCGCCACCAGTTCCGCCAGTCCGGCGACCACCGCCGCCGCCCCCAAGACCGGGTTTGCCTCGCTCGGCGCAGGCGATTTCATCAAGATGCTGTCGGCGCAGCTCCAGAACCAGGACCCGACCAAGCCCTCGGACAACACCGCGATGGTGGCGCAACTGGCGCAATTCACCTCGCTTTCGGCCACCACCAGCATGGGCAGCACGCTGACCCAGATCGCCGGCAAGCTCGATACGATGATCAGCGAGCTGGGCCAGGTCATCGCCGCCAGCCCGCCGGCTGCGGGACCTGCCGCCAACAGCACGCCCACCACCTGAACCTTCGGAGAAACCCATGTCCTTCTACACTTCGCTCAGCGGTCTCAAGAACGCGCAGACCGACATCAACGTCATCAGCCACAACATTGCCAATGCCGAGACCACCGGCTTCAAGAAATCGTCGGCGTCGTTCGCCGACGTCGTCGCCAGTTCGGTGTTGACCAACCCCAGCCTGACCGTGGGAATCGGATCGACCGTAAAAGCGATCACGCAGAACTTCTCGCTCGGCCCGATCACGCAGACCGGTTCCGCGCTAGACCTAACGATCAACGGCGACGGCTTCTTCACCGCCGTTTCGCCAAGTTCGGGCAACACGGTCTATACTCGCGCGGGCGGCTTCGAGATCGACGGCCAGGGCTTCATCGTCAACAAGTCGCTCAATCGGCTGACCGGCTTCCCGACATCGCCCACCGGCACGATCACATCGACCACCCCCGCCGCGATCCAGATTCCGCTGACCAATGCCGCGGGCGCGCAGTTCTCCGGCGTCAGCGTTTCGACGACGGGGGCGGTGAGCGCGGCGTACGCCGACGGCACGAACGCGGTCATCGGTGCGGTAGCGGTCGCCAACTTCACCACGCCGCAAGGGCTCAAGCAATTGGGATCGTCGAGCTGGGAATCGACCGGGCTATCGGGCGCGGCCACCTACAACGCGCCGGGCACCGGCCCCGCTGGACCGCTGCTATCGGGCGCGCTCGAACAATCGAACGTGGACCTGGGCGAGGAACTGGTCAGCCTGATCACCGCGCAAAGCTATTTCCAGGCCAATTCCAAGGCGATCGATACCTCGCAGCAGATCCTCCAGACCGTGATCCAGTTGCGCAACTAATGGATCACCTGATCTTCACCGCCTATTCGGGCATGAACGGATCGATGGTCCGCCAGCGCGTGATCGCCAGCAACATGGCCAACGCGCAGACCATCGGTTTCCGCGCCGAAACGCTCACCGCCACCCCCGTCACGCTCAAGGTCGGGCCCAATGGTGCACCCGCGCTCGAAGCGCGCGCGATGACCGATGGCGAGGTCCACGGCGCCAACATGGCCGAAGGCTCGCTCACCCAGACCGGTAACCCGCTCGACGTGGCGCTGTCGGGCGATGCGATGCTCAGCGTGCAGGGCGAGGACGGCACCGAGGCGTATACCCGCCGAGGTGACTTGTCGGTCAGCGCAGGCGGCGTGCTCCAGAACGGTGAAGGCCGCCCGGTGATCGGGTCTTCGGGCCCGATCAGCGTGCCGCCGGGATCGAAAGTCACGCTCAGCGCCGATGGCAGCGTCAACGTGGCGCAGATCGAAAACCCCGGCGCGCCGCCGCAAGTGATCGACCGGATCAAGCTGGCCAGCACCAACGGCAGCAAGATCGCCAAAGGCCTCGACGGGCTGTTCCGCGTGATCGGAGGCGGCAGCTTGCCCGCCAACGAGGACGCCAAGCTGCAAGTCGGCGCGCTCGAACAGTCGAACGTCAGCCCGTCCGACGTGCTGATCCAGATGGTCGAGGCGCAGCGGCTGTTCGACATCCGCACCAAGCTGGTCTCGACCGCCAAGGACATCGACGAACAGGGCCAGAGCCTGATGCGGCTTCCGGCCGGTTAAGAAGGAAAACACCCATGCCAAGTTCCGCCCTCCACGTCGCGCGCACCGGGCTCGAAGCCCAGGATACGCGGATGCGCGTGATCGCCAACAACCTCGCCAACGTCGGCACCACAGGCTTCAAGCGCGATCGCGCCAATTTCGCGACGCTCGCCTACCAGGACGCGCGCGTTGCCGGGCAGCAGTCCTCGACCGAGAGCGCTTACGCCACCGGGCTGAACCTGGGCACCGGCGTCCAGCTCCAGGGCACCAGCCGGATCGACACGCAGGGATCGTTGCAGACCACCAGCAACGCGCTCGACCTGGCGCTCGACGGCGATGGCTATTTCCAGGTCAACCTGCCCGGCGGGCAGGCCGCGTTCACCCGAGCGGGCAATTTCACTCGCTCGGCCGAGGGGCAACTGGTCACCTCGCAAGGCTATGCCGTCCAGCCGCCGATCACCGTGCCGGCGGGCGCGACCGCGATCACCGTGGCACCCGACGGTACGGTGTCCGCCACCGTCGATGGCAGCGGCAAGCCCACGCAATTGGGCCAGATCACCATTGCCAGCTTCACCAACCCGGCGGGATTGCAGGCGATCGGCGACAACTTCCTCAAGGAAACCGGCGCCAGCGGCGCACCGCAAGTCGGCCCTCCGGGCGAAGCCGGGCGCGGCAACATCAAGCAGGGCATGCTGGAGGCGAGCAACGTCAACGTGGTCGAGGAACTGGTCGACATGATCGAATGCCAGCGCGCTTACGAGATCAATTCGAAGATGGTCAGCGCGGTCGACGAAATGCTCAAGAACGCGAACCAGACGCTGTGAGCGGCAGCAAAATCCATCGGCCGCACCTGGTCAAGCATTCGCGGGCACTGCTCGGCGCAACCGCGCTGGTGTGGTTCAGCCTCATCGCGCTGTTGCTCGCGCCCGAACATGCCCATGCCAAGAAGCCGCCCGAAGGCTTTGCGGCGTCGATGCCGCCGGTCGCCGTGCCGCCCCCGGCCATTGCCGACGGCGCGATCTTCCATGTCGGCACCGGTTATGCCGCGTTGGTCGAAGGCAGCCGCGCGCGCCATGTGGGCGATCCGATCACCGTGCTGCTGGTCGAATCGACCTCCACCTCCAAGACCGCGGGCAGCAAGACCCAGAAAAGCGGCAGTTTCAACGTGATCCCGCCCACCGCCGGACCGCTCGGTTTCCTCAACCCCAACGCCCTTAATGCCTCGGGCGGATCGTCGTTCAACGGCACGGGCAATACCACCCAGACGTCGAGCCTGTCGGGTTCGGTGGCGGTGACCATTGCCGAAGTGCGCGCCAACGGAACCGTGCTGGTCAAAGGGGAAAAACGCTTGTTGCTCAGCCAGGGGCAGGAATGGGTGCAGCTTTCGGGGATCGTCCGCCTGGCCGATCTCGACGAGCAGAGCCGCATCTCGTCCGCCCAGATCGCCGATGCGCGGATCGAATATACCGGCAACGGTTCGGTCAACCGCGCGGCGAAAGAAGGCTGGCTGTCCAAGTTCTTCAACATTGTCAGCCCGTTCTGAGGATTACCGATGCACCGCCTCTTCTCCTCGATCCTCGTAGCGCTTGTCGCGCTGGCACCTGCTGCGGCACGCTCCGAGCGGGTGCGCGATCTCGGCGCTTTCCAGGGCGTGCGTGCCAACCAGCTCACCGGCTACGGCGTGGTCGTGGGCCTGGCGGGCAGCGGCGACGACAACCTCGAATACCTGACGCAAGCCATGAAGGGCGCCTCGGGCCGGCTCGGCCTGCAATTGCCGCCGGGCGTGGCGCCCGGCCTCAAGAACGCCGCCGCCGTTCTCATCACCGCCGAATTGCCCGCCTTCGCCAAGCCCGGCCAGCCGATCGACGTGACCGTATCCGCGATCGGCAAGGCCAAGAGCTTGCGCGGCGGCGCGCTGATCATGGCACCGCTTTATGGTGCCGACGGCCAGATCTACGCGATGGCGCAAGGCAACCTCGCGGTCGGTGGCCTGGGCATTTCGGCGCGCGATGGTTCGCAGCTCACGGTCAATATCCCCACCGTCGGCCGGATCGACAGTGGTGCCACGGTAGAGCGCGCGGTGTCGACCGGGTTCGATTCGGCCCCGCAACTGCACTGGAACCTGTTTGCATCGGATTTCCTCACCGCCGCGCGCGTGCGCGATGCGGTCAACCGCCGCTATCCCGGCATTGCCACCGTGCTCGATGGAGTGAGCCTGGCGTTTACCCTGCCCGCCTCCGCCAATGACCGCGCCAGCATGATGGCGGCGATCGAGATGATCGATGTCAGCCCGGCCGAAAGTGCCGCCAAGGTCATCGTCAACAGCCGCACCGGCACCGTGGTGATCAACGCCGCCGTGCGGCTGTCACCCGCCGCGATCAGCCACGGCAAGCTGACGATCAAGATCGACGAAAAGCCCAGGGTGTCGCAGCCCAATGCTTTCAGCGGCGGGCAGACCACGGTTACGCCGTCCAGCCAGATCTCGGTCGACGAAGGCGGCAATCACGTCGCGCTGTTCAAGCCGGGGGCGTCGCTCTCGTCGCTGGTCAACGCGCTCAACAAGCTTGGAGTCAGCCCGTCCGACCTCGTCGCCATTCTGGAGGCGTTGAAGCAGGCCGGTGCGCTGCGGGCGGAGATGGTGGTGATATGAGCCCCCCCATATCATTTTCCACCGTCGCGCCGGGTGCGGCCGTATCGCCTGTCGGTTCGCCGATGGGCGGTGCGGTCGCGCCCAAGCCCGTACCTTCGGCAACTCAGGCAAAATTGCACGCCACGGCGCAGAAGTTCGAGGCGATCTTCGTGCGCCAGATGCTCGCTTCGGCGCGCTCGGCGAACATGGGCGACACGCTGTTCAAAAGCCAGGCCAACGACACCTTCCGCCAGATGCAGGACGAACGCTTTGCCGACATCGCGGCCGCCAGGGGCTCGCTCGGGCTGGCGGCGATGATCGAGAAGCAACTATCGGCGCAAGTCGGGCTTGCTGCGCCAACTCCGCCGAAGGGGGGCTAAGCCGTGGCTTCCGATCTCATCGCCATTGCCTCCAGCGGCGCGCGGGCCGCCCGCGCGGCGCTGGACGTTTCGGCGCAGAACATCGCCAATGCCGCGACCCCGGGCTATGTCCGCCGGTCGATCGACCTGAGCGAGGTTGCCGGCACGCGCAACAGCACCACGCAAAGCGATGTCAGCCTGGCGGGCGTGCGCATCGCCGGGATCACGCGCAACGCCGATGCCTTCCGCCAGTCCGACGTGCGCCGCACCGGCAGCGACACCGCCCGCGCCGATACCGAATTGTCGGGGCTCACCCAGATCGAAAGCTCGGTCGAAAATTCAGGGATTTACGATGCGCTGACCGGGTTCGAGAGCGCGTTGCAGCAGCTCGGCCCCGATCCCACCAACGCCTCGCTGCGCTCCGCCGTGATCGAGCAGGGGCGCACGCTGGCGGGCGGCTTCCGCATCGCGGCGCAGGAACTGGTTTCGGTTGGCAAGGGTTTGCAATTCGATGCGCAAGCCGGCGTTTCACAAGTCAACGATATCGCCACGCAACTGGCGCTGACCAACGCGCGGATTGTCGCGGTGGGTGCAGGCACCAGCGACCAGACCGCGCTGGCCGATCAGCGCGACCAGTTGCTCGACAAGCTGAGCAAGCTGGGCGACGTTACCACCACCTTTGCCGCCAACGGCACCGTGCAAGTCCAGCTTGGCGGAAGCTCAGGGCCGAACCTGGTCGCGGGCGTGACCGCTTCAACCCTCACCGCCGCCACCAACCCGAATGGCACGCTGGCTTACGCGATCGGCGTAGCGCCGGTGTCGTTTTCGGGCGGCAGTCTCGCTGGCGCGAACCTCGCGCTGACCAAACTCGATACGGTGAGCAAGAGCCTCGACACGATCGCGGCCTCGATCATTTCGACCGTCAACACCGCGCAATCCAGCGGCGTCGCGCTCGATGGCACCGCCGGTCAGCCGCTGTTTACCGGCACCAATGCGCTGACGTTCGACATTGCCGCAGTCACCGGATCGGCCATTGCCACCGCTCCCGCCGGCGCCGGTGCCCAGAGCCGCAACGCCGGCAACCTGACCGCGCTCAAAACCGCGCTGACCGCCGCCGATCCTTCGGGCCAGACCAACGCGCTGCTGTTCGATGTTTCGGCCACGGTCGCTTCGAACACCACCACCCGCGATGCGCTGAAAACGATCAGCGACAACGCCAAGACCGCGCTGGCCGCGCAATCGGGGGTCAACCTCGATGACGAGGCAGTCAATCTCGTGCGCTACCAGCAGGCGTTCCAGGCCTCGGGCAAGGTGATCCAGGTGGCGCAGACGCTGTTCGAAACGCTGTTGAACCTGAGGTAAGGCCATGATTTCCTCCACCACCACGTCCGCGTTCTTCGATCGATCGACGCAGGACATCGGCGCGCTGCGGGCGCAGGCCAACACGCTGCAAGGCCAGATCAGCAGCGGGCAAAGGCTCGCCACCGCGTCGCAAGACCCGGTGGCGGCTGCACGCCTGCGCGAACTGACGCGCGCGCAGACGCTGAGCGCGATCGACACCACCGCCAGCAACCGCGCCAACGCCGATCTGACGCTGGCCGACACCACGCTGCAAAGCTTCGCCGACGCCGTCACGCAAGCGCAAGGCCTGGCCACCCAGGCCGCCAGCGCAGTCCTGAACACCAGCCAGCGCGCCTCGATCGGGGTGCAGCTTTCGCAGATCCACTCCCAACTCGTCAGCCTGGCCAATACCCGCGATGCCACCGGCAACGCGCTGTTCGGCGGCCAGGTGGCAGGAGGCGCCAGCGGCCAGGCGTACACGCTCGATGCCTCGGGCAATGCGAGCTACACCGGCGCGGCAACCGCAACGCAAGTCTCGCTCGGCGAAGGGCAGAGCGTGACCACCAGCCTGACCGGGCCAGAATTCCTCAGTTTCAACGTCGCCGGCGCGCCGACCGACTTGCTTGCCACGATCAAGACGCTTGCAGACGCGTTGCAGGCCGGTTCCGGCAACCCGCAAGCCGCTGCGCAATCGTCTTTGACCGCGCTGGGCAACGGGCTCGATGCGATCGCCAACGCGCAGACCGTAGTGGGGTCGCGGCTCGCGTTCGTCGATCTAGCCACGCAACACCGGCAGACGGTGGGCGATTTGCGCACCACCGAACAGAGTGATCTGGGCGGCACCAATATTGCCAGCACCGTGGTGCAGCTTCAGCAAACCTTGCTCGTGCTGTCGGCCAGCCAGGAAAGCTTCACCAAGCTGGCGAGCCTTAACCTGTTCGACAAGATCAATTAATTCGTGCGCCGCGCCGGGTGGAACCGGCGGTGGCGTTTCACGCTCGAGTCATTCCCAGGGGGGTAAGGGACGCTTATGTTTTCGATCGTCGGGATCATCATCCTTTTCGTCATGGTGTTCGGCGGCTTCGCCATCACCGGCGGTGCGCTCGGCCCGGTCATGGAGGCGATTCCGCACGAATTGCTGATCATCCTGGGTGCCGCCGCCGGGGCCACCGTCACCGGCAACTCGATGTTCGAGCTGAAGGGCATCGGCGGCGGTTTTGCCAAGGTTTTCAAGGGCCCCAAGCACAACAAGCAGGATCACATCGACGCAATCGTGCTGGTGTCCAAGCTGATGAAAACATTGCGTTCCGATGGCCCGGTCGCGCTCGAAAGCCATGTGACCGAGCCGGGCACTTCGCCGATCTTCGCCGAATATCCGCGCCTTCTTGCCAACAAGCCCCTGATTTCGCTGATCTGCGATACGCTGACGCTGATCGTGGTGTCTTCGGGCACGCTTGAAGTTCACGCGGTGGAAGAGGTCATGGACAACGCCATGAAAACCACCTTCCACGAAATGGCCGAACCGCAGCACGCGTTGCAGAACCTGGCCGACGCATTGCCCGCGCTGGGCATCGTCGCGGCGGTGCTCGGCATCGTCAAGACGATGGGCTCGATCGACAAGCCGCCTTCGGTGCTGGGCGGGATGATCGGATCGGCGCTGGTCGGTACGTTCATGGGCGTGCTGCTGGCTTACGGCGTGGTCGCGCCGATGGCGGGCCGGCTCAAGCAGGTGATCGACCAGGACGAAATGATCTTCCACGCGGTCAAGCAAGTGGTGATCGCCAGCCTTCACGGCTGGCCGCAACCGCTGGTGGTGGAAGGGGCGCGCTCGGGCCTGGGCCACGCATTCCGCCCCGGCCTGTCCGAACTGCTCGATGCGATGCGCGGAAAGTAATCCGCCATGGCCAAGGCCCCGCGCGGCAGACAAGACCCGCCGCCCACCCCGATCATCGTCAAAAAGGTCACCATCATCGCCGGCGGCCACCACGGCGGCGCGTGGAAGGTCGCCTATGCCGACTTCGTGACCGCGATGATGGCATTCTTCCTGCTGTTGTGGCTGCTGGGTGCGACCACCGAGAAACAGCGCAAGGGGCTGGCCGACTATTTCACCCCCACCCTGGTCAAGATGAAAGCGGGCTCGGCCGGCTCCAACGGCCTGCTGGGTGGTTCATCGATAACCGATGTGGACAATTACCCCAACCGCAAGGGCCAGACCGGCACCAAGTCACTGACCATTCCGCGCGATACGACGGGCGGACCCAAGGAAGGCGGCGCCGCGACCAGGCAGACCAACGCCAGCAAGCCCCAACCCCAGCAGCCGACGCCGCAGCAAAAGCTGGTGCAAAAGGTGATGCAGCGGCTTCAGGCCAGCGAACGGCTCCGCCGGCTGGCGCGGCAGGTCAAGATGGTCGACACCAGCGAAGGCACGCGGATCGACCTGGTCGATGATGCCGAATTCTCGATGTTCCGGCTGGGCACGACGCTGCTGACCCCCGATGCCAGTCAGTTGCTGGCGGCGATTGCGCAAGCGGTCGGCACCGATCCGGCCGAGATCACCATCCGCGGCCACACCGATGCGCTGCCGTGGAAACCGGGTGGCGACAACGGGATTTTGGGCGGGCCGAACAACTGGTCGCTTTCAGCCGGGCGGGCCGAATCCACGCGGCAGTCGCTGCTGCGCGCGGGCATTGCCGAAGGCCGCTTTCACCGGATCGAAGGCGTGGCCGACAAGGAACCGCTGATCAAGGACAACCCGCAAGACCCGCGCAACCGCCGGATTTCGATCGTGCTGATGAAGTAACCACCGATCCTGTCGCCGCAAGCACGGCGCGCGCGATCGACCCGACAGCCGGTCCGCAGCCGAAACGCTACCGACCGACGCGATCGAGGCGGCCAGGGCATTGCCCCGCTGACAGCAACAGCTTTGAATTGATTGCGCCGGAGCCGGTCCCCCCGTCTCCGGCGCAATCGTGTCTGGATCAGCGCCTGGACCAGAACTCGCGAACGAGCGGGTTTTGAAGCCTGCGCCGTGCTGTTCAGACCAGGTGCAGCAGGTTGTGCGCGATGAAGATCAGCGCGAGCGCGCCGCCGATCGAATAGATGAACCCGGCAGGATTGACTTGCCCGGCATCGTTCTTGTGGATCAGCTTGGCGACAAAGCCCGCGAAATACGAACCGGCGATGCCCAGGATGATCGTCGCGATCCAGCCCATCGACTGGTGGCCGGGATAGATCAGCCGGGCGATTGCTCCGACGACGAGGCCCACCAGGGCCATGATGATATATTGCATTGCGACTCCCTTTCGCAAACGTCCACGACGGTTGTCGCAGACGAACGCCCGCGACCGGTGTCGCGGGCGGGGCTGGGATACGGGAGGTCCCTTATCCGCAAAAGGGTAAATCGACCGGCGTCCGACACAAGCGCCAGACGCCAAGGAGCCCGACGATCCGGGGGGGAGGATCGCCGGGCTCACACCCGATGGAGGCGGGTGGTTCGGTTGGTCGGTTAAGCTTAACGCAGCAAGGAAAGCACGTTCTGGGCGCTCTGGTTGGCCTGCTGGATCATCGCGGTCGACGCCTGGCTGAGGATCTGCGCTTTGGCCATCTTGGTCGTTTCGGCCGAATAGTCGGTATCCATGATCCGCGACCGTGCGTCGGTCAGGTTCGTGGCGTTGTTGGTCAGGTTGTTGACCGCCGAGTTGAGCTGCGATTCCCCGGCACCCAGCCCGGCGTTGGTGGCAGACACGTCGGCCAGTGCAAGATCGACATTGGCGATCGTGGTCGTCGCCTTTGCCGCCGTGGTCACGTCGAGCGCGGTGGCGGAGGTATTGGTGCCGTCGATTGCCTTGCTGGTCAGTGTGATCGCGTCGGCCGAGTTGGCGCCGGCCTGGATCGAAAAAGTCTTGTCGGTGCCCGCCGTGGTGCTGAACAGCGCGTTGCCGTTGAACTTGGTGTTGGTCAGGACGCTGCCGATCTGCGTGGTCAGCGACGTCACTTCCTGCTGCATGTTGGTGCGGTCAGCGGCCTGGTAAGTACCCGATGACGACTGGACGGCCAGTTCACGAACGCGCTGCAACATGTTGGTGACTTCGTTGAGCGCGCCTTCACCGGTCTGTGCCAGCGAGATGCCGTCGTTCGCGTTGCGGATACCCTGGCTCATGCCGTTGATCTGCGATGTCATCGAGGTGGAGATGGCAAGGCCGGCAGCATCGTCCTTGGCGCTGTTGATGCGCTTGCCGGTCGACAGGCGTTCCATCGACTGGCCCTGCATCATCGTAGCCATGTTCGAAGCGTTGGCGGCCTTGGTGGCGTTGATGTTGGTGTTGATCACGGTCATGCTGAAATCTCCGCTTTGCGTTCGGGCTTGATTGCCCCGGCCTGAAAGGTCGTTCCCTTGAAGACCGCCGGCCAAACCAGGTTGGTTCGCGGCTGTCCCGGCAAAGAGCGGCAAAAGCGCGCCGGAATTAAGGGAGGGGCAGCGGCAAATTCGCGCAGTTACGTAGTTTAACTAGGTAAAGTGACGGGCATTAATCCTACCAAGGATTTGACGTTTACGCGCGAAATTGAACCCCGGCGAAACGGTTAAGGAACCGGGCTTTTCGCGAGGGGGATTACGGGCATGAATGGAGTTGGAGACGCGCTGTTGTTCAGCGATCGGGCGGCGGAAAAGCACATGCCGCTGCTGCGCCGGGCGGCCGCGGTGCTGGGCAACCTGGGTAGCGGTGCTGCGGGCGAAGCGCCGGTGGCGCTGATCGACGCCAGCGAACCTGCCGCCGGCGCACCCTTGGCGGGCAGCACTTCGCGGACTGCAAGCCGCACGACGATCCGGCTCGAACGTCGCGCTGCTCCGGCCCTGATCCGCGAAAACCGCGTGGGCCGCGTGGGCCGCGACGCAACGTTTACGCTGCACTATACCGATTCCGAAAGCCCGGCGACGCAAGCCGCGCTGATCGCCGCGACGCGCCGCCCCGGCAGCCCTGTCGCCGCCGATCCCGAAACGCTGTCGGTGCTGGCGCTGGCCGAACGCATCGCGCAAAGCGACATCCCGGTGCTGATCGCCGGGCCGACCGGTACCGGCAAGGAAGTGCTCAGCCGCTTCATCCATGAACACTCGCCGCGTGCGACCGGGCCGTTCATCGGCGTGAATTGCGCGGCCATGCCCGAAACGATGCTCGAAGCGCTGCTGTTCGGGCACCAGAAGGGTGCGTTCACCGGCGCCAATGCCGCTGCCGAAGGTTTCTTCCGCGCGGCCGACGGCGGCACGCTGCTGCTCGACGAAATCGCCGAGATGCCGCTGTCGCTCCAGGCCAAGCTGCTGCGCGTGTTGCAGGAAGGCGAAGTTGTGCCGCTGGGCGCAACCCGGCCGATCAAGGTAGACGTACGCGTGATCGCCTGCGTCAACCGCGACTTGCCACTGGAAGTCGACGAAGGCCGCTTCCGCGCCGATCTCTATTACCGGCTCAACGTGTTCCCATTGACGCTGACCGCGCTGTGCGAACGCCGCGCCGATATCGCGCCGCTCGCGTTCGCGATGCTGCTGCGGCATTCACCGGAAGGCGCCGCAGTGCCGTGGCTGGGTGACCACGCGCTGGCACTGCTGGCCGCGCACCCCTGGCCGGGCAACGTGCGCGAGCTGGAAAACGTGATCCGCCGCGCGCTGTTGCTGGCAGGCGTCGCGCCCGAGATCGGGCCCGAGCACATTTCGTTCGACCGCCCGATCCGCCCGATCGAAAGCCCACGACCGCTCGAACTGCGGCAAGGCAACAGCGAACCGACCGCGCTTGGCCTGAGTGATGCCAGCGCCAACTTGTCGAACATCGTGCAGATCTCGGAAACGCGCGCGATCCTCGCCACGCTCGAACGCTGCGGGGGCAGCCGGGTGGCCGCAGCGCGCGAACTCGGCATATCCGAACGCACGCTGCGCTATCGCCTCGCCAGCTTTCGTGAGGCCGGCATCACCGTCGGCGGAGGCCGACAAGCTGATATAATTGGCGGCCGGCGATGAGTGGGATCGGGGGGATAGGCGGGGGCGCGGGTGGCATCCAGCAGATCATCGCGCTGCGCCAGCAGATCATCGATCGATCACAACTGCTCCAAAACCTCCACGCGCCCGATGCGACAGCGCAGGTCAGTGCCCCGACAACCGGGTCGACCGGCGGGTTCACCGGCGCGCTGAAGTCCGCACTCGATGGCGTCCAGTCCACGCAGGCGAAGGCCGAAACGCTCACCGACGGCTACGAAAAGGGCCAGGTGATGGATGTCGCCAAGGTCATGCTGGCCCGCCAGGAAGCCGGCGTTGCGTTCGAAGCCACGCTGCAAGTCCGCAACAAGCTGATCTCCGCCTACCAGGACATCATGAGGATGGGCGTTTAAGCCATGGCCGATCTCGTGCCCCTTTCCGCAGAACCGTCCGCTGGCTTTGGGCGCGACTCGATCCTTACCCCGCTGACCGATCCGGCGGGCGGTTCCGCGCTCAGCCGCCTGCGCAGCTTTGCCGGCCAGCCGCCGGTGAGGAAGGCGCTGCCGTGGTTCGCGCTCACCGCCGGGTTGGGCGGCGCGGCGCTGATGTGGCAGGCTTTGGCGCCGCAATCGCAGCGGATGCTGTATTCCACGCTGTCCGATGGCGAACGCGCGACCGTGGCCGGCGCGCTCGACAAGGCCTCGATCAAATATCACATCGACAACGGCACCGGCGCAATCACCGTGGGCGAAGATGACCTTTACAAGGCACGGATGCTGGTGGCGTCCGACGGCGCGCTGGCGCAGCCCGAAACCGGGCAACAGATGCTCGACAAGCTGCCGATGGGCGCCTCGCGCGGGCTGGAAGGCGAACGCATGCTGGCCGCGCGCGAACGCGAGATGGAACTGACGATCAAGCAGATCGACGGCGTCGAATCGGTGCGCGTCCACCTGGCCGAACAGGAAAAATCGGTGTTCGTGCGCGACAACACGCCCCCCACCGCCTCGGTCATGGTCAAGCTCGCCAGCGGGCGTTCACTCGCCGAAAGCCAGGTCCAGGCGATCGTGAACCTCGTCGCCGGATCGGTGCCGGGGATGACGCCCGACGCGGTCAAGGTGGTCGACCAGCACGGCCGGCTGCTCTCGGCGCACGGCGGTGCCGATGCCGAGCGTTTCGAATTGCAAGGCCGTATGGAAGACAAGCTGCGCCGGCAGGTGTCGCAATTGCTGGCGCCGATGGTCGGCGAAGGCAATTTCAGCTCCCAGATCCAGGTCGAGCTCGACATGGACCAGCAGACCTCGGCGCGCGAAAGCTACGACAAGAACGGCGTGGTGCGCAGCGAGATCACTTCGCAATCGCAGAATTCGGGCACCAGCGGCGCGGTCGGCGTGCCGGGCGTGTTGTCCAACACCCCGCCCCCACCCACCGCAGCGCAACCGGGCGCGCCGCAGGGGACGCCATCTCCGGCGGCCTCCGCCAGCCCCGCGCCGCAATCGGGCGAGAGCGCATCGACCAAGACGTACGAGCTCGGCCGCGAGGTTGCGGTCAGCACCGCCACCCCGGGCAAGCTCAAGCGGCTATCGGTCGCGGTCGGGCTGTCGGACGCCGCGTTCAAGAAGGCCAAGCCTGCCGATATCGACCAGATCAAGCAACTGGTCAGCGCCGCGGTCGGCGCCAATCCGCAGCGCGGCGACGTCGTCACCGTGGTGGTGCGCAAGTTCGAGCCGGACGTGACCGTGCCGGTGCCATTCTACGAAGCGCCGTGGTTTGCGATGGTGGTGCGCAACGCGGTCGCGCTGATTGCGGTGCTGATGTTCATGCTGATGGGCGTGCGTCCGCTGGTCAAGGCGCTCAAGCGCGATGCCGCGCCCGCAGCCGCCGTGAACGACAAGGATGACGACGACGCCGCAGCCGAAGTCGATCTCGCCGCCGAAGTCGTGGCCGCCAATCCGGTCAATCCCGAGACCGGCCAGATCGACGAAAACCTGCTCCAGCGCCAGATCGGCCTGGCCCAGCAACTCGCGCACGAACGCCCCGAAAGCGCGGTCATCGCGCTGCGCCAATTGCTCAAGCAGGGCGAAAACGCCGAAGCGAAAACGGCATGACCGCGCTGTCCGAAATAGCAGGGCCCGACCGCGCCGCGGTGATGGTGATGATCCTGGAAGATGCCCAGGCCAGCCGCCTGCTGGCGCAGCTTGAGCCCGACGAATTGCGCCTGCTGGGCGAACGCATGGTGGCGCTGGGCGAAATCGGCCCATCCTCGATCGTCGATGCCATCGCCGGCTTCGTCGAGCATGCCGATACACAAGGGCTGACCGATCACGGCCGGTT
The DNA here is from genome assembly GCF_025351285.1 of Novosphingobium sp. GTDB lineage: Bacteria > Pseudomonadota > Alphaproteobacteria > Sphingomonadales > Sphingomonadaceae > Novosphingobium. The sequence continues at coordinate 15,104 of NZ_JANXWG010000082.1, forward strand.
CGAACGCGTGTCCAACCTGATGATCGGCGCGCTGGGCGAACTCAAGGCCGACAACCTGATGAAACGGATCGCCCCCGAAGGCCCACCCAAGGTTTCGCCGATCGAAATCGCGCGCTGGCTCAACGCCGATGTGCTGGTGCCGCTGATCCGCGACGAACCACCACAAGCGATCGCGGTGTTGTTGGTGCAGCTCAACCCCGATGTCGCCGCGCAAGTGCTTCATGCCTTGCCCGATACCATCCAGAGCGCGGTGGTGCACCGCGTGGCGACGCTCGGCCCCGTCTCGGCCGAAGCGATCGCAATGCTCGAAGCCGTACTGGCGCAGCGGATCGGTGAACGCCACGGCGCCGCGCCGCTGGAATTGGGTGGCGTGCAGGAAGCCGCCGCGATCCTCAACGCTTCGGCACGCACGGTCGAAAAACGCGTGATGCCCGAGATCGCCAAGCTCGACAAAGCGCTGGCGCGCACGATCGAGGGCGAGATGTTCAAGTTCGAGCATCTGTTCGCGCTCGACGACAAGGCGATGGGCGCGCTGCTGCGCGAGGTGGAAAGCGAACGCCTGATCGCCGCGCTCAAGGGCATCGGCGAAGACCAGCGCGAGCTGTTCTTCCGCGCCATGTCGAGCCGCGCCGCCGACGGCTTGCGCGACGAAATCGCGCAGCTTGGCCGGATGAAGATGGCCGAAGTAATCGAAGCGCAGAAGGCCATCGTCACCGTCGCGCGCCGGCTCGCGGCCGAAGGCGTGATCGTGTTCGGCGCGGGCGACGACGATTATGTCTGACACTTTGGTGGCCACTGTCGGTCTGGAAGTCGGCCCAGTTCGTGCTTCACTGGCAATGCTGGGCCGCGCACCCGGCGGCTTTCTGGGCGATGCGCGCTTTGCCTCGAAACGGGCCGCGCCGCCACCGGCCCCAGCCGCCGAAATGCACGCCGACGTGCCCGACCCGATCGTGGCAGCGCACGCTGCGGGTTACGACCAGGGCATTGCCGAGGCCCGCGCCGAAGCCGAAGCCGAACGTATCGCGCGCGAGGATGCCTGGGGCGCGCTGACCATCGCCGCCGCCCGGCTAGATGCCGAACAGACGCGCGCTCTGGCCGATCGGCTGCGCGAAACCGTCATGGCGCTGTGCGAAACCGCGCTGGGAGGTGCCGCGCTCGATCCCGCCGCGCTGGCCCGGCGGGTCGAGTCCGCCGCTGCCATGCTGGCGCGCGCCGATGACGATCGTGTGATCCGGCTTCATCCAGACGATCTGGAACTGGTCCAGCCGCGCCTGCCGGCCGATTGGGCAATGACACCCGACCCGTTGCTCCCGCGCGGAAGCTTGCGCATCGAGGGACGCCATGGCGGGGTCGAGGACGGCCCCGAGCAATGGCACGCCGCGCTGGTCGAGGCGCTCCGCGAATGTTGAGCACTTTTGACGGCCTGCTCGATGGTATGTCGGTGGTGCAACCCGATTTCACCCCCGCTCGATACGGCTTGCTCACCGCTTGCGACGGCGGTCTGCTCGAAGTTTCGGGGCTGTCGGTGCCGATCGGGACGATGTGCCGGATCGGCAATCTGGGTGCCGAGGTGATCGGCTTTCGCGGGTCGAACACGCTGATGATGCTGCTTGGCGATCCGGTGCTGCTGCGTCCGGGCGGCAAGGTCCGCACCGAGGGTCGGCCCGGAATGCTGCCCGTCTGCGCAGGGTTCCTCGGCCGCGCGGTCGATGCCGAGGGCAAGCCGATCGACGGCGGCCCGGCGATTTCTGCGCGCGAGGAATGGCCCGCCGGTGGCATCCGCACCGGCGCGCTCGATCGGGCGCCGGTGCGCGAATGTTTCGACGTGGGCGTGCGCGCGCTCAACGCCTTGACCACCTTCGGGGTTGGCCAGCGGATCGGCGTGATGGCCGGATCGGGCGTGGGCAAATCGGTGCTGATCGACATGATCGCGCACGGCGCGCACGCCGAAGTGGTGATCGTCGGCCTGATCGGCGAACGCGCGCGCGAAGTTTCGGATTTCGTCGAAAAGCACATGGTCGGGCCCAAGCGCGCGCGCAGCATAGTGGTGGCTGTGCCCGCCGATCACGCCCCCAACTTGCGCATCCGCGGCGCGTTGCTCGCCACCAGCCTGGCCGAATATTTCCGCAGCCAGGGCAAGCGCGTGCTGCTCATCATGGACAGCCTGACCCGCGTGGCCCACGCCGCGCGAGAAATCGGGCTGCTGCTGGGCGAACCCGGTGCGGCGCGCGGTTATCCACCGTCAGCGCTCGCCACGATCACCAAGCTGGTCGAACGCGCGGGTAAGTCGGCGGCGAGCGGCGGCTCGATCACCGGGCTCTACACCGTACTGGCCGATGGCGACAATCACGACGACCCGGTGGTCGACACCGCGCGCGCGATCCTTGATGGGCATGTCGTGCTCAGCCGCGATCTGGCGCAGCGCGGGCAATATCCGGCGATCGACATTGCCGCCTCGCTCAGCCGCGTGATGAACGACATTGTCGCGCCCGATCACGCCCGGCTGGCGCGCCGGTTCCGCGCGCTGGTGGCGAGCTACGAGGCCAACCGCGATCTCGTGCTGATGGGTGCCTACCGCGCCGGCGCCGACCCCGATCTCGACACTGCGATCGCGATGCACCCCGAATTGGTGCGGTTCATGGGCCAGGATGCGCACGATGTGATCCCGCTCGATGACAGCGTGGCCGCACTACACGCACTGCTTGGCCCATGACCGCTAACACATGACTGAGGACCGCAAGAAACTTGCGCGGCTCCAGCGGCTCGAACGGCTGCGCAGTATCGCGCGCCATCAAGCGTTGACTGAGGCAGGCCGGGCCGAGGGTACTTTGGCGCAACTGACCGCGTTGATGGAACGCACCCAGGCGATGCACGGCCACTATGCCGCGCGCGCCGACGCCGGCGACGGCCATGCGCTGGTTCACCAATACCGCTTCGTCGAAGGGCTTGGCCGCGTCGCCGATGGTACCCGCGCCGATGCCGATCGGGCGCGCACCAACGCCGATGCGCGCAACGCCGAAGCCGCGCAGGCCGAACGACGCCGCGCCGCGGTCGAGGAACGCGCCATCGCCCACCAGCGCACCATGGCGCGCAAGACCGCCGCGCAACCGGTGGGATCGTCGCGCCGGGCGAACACCGAAACGGGATCTGGCCCACCAACTGGCACGCTTCTTGATTAACACGATGCGAACCAAGCCGCTGGAGCCCATGCCGATGATCGCGACAACTGCCCTTCTGTCCCCGGCACCCGGCGCTGGCCTGCTTGCGATTGCGGGCGGGATCGGCAATCCGGCGGTGCCTGTCGAGGGACCGGAAACGGCGGGTGCAGGCTCGGGGAGCGCCGATACGGTGTCGTTCAGCGCCCTGCTGGCGGGTTTGCCGAATGCGCAGACGGCCACACCTCAGCCTTCGGAACTTGCTGCAAACCCCGTTGCCGCAAGCCCGGCGGCGCCATCCGGCACTCGGCCGATCGCGCAGTTCTTCGCGGTCATGGCGCGATCGGTTCCCGAGGGAGCGATTGCCGCAACCGGCAGAACTCCGCCGCCAACCGGCAAAGTTCTGCCGCAACCCGGCATCGCCAGCGCAGTCGTGCCGGCCATCGCCTTCCCGGCGGTTGCGAGCTCCGCCAATGATTCAACCGCCGATGCCGCGCCGGCCGACGACTCCACGCCTGCAGACCCGGCTTCAACCGACGTGCCCGCCCCTGCGATCGCGCCAGTTGCCATCGCGAGCCCGCTGATCCTGCCGCAACCGCCTGCACCGGCGACAGACGATCCGAAGCCCACGGCTGTCGCCATTGTGCGTCTGCCCGCGAAAACCCTCGGTTCCGGGCGTGAGGCTGCTGCTGAACCTGCAGCCGAGACCGCCAGGCGCGTGCTGCCAGCGTCGGCCGCAAAGCAGACCGCGGGAGACCCTGCGCCGATCGGTGCGACTGAAATGGTGCGGAACGCACTGGCTGCTCCGCTGACCCGCCTCGCCGCCAACGCGTCGCCACTGCCGGTTGCAGCGACGATGCAGGTAGCCTTGCCGATGAGCGCGGCGCCGGTCGAAGGCAGCGGCGAGCGGCCACCAGCCTTGTTCCAGCAAACTCCGCGCGGCCGCACTGTAACCGTCACCACTGCCGCTGCCGCTGCCGCTGCTGCTGATTCTGACCCTGCCGATCGGCTGGACGCAGCGCCGCGTGAACTTGCACAGGCCGCCCCCACCCTTGCGCCTGCTCCGCTGGTCGCACCATTCATGCACGCGGTTGCAGTGGCGTTCGGCAATCCATCGGAAGCCACGGCAGCGGCATCCGTCTCGCCCGCAGGGCGCGTTGATTTTGCCACGCTGGTCGACACGATCGCCCGCGCCCGCGAACACGCATCGCCTCAGGCTATGACGGCGCCGGTTTCGGTGTCGCTGGCGCATGCCGACTTCGGCCCGGTTGCGCTGCGCTTCCGCCACGAAGGCGATGCGCTGGCGGTAACGATGGCGAGCGCCGACCCCGGCTTTGCTTCAGCCGTTTCGGCAGCCGCGGCCGCCGATGCAAGCGCAAACGCCGGACAAGGACAGCCCGGCAACGGCCAGCAACAATCATCGAGCAGCTTCGGCAGTTCGACCAGTCAAGGGTCTGCGCAAACCGGTTCAGGCCAGGCTGGCCAAGGTCAAGCCGGCCAGAACCAGGCCGATCAACGCCAGCCCGATCCACGTCAGCCGGGTGGGAACCGACCGCTGCCGCGCACAGCTTCACAGGCCGCCAACCGCGACGGCCCCGATCCGGACATCTTCGCCTGATCGGCGCCGCCGCGACAGGCCACACGCATAGCTTCCAGGGGGATTGATCGATGAGCGCCGACAAGAAGGAAAAGGACAAGGACGCCAAGCCCAGGAAGGGCAAGGGCATGATCCTGGTGGTGATGGGCCTTCTGGTGATGATCGGCGGCGGTGCCGGCACGGCGTTCGCGCTGGTCAAGATCGGCGTGATCGGCGGGGTCAAGGAATCGAAGCACGAGGCCGACGTGCCCAAGCTGCTGAAAAAGGGCGAGGAAGACCCTTACGCGCCCAAGGGTGGTGAAGGCGGCAAGGAAGAAGCCAAGGGCACCGAAGTCGAGGGCGAAGGCGGCAGCGCATACCGCACCGCCTATTACACCTTCACCGACGAATTCACCTCGAACTTGCGCGATTCGCCGTCGCTCGTGCAGATGAGCATTGCCTGTTCCACGCACCGCGACGGGCGCGTGCTGATGTGGCTGAAGAAGCACGAACTGGCGATCCGTTCAGCGATCCTGGTGGTGCTGGCCGATACGCCCGACACCGATGCGCACACCGCGCAAGGCAAGGACCACCTGCAGGAGCGGCTGACCGTGGCGATCAACAAGGTCCTGACCGAGGAAGAAGGCTTCGGCGGGGTCGACCAGGTCTATTTCCGCAGCTTCCTGGTCCAGTGATCCTCGGCGCACGAAACTTCAGACCGTAGCAAGGGCAAGTACCGTCCCATGAAACCTCAACGTGGCTTCGTTGCCGAGCGCGCGCTGGCACAGCACAGCGCGGCGTTGCTGCGCCCGGGCCCTGGCGCCACCGAACTGATCGGCGGGCTGGAGCGCGTCGGGCAGCGCATCGCCAAGGCCTTGCCGGGTGCGCTGGCGCCGCTGATCGGCGATGTCCGGCTCGAGATCCCGCGCGCCACCCCTCAGAAAACCACGTTCGGTGACTACGAACTCGCTTCGGCACCGCTTGCCGCCAATTGCCTGCTCGGCGCCGGGGTGAGCAGCGCGCCGTTCCTCGTGGTGATCGACGCCGCGGCGGTCTTTGCTCTGGTCGACCGCGCGTTCGGTGGTGCCGGGCTGCCGCCGGAGACTTTGCCGCGCGCCTTTCCGCTCGCTGCGGAATTGGCGATCGAGCGGCTCGAAGCGCTGCTGGGTGGCGCGATCGCAAGCGCGCTGGGCGGCCAGGCCGAAGCGATCCGCCCTTTGCGCCGCGATGGCGAACTGGCCCAGCTTGCACCATTCGCCGGCGATACGCCACTGGCGGTGATGTCGCTCAAGATCGAGGAGGCCACCCGCGCCACCTGGACGATCGACCTCGCCTTTCCGCTGACCACGCTCGAAATGCTGTTCGGCGCAAATGCAAACGGGGGCGACCAGCCGGCCCCGCGCCCGCGCAGCGCCCCGCGCGCGCCCGATCCGCAGGCCGAACCGTTCGCGTCGATGCCGTTGCTGCTTTCGGCGGTGCTGGTCGACATGGCGCTGCCGCTGTCCGCGCTGTCGCAGCTCGAACTCGGGCAAGTGCTGCCGGTCTCGGTGGCGCGGCGGGTGCCGCTGCGCATCGGCGACGTGACCGTGGCGCACGGCAGCGTGGGCGCTTCGGACGAACGCGTCGCTATCCAGATTCTTTCCTAGTCAAACAAACAAGGCATTGATTTCATGACCATTCCCATGCGCGGTTTCGACCTGATCAAGGACGTCGATGTCCGGCTGACCGTAGAGCTCGGCCGCACCAGGATGACGCTGCAGGACGTGCTTTCGCTCGCCGAGGAAAGCGTCGTCATGCTCGACCGGCTGACCGACGAACTGCTCGACGTGATGGTCAACGGCAAGCTGATCGCGCGCGGCGAAGTGGTGGCCGAGGGCACGCGGTTCGGCTTGCGCATCGTCGAGCTGGTGGGCGGGACTTCGGCCTCCACTGTCCCGGTTGGGGGCCTGTAATGCTCTGGTACATCCTCAAGCTGCTGGTCATGCTGCCGCTGATTGCGGCGCTGGTGTGGGGCAGCCTCAAGCTGGCGCGCGGCGCGCAGGATCGCTTTGCCGCCAAGCAAGGCCCGCGTTCGGTGCGGGTTATTGAAACACAGATGATGTCGCCTACGCTCAAGCTGGCGGTAATCGAATTCCACGGCCGCGAGATCCTGGTTTCGGTCTCGCGCGGCGGGATTGCCCGGCTGGCCGAGGCGCCGGCACGGCAGCAAGCGGAGGGCGCGGCGTGATCCGCCGGATCCTGATGCTGCTCGCGCTGTTTGCAGCGACGCCCGTGCTTGCTCAGGCCGTGCCGGTCCAGCCGGTAGCCACCTCCGTCGCAGCCCCGACCGCCGCCGCCCCAGCCGCCGTACCCGGCGCGCTCGATCGCGCATTCGGCGAGATCAAGGGCAATCAGGCCGGTAATGGTTCAGGGGGCGGCAGCTTGTCGCTGTCGCTGCAATTGTTGCTGGTCATGGGGCTGCTCACGCTGCTGCCCGGGCTGATCCTGATGATGACCAGCTTCACGCGCATTCTCGTGGTGCTGTCGATCCTGCGGCAGGCATTGGGCCTCCAGCAATCGCCGCCCAACCAGGTGCTGATCGGGCTGTCGCTGTTCCTGTCGCTGTTCGTGATGGCGCCAACGCTCGACAAGGTGAACCAGACCGCGATCGCGCCCTATTCGGCGGGCATGATCAACGCCGAAACCGCGCTGGCCAACGGCGCGCACGAATTCCACGGCTTCATGATCCGCCAGACCCGCGAGCATGACCTGTCGATGTTCGCGACGATGGCCAAGGCGCCGAAGTTCGGCAATTCGGCCGATGTGCCGTTCTCGATCCTGCTGCCGGCCTTCGTCACCAGCGAGTTGAAAACGGCGTTCCAAATCGGCTTCATGCTGTTCCTGCCGTTCCTGGTGATCGACCTGGTGGTCTCGTCGGTGCTGATGAGCCTGGGCATGATGATGATGAGCCCGACGATCGTGTCGCTGCCGTTCAAGCTGCTGCTGTTCGTGCTGGTCGACGGCTGGGCGCTGCTGATGGGCAGTCTTGCGGCGAGCTTCGCGTGATGGGGCCGGACGAAACCTCCGCCATGCTGGCGCTGGCCGACCGGATGCTGTGGGTGACGATGCTCGTTGCCGCTCCGGTGCTGCTCGCCAGCCTCGCGGTCGGGCTGGTGGTCGGCGTGATCCAGGCGGCCACGTCGGTGAACGAACAGACGCTGACTTTCGTGCCCAAGTTGGCCGTCACCGCGCTGGTGCTGGTTGTGCTCGGCGGCGCCATGCTCACGCTGATCGGCGATTTCACCCGCGACATATTCACCACCATCGCCACGATTTCTCGATGAACGGTCTCGACTTCGGTTTCGGCCACCTTGAGGCCGAATTCTGGCGGCTGGTGTTCGCAATGACGCGGATCGGCGCGGCCATGGTTGCGGCGCCGCTGTTCGGCGCGGCAGGCGTGTCGGCTCAAGCGCGGGTGATCGTGGCGGGCGCCATCGCGGTCATGGTCTGCGCGTGGACGCCCATCGCCGCGCCGGTGCAACTGCTGTCGCTCGCCGGTCTGATGGCGACCTTGCAAGAGGTGCTGATCGGGCTGGTGCTGGGCTTCGTGCTGCAACTGTCGTTCGCCGCGCCCACGATCGCGGCCGAGATCATCGGCGGCGGCATGGGCATGAACATGGCCGCTTCGATCGATCCGCAAAGCGGCACGCAATCGCCCGCGCTCGGCCATTTCTTCGCGGTGGTGCTGACGGTGGTGTTCCTGGGGCTGAACGCGCACCTGGGCTGGATTGCGCTGATTTTGCGGAGTTACGAGACCTTTCCGCCCGGCGGGCACTGGTTCGGGCCCGACCGCATCCACGCGCTGCTGGGCTTCGGCACGACGATGTTCGCCACCGCCATCGCCATCGCGCTGCCGGTCACGCTGATCCTGCTGCTGGTGCAAGTCGCGACCGCGGTGATCGGCCGATCGGCGCCCAGCCTCAACCTGTTCTCGCTCGGGCTGCCGGCGGGTGTGCTGGCGGGCCTGGCCGCACTGATCGCCGCCGCGCCGCTGGTGGCGGACCGGTCGAGCGAACTCAGCCTCACTGCGATCGACCAGGTCGCAACGCTGATCGGTCCCTGAACCATGTCAGAGGACGCCGGCGAGAAAACCTTCGCACCAAGCGCCAAGCGCAAGCGCGATGCCGCGCAAAAGGGCGACGTCGTCCGATCGAAGGAACTGACCACCGCGGTCACCGTGCTGATCGGCGCGGCGTGGCTGCGCTTTGCCGGGCCGTGGGTGTTCGGCAAGCTGGCCGCCAGCGTGCGCAGCGGTTTCGTGTGGGACCACGCCACGATCGAGAGCTTTTCGCCGCAGCAACTGCTGCTCACCGCGCTGATTGCTGCGATGCCGCCGGTGCTGGTGCTGGGCGGGGGCGTGATGGTTTCGGCGGTCGCACTCCAGTTAACGCTGGGCGAAGGACGCTGGGTGCCGGGCAATCTTGCGCCCAAGGCGTCGCGGCTCAACCCCCTGGCCGGATTGAGCAAAGTGTTCGGGACGCAAGGCTGGATCGAACTGGGCAAAGGCCTGCTCAAGCTCGCGCTGCTGGGCTCGATGCTTTACCTCTGGGCGAAGCCACGGCTGACTACGATGGTCGGCCTGGGCACCGGCACGCTCTCGGCCGAACTGGCCATGGCTTGGGACATGCTGACCTCGCTGGCGTTCACGATGGCCGCCGGGCTGATGGCGATCGCGATGTTCGACGTGCCGGTCCAGCTCGTGCGGCGTTTCATGCGGCTGCGCATGAGCCGGCAGGAAATGCGCGACGAAGGCAAGGAATCCGAAGGCTCGCCCGAAACCAAGCAGGCGCAGCGCAACCGCGCGCGCCAGCTTTCGCGCGGCGGCGTCCAGCGCGCGATGCAGGAAGCACAGTTCCTCATCACCAACCCATCGCACTTCGCGGTGGCGCTATCCTACGATCCCGAGAAGGCGCCCGCGCCGGTGGTGCTGGCCAAGGGACGCGGCGACAAGGCGCTGGCGATGCGCGACCTGGCCGCCGAACTGGGTCTGCCGACGCTGGAAATCCCGCCGCTGGCGCGCTCGGTCTATTTCACCACGCGCGAAAACCAGATGATCCGCGAGGAGTTGTACGCCGCGGTCGCCTCGGTGCTGGCGTTCGTGCTGTCGCTCAAGCGCGGCGATGCGCCGCCGATGCCCCAAGTGGACGTGCCGCAGACGTTGCGCTTCGATGCCGAAGGCAAGCCCGAAGATCGCGCACTTCTGCGACCAGCCGTTGAAAACAGGGCTTAACCCGATGCCGCTGCTGTCGTTCTTCGTCTCATGGTAACGTCCACCTCCTCCACCGGCTCGACCGCAACCACGCAGACTGTCGCGGACTCGGCCAGCATCGGTTCGGCGCTGGCAACGGCGCTCGGTGGCGGAACCGGCATCGACATGACGCAACTGGCAGGCAACCTGGCGACTGCGGAATTCGCCGGCCGGCTGGTGCGGCTCGACAACCAGAACACCAGGCTCACCACGCAGATCTCGCAAGCCACCCAGCTCAAAAGCGACCTGCTCACGCTGGCCAGCTCGCTCGGCAGCGTGGTGCGCACCGGCAGCTTGTCGGCGCAGCCGTCGGTCGCCAACAGCGCGGTTGCCAGCGCCAGCCTGCCCCCGGGCAGTTCGGGCGTGAGCGGCAGCTACAGCCTGGAAGTGACCAGGCTGGCCAGCCCGCAAGTGCTCAATTCGCAAGCCTTTGCCGCACCCACCACGCTGGCCGGGTCGGGCTCGCTCACCATCAACTTCGGCACGATTGCGGGCACGGCGTTCACCCCCGATGCAGCCCACGCACCGGTCACGGTCTCGATCGCTGCCGGCGCCACGCTGTCCGATGTCGCCAGTGCGATCAATGGCTCGGGCGCCGGGATCACCGCTTACGTCGCCACCAGCGGCGATGGTGCGCATCTCGTGCTCAAGGGCCAGCAGGGCGCAGCCAGCGGCTTTACGCTGAGCGCCACCGAAATCGCCGGCGATCCGGGCCTGGCCAAACTTGCCTTCGATCCAGCCACCGCGGCGGCTGCAGTTGCTGCCGGCACACCCACGGCCACAATCGCCGCCAGCGCCAGCGATGCGGCCTACAAGCTCGACGGGGTGAGCCGCACCGCCACCAGCAACACCATTCCCAGCGCCGCGCCCGGGATCTCGCTCAACCTGACCGGCACAAACCCCGGCGCGCCGACGCAGATCACCTTCAGCGATCCCACCACGCAGATCGCCGCATCGATGCAGGACATGACCAATGCGCTGAACGTGCTGGTCGGCGAATTGAACACCGATCTCGATCCGGCCTCGGGCGGGCTTTCGGCGGACAGCGGCGCGCGCGCGCTGCGCCGCCAGTTGGCTGGCCTGGCCGGCACCAGGATCATGCCCAATGCGGCGGCGGGTGCGCCTTCGACGCTGTCCGACCTGGGGCTGTCGGTCAACAAGGACGGCACCTTCAAGCTGGACACGACGAGGCTCAACGCCACGCTCAAGTCCAATCCGCAAGACGTGGCAGCCATGTTCACGACCGGGCTCTACGGAGTTTACGGCACGCTCGACGGCATATCGCGCAACCTCACTTCGGCCAGCGATCCGGGTTCATTGTCGGGCTCGATCGCCCGCTACACCGGCTTGCAGACCAAACTGGGGACGCAGCGCACCACGCTGACCACCCAGCAGGACAAATTGCGCACCCGGCTGGTAACTCAGTTTGCGCATTCCAATTCGATCGTCGCCAACTCCAAGTCGACACTCACTTACCTCCAGAACCAGGCAACGTCCTGGAGCAACAGGACAAACTGATGCTGCGCCCCCGCGACCCCTGCGAAACCTATCGCCGCATCGATTTCGAGGCGCGCGTTTCGGGTTCCGACCCGCTCCAACTCGTCGACGTGTGCTTCGAACAGCTATGCGGATCGCTCGATCGCGCCCTGTTCGCCGCCGATCGTGGTGACAATGCGATGAAAAGCGCGGCGCTGACCCGCGCAGTGGCGGCGCTGACCGCGCTGCAACTGGGGGTGAGCCCCGAAGGCCCGACCGGGCTTGCGCTGATCCAGCTTTACGGCGCGGCCCGGCGTTCGGTGCTCGACAGCGCGGTGCGGTTCGACGGCGCAACGCTGCGGCAGATCCGCGCCGACTTCGAGGAAATCCGTGGCGCGATGCGTGGCACTGCCCACTGAAAGCCTTTGTCGAAATTCGCGAAATAGCGAATTTCGAAGCCTGTGCCGTCCCGCTCCCCCGGCCCTACCACCCACAGGGTACACTCAATGGGTGGTAGGGCCGGGGGAGCGGGACGGCACAGGCTATCCGGAACGCAGTTCCGGATCAGGCACACGAAATCTGCAACGCACTTGCATCGTGTGGGTGCGTGGCTAGGCTCGAACCATGGCGGTGATTGCAGTCTACAGCGTGAAAGGCGGCGTCGGCAAGTCGACGCTGTCGGCGGCGCTCGCCTGGAATTCGGCGATGGTGTCGCGGCGGCAGACGCTGTTGTGGGATCTCGATGTCCAGGGCGCCGCGGCCTTCCTCACCGGGATTGATCCGCCGCTCGCCACCCGCGCCGCTTCGATCTTCACGCGCGAACTCGCGCCCGAAGAGCTGATCCAGCCGACCGCTTACGACAAGCTGGACCTGCTGCCGGCCGACGACAGCCTGCGCAGCCTCGATTCGATTTTCGAGCGCATCGGCAAGCGCCGCCGGCTGGCGCGGCTGACCGAGGAACTGGCGCGGCGCTATGAACGGATCGTGCTCGATTGCCCGCCCGTGCTGAACGAGCTTTCGGCGCAAGTGATCCGCGCCGCCGCGCTGATCATCGTGCCGTTGCCGCCGTCCCCGCTGGCGCGCCGTGCGCTTGATGCGATCCGCGCCGAACTGGTCCGTTCGCACAAGACTCACCCGCCGATCCTGCCGGTGTTCTCGATGGTGGATCGGCGCCGGCGGCTGCACCGCGCTGCGCTTGAGGAAATGCCCGACTGGCCGGTGATCCCGATGGCCAGCCGGATCGAGCAGATGGCCGAACGCCGCGAACCGGTTGGCGCATTCGCGCCCAATGAGCCGCCAGCCCGCGCGATTGCCACGCTGTGGGCGGCGGTGGAGCGCAAGCTGGCCAGCCCCGGTTAGCGATGGCGGAAGATTCTGTGTTGCGCTGGCACATGGCCGCAGGAATCGATTGCACGAATCGGTAATATAGGGAAGTTTATACCGATAACTCGGGTCGGGGGTCAATCCGCAATGGCGGTAATCGCGGTTTACAGCGTTAAGGGCGGCGTGGGCAAGACGACCATCGCGGTCGATCTGGCCTGGCGCGCGGCGCTGGTATCCAATCATCGCACCTTGCTTTGGGATCTGGATCCGCTGGGCGGCGCCGGCTTCCTGCTGGGTCAGCCCGAACGCCGCGCCGAACGAGCGGCCTCGATCTTTCAGCGTGACGGTCGCCCGCGCGACCTGATTGCACCCACTCAGTATGCCGGACTGTCGCTGCTCCAGGCCGATCCCAGCTTGCGCAGTCTCGCGCTCACGTTTGCGCGGCTTGGCCAGCGGCGGCGGCTGGCCGCCCTTACCATGCAGCTTTCGGCCGAATACGATCGGATCGTGCTGGATTGCCCGCCGGTGCTTAACGAAGTGAGCGAACAGGTGATCGGCGCGGCCGACCTCGTGATCGTGCCTTTGCCGCCGTCACCACTGTCGTTCCGCGCGCTCGAACTGGTGCGCAGCGAGATTGCGCGTCAGCATGGCCGCCATCCGCCGATCCTGCCGGTGCTGTCGATGTATGATGGCCGCCGCACCATCCACCGCGAATTGCGCGCCGGGCAAGCCGCCGGCTGGCCGATCGTCCCGGCGTCAAGCGATGTCGAACGCACCGCGGTGCTCCGCCGTCCGCTGGGCGAGGTTTCACCCACGTGTTCGGCTGCGCGCGCGCTGCAAGGCGTGTGGGATGCAGTCGAAGCCAAGCTCGGCACGCTGAATGGTGCGCCAGCGCCCTGCTCAAACATCCAGCATCCGGCCGCCATCCAGCATCCGGCCGTCATCGAGCATCCGCCCCTTGCGCAGCGCGTACCGGCACGCGTTGTGTCCGCACCTGCCCTGGAATTGCGCGTGGCCTGACCGCGGGCCGGTCACAGGCTAGTCCCAAGCTGGTCATGGGCCAGTCACAGGTCGGTCTTATTGCAGTGCAGCGCTCGTGCGGCTTGCCGTGCAGGGGTCTGCAAGGCTAGCTTGCGCCCGCCATGGCACTCAAATCCCTTTCCCCCTCGCTTGAAATCGCAAACGCCGAACCGACTGCGGACCCGGCCGGCCGCTATTTCAACCGCGAGCTGTCGTGGCTCCAGTTCAACCGCCGGGTGCTGTCCGAAGCCGCCAACCCCGCATACCCGCTGTTCGAGCGGTTGCGCTTCCTGTCGATTTCGGGCGCCAACCTCGATGAATTCTTCATGGTCCGCGTCGCCGGTTTGCGCGGGCAAGTGCTCCAGAAGGTCGAAGACGCCTCGATCGACGGGCTGACCCCTGCCCAGCAACTGCCGCTGATCGCCGCAGAAGCCGATGCGCTGATGGCCGAACAGCAAGCGCTGTGGAGCGAATTGAAACCGCTGCTGGCGCAAGCCGGCGTCCAGGTGATGACGGCGCGCGACATCGACGGCCCGGCCGAGCGGGAACTGGGCAAGTTCTTCCGCGAACAGCTTTTCCCGGTCATCACCCCGCAGGCGCTCGATCCCGCGCACCCGTTTCCGTTCATCCCCAATCTCGGCCTCTCGATGCTGTTCGAGCTCAAACGGCTGAAAGATGGCGAGCCGGTGCGCGAACTGATCATGCTGCCCGCCGCGCTTCCGCGCCTGCACGTGCTCGAGGACGGCGCGCGCTGCGTCAGCCTGGAAGTGGTGCTGCGGCATTTTTCGGGGCGGCTGTTCCCCGGCTATACCGTGCTGGGATCGGCCGCATTCCGCGTGATCCGCGACAGCGACATCGACTTCGAGGAAGAGGCCGAAGATCTCGTCCGCACCTTCCGCAGCGCGATCAAGCGGCGCCGGCGCGGCCGCGTGATCCGGCTGGAAACCGAAACCGCGATCCATCCAGACTTGTCCGCGCTGATCAAGCGCGAACTGGGCGGCGAAGACGCATTCACAGTCAAGACCGACGGGTTCCTGGGCATTACCGACTTGTCGCTGGTGGTCGAGATGGACCGGCCCGACTTGCGCTTCGTGCCTTACGTGCCGCGCTTTCCCGAACGGATAGCCGAACACGATGGCGATTGCTTTGCGGCGATCCGCCAGAAGGACCTCATCGTCCATCACCCTTACGAGAGCTTCGACGTGGTGCTGGCCTACTTGCGCCAGGCCGCCGCCGATCCCGACGTGCTGGCGATCAAGCAGACGCTCTACCGCGCCGGCAAGCAGGGTGCGGTGATCCGGGCGCTGTGCGACGCGGCCGAAGCGGGCAAGTCGGTGACGGCTGTGGTCGAACTGAAGGCGCGTTTCGACGAGGAGCAGAACCTGCATTGGGCGGCGCAGCTCGAACGGTCGGGCGTGCAGGTTGTCTATGGCTTCATCGAGATGAAGACCCACGCCAAGATCAGCCTGGTGGTGCGGCGAGAGGGGAAATTGATCCGCACTTATTGCCACTTCGGCACGGGCAACTACCACCCCGTCACCGCGCGGATATACACCGACTTGTCGTTCTTCACCGCCGATCCCGCTATCGGGCGCGATGCCGCCGAAGTGCTCAACTACATCACCGGCTACCTCGAACCGAGCGACCTTGAGCAGATGGTGATCAGCCCGCTGACCCTCAAGCCCAAGCTGTTCGAACTGATCGACCGTGAAATCGCCAACGCGCGCGAGGGGCTGCCATCGGGCATCTGGGCCAAGATGAACTCGCTGTCCGACCGCAGCGCGATCGACAAGTTGTACGAAGCGAGCGCCGCCGGCGTGCCGATCGTGCTGGTGGTGCGCGGGGTGTGCTGCCTGCGAGCGGGCGTGCCGGGGCTGTCCGAAACGATCACGGTCAAGTCGGTGATCGGCCGGTTCCTGGAACACAGCCGCATCTGGGCCTTCGCCAACGGCGCGCCGCTGCCCAGCGCGGGGGCCGACTTGTACATTTCCTCGGCCGACTGGATGAACCGCAATTTCGAACGCCGGGTGGAATATGCGCTGCCCTTGCGCAACGCCACGGTCCACGCGCAAGTGCTCGAACAGGTCATGCTCGCCAACCTGCTCGACGACGAACAGAGCTGGCTGATGCAGCGCGACGGCAGCTACCAGCGCATCGTACCGGGCTCGCAGCCGTTCAACCTGCACCGCTACTTCATGACCAATCCGTCGCTGTCGGGGCGCGGTGCATCGCTGGAGGAAGACGCCGCGGTGCCGACCTTGTCGCTGACCCCGCTATCGGCCGCACACCTGCCGCATCCGGTGGTTCCCGACCCGCACTGATTATTTTTGCCCGATTTTGAGGGGCAGCCGCGCTTGCTGGCATTGCACGCGCTCCCTAAACAGCCGTCGATGTTCAAATCCAATCTGCCTCCAGGTGACCTGACCGGATCGGCCCGATGATGTCGGATCGCCGCGCGATCATCGATATCGGTTCGAATTCGATCCGCCTGGTCGTGTTCGGCGGAGCGCCGCGCGCGCCGGTGGTGCTGTACAACGAAAAGATCATGGCCGGCCTCGGGCGCGGCGTAGTCCAGGGCGGCCGGCTCGATCCGGCGACGGCAGCCATTGCGCTGGCCGGGCTGCAACGCTTTTCCGCGCTGCTCGATGGCATGGATCTCGCCTCGTTGCGCGTGGTGGCAACCGCCGCGGTGCGCGAGGCGGCCGATGGCGAAGCGTTCATCGAAGCGGTGCGCGCGCTCGGGCTCCCCGCCGAGATCCTCTCGGGCGAGGACGAGGCGGTCGGTTCGGGCCAGGGCGTGCTGGCGGCCATGCCGGGTGCCGACGGGCTGGTGGCCGACATGGGAGGGGGCAGCCTAGAACTGGTGCGCGTGGCGGGCGATGCGGTGCTGCAACGCACCTCGCTGCGGCTGGGCACGATGCGCGTCGCCGAAATCCGCGCAAGCGGCCACGGCAAGTTGCGCCGCCATGTCCAGACCGTGCTCGGCAAGCTGGCCTGGCTCGACAATTGCGCGGGGAGGCCACTCTATCTGGTGGGTGGCGCATGGCGCGCGCTGGCGCGGGTGCATATGCAGCAGACCGGGGCGCCGCTGTCGGTGCTCGGCAATTACGCCATTCCACCCGAGGACGCGCGCGCGCTGTACGATTCGGTGCGCGCGATGGACCGCTTGGCGTTGAAGGCGCTGCCGGGAATCAAGTCGGCGCGGATCGCGCATATCGACGATGGCGCCGGGCTGCTTTCGGCGCTGGTCGAAGCCTTGCGGCCCAGCGCGCTGGTGATTTCGGCGCAGGGCCTGCGCGAAGGCCTGCTCCACCAGGCGCTCCCGCCCGAACAGCGCGCGCGCGATCCGCTGATCGAAGGCGTCCGCTTCGTGACCGCCAACCAGCAGCAGTTTCCCGGCTATGCCGAAGCGCTCGATGCGTGGCTGGGCGGGTTGTTCGGCACAGAGGCGCCGACATTGGCGCGGTTGCGGCTTTCGGCCTGCCTGCTGCGCGGCACCGGCTGGAGCAGCAACCCCGATTTCCGCGCGCTCGGCGCCGAAGAATTGGCGCTGCATGGCAACTGGACCGGCGCCAGCCCCGCCGACCGGGCGATCATGGCGGCATCGCTGCTGGTGGCGATGGGAGGAATTGGGGGCGGAACCGAACAACCCGCGTTGTTGACGCAATTGGCTGGGGAGGACGATCTGCGCCGTGCGCGCGGCTGGGGCTATGCGATGCGGCTGGCGCAGCGCATTTCGGGCGGAGCGCCGGCTTTGCTGTTGCGCACCGCCATCCGCGCCGAGGGTGGCCAACTTGTGCTGGAACTGCCGCGCGACCTACATGCGCTGGTAGACACGACGCTCGAACGGCGGCTGACAGGACTGGCCAATGCGTTCGAGCTGGCCGCGCCACGGATCGATCTGGTTTCATCGCCCCCAGATTCGTCTCCCACAGTTAATTCGATGGCCTGACGCGCGCACGGCTGGACAGCGGCCACCCCGCCTTGTCATGGGTAATCCCCAATGGAGACCTGCGATGTGGACGCTTTACCAGTTCCCGCTTTGCCCGTTCAGCCGCAAGGTGCGCCTGTTGCTGGGCGAAAAAGGCGTGGGCTACGATCTGGTTCGCGAAAACCCGTGGGAACGGCGCGATGAATTCCTCCAGCTCAACCCCGCCGGCCACACCCCGGTGCTGCGCAATGAAGACCGCGACATCACGCTCGTCGACAGCCGCGCGATCTGCGAATATTTCGAGGAAACCGTCGACAAGTCGCAGATGATCATCGGCACAGCCGCCAACCGCGCCGAAATCCGCCGGTTGGTCGCCCTGTTCGACGAGAACTTCTTCGACGACGTGACCGCGCCACTGCTCAACGAAAAGATGCACAAGCGGCTCACCCGCCAGCCGCCCGACAGCAAGGCGCTGCGCGAGGCGATGCGACTGGCCGACGCGCACCTCGATTACCTCGATTACCTGATCGATCGCCGCCCGTGGCTGGCGGGCGCAACGATGAGCCTGGCCGACCTGACCGCGGCCGCGCAAATCTCGGTGGCCGATTACCTGGGCGGGATCGACTGGTCGCACCACGAACAAGCTGCAAGCTGGTATGCGGTGTTCAAGAGCCGCCCGAGCTTCCGCCCGCTGCTGTCCGAACGGATGGAAGGCGTCGCTCCACCCAGTCACTATGCCGACGTGAACGCCTGATTATTCGCCTCAGACCGGGCGGATCTCGCTGCCGAAGCGACCGTGCTTGCGATAGCGCACCATCCAGCGATCGAGGAACAGCCCCAGCGGGCGCGGCGTCACGCCCAGCGCCTCGATCCCCGGGACCGCGCCCGTTGCCACGTTACCGGGCTGTAGCAGCGCCCACTGGTCACGGCTCAACGGCGCACCCGGCAGCCAGCCGGTGAGCGTGGCGAACGCACTTGAAGCCGCATCGGGCAGTTCGATCAGCAGCGGAGACCGCCCTTGCGCGCGCGCAATCCGGTGGTGCAGATCGGCCATATCGATCGCTTCGGGTCCGGCCAGCTCGTAAGTCTTGTCCGCATGCGCCAGCGGGTAGGCCAACGCATTGCCGATCGCTTCGGCGGCGTCGTCGACGAACAGCGGCTGCAACTTTGCATGCGGCGCGAACACCGGCAGCACCGGCAGCATCGATACCAGGCCGGCGATAAGGTTCACGAACTTGTCGTCCTCGCCGAACAGCACCGATGGCTGCACGATCGTGGCTGCGGGGAATGCGGCGCGCACCGCGGCCTCGCCCTCGGCCTTGGTGCGCGCATAGGCGACTCTGGACGCCGCATCGGCCCCCAGCGCCGAAACATGAACGAACGCCGCTACGCCTGCAACGCGCGCGGCTTCGGCAATGCCGCCCGCACCCTTGCCCTGCAAGCCGTCGAGGTTGCCCGCAAACGCACCGACCAGGTTTACCACCGCATCCGCCCCGGCCAGCGCCGGCGCCAGCGATTCGGGTTTCAGCACATCAACTCGCCCGAACTGCACCTGCCCCAGGTTGCCCAGCGGGCGTACCGTGTAAGCCTTTTCGGGATACCGGCTGCACACCCGCAACCGCGCCCCGCGCGCCAGCAATTCCTGCGCGAGATGCCGCCCGAAAAAACCGCTACCGCCGATCAGCGCAATCAATTTGCCGTCGAGGTCGCGTGCCCTGCCGCTTGTCATGTACATGCGTCCCATTGCAAGCCGCCCTCTGCCCGCAACGGTCAGGAAACGGCCGAAAAACTCATTCGGTCCCTTGGCACAAACGGCGCCCCGGTTTCAACGGCCATCAGGTGCAATGCGCATTTCCCCGCGCCCGATGCAAAGAAGCGTGCCCTTGCGCCACGATGCGCCATTGACAACCAGACACCACGACCGCTATCGGCCCGGTCCTACCCGGCGCGGCCATCACGGCGCGCGCCCCGTGCCCAGATGGCGGAATTGGTAGACGCACCAGCTTCAGGTGCTGGCGCTCGCAAGGGCGTGGAGGTTCGAGTCCTCTTCTGGGCACCATCGCTTCCTCCGGACATGTCCATAAATGTCCGGAGAAGTCCCCAAAATCAAAGGTTTTTGACGGTAGGAGCGTCCACCCGCATCCGGTCAAATTCGTTGCAATTGACGGTATCCGACGGTATTTTTGACGGTATCGAAACCGACAAGAAGGTGGCCTCATGCTTACCGATCTGGCCGTCCGAAAGGCAGTTGCACGCGATAGGCCCTACAAGCTTTCTGACGGGGGCGGGTTATACCTGCTGGTCACAAAGGCCGGTCAGCGATGCTGGCGCGTCGATTATCGCTTCGGCGAAAAGCGGGCCACCGCAGCCCTTGGGGTCTATCCCACCGTTTCGCTGGCCGAGGCGCGAGCCAAGCGGCTGGAAATCAAGAAGCAGATTGCCGATGGCATGAATCCGTCGGCCAAGCGCAAGATCGACAAGATCACCGGACCGCTGGCCAACGTGAACAGCTTTCAGGCCGTGGCCGAGGAATGGCTCGACAAAGCCCGCCGCGAAGGCCGCGCCGAAGTCACCTTGGGCAAGCTGAAATGGCTGCTGGAGTTCGCCCACCCCATCATCGGCGCGCGCAAGATTGGTGAGATCAAAGCGCCCGAATTGCTGGCGGTCCTGCGCGCGGTTGAGAAGCGCGGCCACTATGAGACAGCGCGACGGCTGCGCAGCACCTGCGGGCAGGTCTTCCGTTATGCCATCGCCACCGGGCGCGCTGACCGTGATATTTCGGCAGACCTGCGCGGCGCAATCACCGTGCCCAAAGTCACGCATCGGGCGGCCATTACCTCCCCGATGGAGGCAGGTGTGCTGCTTCGGGCAATAGACGCCTATTCGGGCTATCCGGTCACCCATGCGGCCCTTCGCCTCGCCCCTCACGTCTTCGTGCGTCCTGGCGAGCTCAGACACGCCGAATGGACCGAATTCGACCTGACCAAGAACGTCTGGACCATCCCCGCCGAGAAAACCAAGATGCGCGTCGCCCACCGCGTGCCGCTGGCCCGGCAGGTGCTCGCCATCCTGGAGGAACTGCGCGAGATCAGCGGCAACCGCCGCTACCTCTTTCCGGCCCAAGGCAAGCGGGATCGTCCCATGTGCGAAAACACGATCAACCTCGCCCTGCGGCGCATGGGGTTTGATAGTAAAACGATGACCGCGCACGGCTTCCGCGCCATGGCCAGCACGTTGCTGAACGAGCAGGGCCATTGGAACCCGGACGCCATCGAACGCCAGCATGGCCATGCCGAGACCGACGACGTCCGCCGGGCTTATGCTCGCGGTGAACATTGGGAGGAACGGCTGGCCATGATGAAAAGCTGGTCCGACTATCTTGATCAGCTCCGATCAGGCGCGAAGATCCTGCAAGGCAGCTTCCGCAAGCCCCCTAGCGCCGCGATTTCTGGATAAGGCGGCGCAGGCTGGCAACGGTGATGAGTGTTGACGCGCCGATCTTGACGACATCGACCTCGCCCGCCGCGATCAGCTCATACAGCTTCGACCGGCCAATTCCTGTCAGCTGCACCGCGACCGGGATACGCACGGTCAACGGCTCCAGAGGCAATTGCGGGGTTTCCGGCATGGTGGCGGTTTTGGATAGGGCGCGGGGCATGAACTTCGCTTTCGTCAGATGGATTTCGTGCGCGCCATTCTGCCCGAAGCGGCGGGATCGCTCTATCGCCGCCTCTGCGCCTGACTACGCCTCGCAGCCCAGCGCAGACAAACAGGCTGCCGGAAAGAGCGGGATAGGTAGGGAGGTTTGCGGCGGGTGTTCCGCTTCCCGGCCAAACTTCATCAAAGCAGGGCATTTCGTGCCCATCGCAGGCAAGCGTTGCTTGGTGGCCTTTAGGTGGCTGCGGAATACCATCGGCGGAATCGGCAAGGCAGCAGAATTAGGGCTGTTTTGGAGGGCGAGATAAAAGAGGTGCCAGCACTCGGTTGTTAAGCCTATGAGTTATAACAGCATTTCCGTATGGCACCGAATTTCCGGTGCCATACGCTCCCGTCGAAACACCCGGATTTCAGCCCCGAAACGGTATGGCACCGCCCAAAATCGAAAGATTGCGCCGCCGGAGGCCCAGCAGCCTACATCGCCACACCGCCCCATCACGGGCATCCATCGCGCTCGGCCTATCGTTGACCGAACCGGATTGAGCACAACCGCCCAAAAATCAGGGGTGCCATACGTTTGCGCCGCAGATTTCCGCGCCATTGCGCACTATCGTATGGCAGCCTCCCTTCGGTGCCATACAAAATTCCTCAGCTGAACTAACCACTTAAGAGCCAGATGCTGGCACTCCTTTTATCTTGCCCTCCACATCCTACGCCAACCTACTCGCCGGAATTACGACAGACATCGCTGCCATCAGGCATTCAATCATTGCCTAAAAGAGCCATTTCGCCTTAATTGGCGCAATGCTCCAATGCAGAGGCCAGCAATGAAAACCATGTCGGCGCGAGAGGCGAAGAACGGCTTTGGCTTGATGATCGACACGGCGCGCGCAAGCCCGGTGCTGGTCGAAAAGCATGGGCGCGGTGTTGTGGTAGTGATGGCAGTCGAGGAGTATGAGCGCTTGAAGGACATCGAAGCAGGCGGAACGCAGCAACGCTCTGGCATTGGAAGCGCGCGCCTGTGAGCAACCTCAGAGAAGCCGAGCGCGCCGAACTGCACAAGACCATCTGGCGCATCGCCAACGATCTGCGTGGCAGCGTCGATGGCTGGGATTTCAAAACCTATGTTCTGGGGATGCTGTTCTACCGGTTCATCTCCGAGAACCTGGTCGCCTATCTGAACGAGCAGGAACGCCGCGCCGGTTCGCCCGATTTTGACTATGCCAGTCTGAGCGACGCCGATGCCGAATTTGGTCGCGCCGAAACGGTGAAGGAAAAGGGGTTCTACATCCTGCCTTCAGCCCTGTTCGCCAATGTCCGGGCGCGGGCGCGAAATGATGCGAACCTCAACGAAACGCTGTCCCAAATCTTCGCCGAGATTGAAGGCTCAGCCAATGGTGCGGATAGCGAAGACGATCTGAAGGGCCTGTTTGACGATTTGGACGTCAACAGCAGCAAACTTGGCCCGACTGTGGCCAAGCGTAACGAAAAGCTGGTCAAACTGCTCGATGCCATCGGCGATCTGCCGCTGACGCGCGGCGGATTTTCGGGCAAGAGCATCGATCTGTTCGGCGATGCCTATGAGTATCTGATGCAGATGTATGCCTCCACCGCCGGCAAGTCGGGCGGGGAATATTACACGCCGCAGGAGGTATCGGAACTGCTGGCCCGGATCACCGTGGTCGGCAAGGATGCGATCAACAAGGTGTATGATCCGGCCTGCGGGTCGGGTTCCTTGCTGCTCAATTTCAGCAAGGTGCTGGGACCGGACAAGGTGCGGCAGGGCTTTTTCGGCCAGGAAATCAACCTGACCACCTACAATCTGTGCCGGATCAACATGTTTCTGCACGATGTGAACTATGAAAAGTTCGACATTGCGCACGGCGATACCCTGACCGATCCGGCGCATTGGGATGATGAACCGTTTGAAGCGATTGTCTCCAATCCGCCCTATTCGATCAAATGGGATGGTGATGCCAATCCGCTGATGATCAACGATCCGCGCTTTGCTCCTGCGGGTGTGCTCGCCCCCAAGAGCAAGGCCGATCTCGCCTTCACCCTGCATATCCTGCACTGGCTGGCGGTGAACGGCACGGCGGCCATCGTTGAATTTCCCGGCGTGCTTTATCGCGGCGGCGCGGAACAGAAGATCAGGCAATATCTGATCGACAACAATTATGTCGATGCCGTGATCCAGCTTCCGCCCGATCTGTTTTTCGGCACCACCATCGCCACCTGCATCGTCGTGCTAAAAAAATCCAAGGCTGATAATGCGACCCTGTTCATCGATGCCAGTGCCGAATTTGCGCGGCATGGCAACAAGAACAAGCTGGCGGGCGAACATCGCCAAAAGATTCTGGACGCCTTTGCCGCGCGGGAGAGCGTGGCGCATTTCGCGCGACTGGTGGACAACAGCGAGATTGCCGAAAACGGCTACAACATTGCCGTGTCTTCTTATGTGGAACAACTGGACACGCGGCAGGCAGTGAACATCACCACGCTGAATGCCGAGATCGCCGCCATCGTTTCACGGCAGGCCGTGTTGCGGGAGCAGATCGACGCGATCGTGGCCGATCTGGAAGGGGCGGCGGCATGAGCGAGCAGCCGGGCGGCGAAATCATTCTGTATCAGCGCGGCGATGCGCCAGCCATCGACGTGCGGCTTGATGGTAATACGGTCTGGCTGAGCCAGCAGCAGTTGGCGGATTTGTTCCAGACATCGCGCACCAACGTCGTGGAGCACATCGCCAACATCTACGCCGAAGGCGAACTGGACGAGGCGGCAACCTGTCGGGAATTCCGACAGGTTCGCACCGAAGGCGTGCGCGAGGTCACGCGAACCCTTCCGTTTTATAACCTCGATCTCATCATTTCCCTTGGTTATCGGGTGCGTTCTCGCATCGCCACGGCCTTTCGCATCTGGGCCACCGAGCGGCTGCGGGAATATCTGGTCAAGGGCTTCACCATGGACGATGCCCGCCTGAAAAACCTGGGCGGCGGGAGCTATTGGAAAGAGCTGCTGGATCGCATCCGCGACATCCGCAGCAGCGAGAAGGTTCTATACCGGCAGGTGCTCGATCTTTATGCCACCAGCATCGATTATGATCCGCGTGCCGAAGCCAGCGCCGCGTTTTTCAAAACCGTGCAAAACAAGCTGCACCACGCCGCGCATGGACAGACGGCAGCGGAAGTCATTAAACAGCGCGCGGACGCCAGCAAACCGTTCATGGGGTTGCTGTCTTTCAGCGGTGCGCAGCCAACCAAGGCCGAAGCGGGCATCGCCAAAAACTATCTGGATGCCGATGAACTGAAGCGGTTGAATACGCTGGTGTCGGCCTATTTCGATGCCGCCGAGTTTCGTGCCCTGAATCATGAACCCACCTATATGAAGGACTGGCTGGCGCACCTGTCGCAACTGATCGTGGCGATGGGGGGCAAGGCCCTGCACGGCGCTGGCACGGTCAGCCATAAACAGGCGGTGGCCCACGCCGACGGTGAATATGCCAAATACCGTGCCCAGATTGCCGAGCAGCCTTCGGAGGTGGAAACCGCCTATCTGGAAACCGTGAAGAAGGTGCAGAAGAAAATCAGCGGGAAGGACAAGGCATGAGCCGGATCGATGCGCTGATTGCGGAGCTTTGCCCGGATGGGGTGGAGTCCAGGGCGATAGGTGAATTCGGCGAATTGGTTCGCGGCAATGGAATGCCCAAATCTGACTTCGTGGAGGCGGGCGTTGGCTGCATTCACTACGGCCAAATTTACACTTTTTATGGCATTTGGGCCACCGCAACGAAATCATTTGTTCCCGCCGAAAAGGCGGCGCGGCTCGCCAAGGTTGATCCGGGCGACCTGATCATTACGAACACCAGCGAAAATATCGATGATGTATGCAAGGCAGTCGCATGGCTGGGAGAATCCCAGATCGTCACTGGTGGACATGCCACGGTGCTTAAGCACGATCAGGATGCCAAGTATCTTTCCTATTATCTGCAAACACCGCATTTCTTTGCCGAGAAAAAACGACATGCGACAGGCACGAAAGTCATAGACGTTTCAGCAAAGAGTCTGGCGAAAATTATAATCCCCATCCCGCCGCTCGAAATTCAGCGGGAAATTGTTGCAATTCTTGACAGGTTCACCAAGCTGGAGGCGGAGCTGGAGGCGGAGCTGGAGGCGGAGCTGGAGGCGGAGCTGGAGGCGCGGCGTCGGCAGTATCAGCACTATCGCGATACCCTGCTCAGTTTCGCCGAGAGCACGGATAGCCAAGCAAGCAAGCAAGCAAGCAAGCAACAAGGATAATGGCCTTGGGTGAGATTTGCCAGATCAATCGTGGGCGCGTGATGTCGAAAGACTATTTGCGCGACCATGCGGGCGCTTATCCGGTTTATTCGTCGCAGACTGCTAACGGTGGGATTTTCGGTTATATTGACTCTTTTGACTATGATTTTGAATCGATCACTTGGACAACGGATGGTGCGAATGCTGGTTCGGTTTTCTATCACCGGGATAAGAAATTCAGCATTACCAACGTCTGCGGCCTGCTTCGTGTGAAGAATGACAAGGAAATGAGCACCAAATTCCTGTTCTTCATGCTGGGCCAATTGGCACAGCGATATGTGAGCAGCGGTATGGGCAACCCCAAGTTGATGAGCAACGTCATGTCGCAAATCAAGGTTCCCGTTCCCCCGCTCGACGAACAGGAACGCATTGTCGCCATCCTCGACACATTCGATGCGCTGGTGAACGATCTGTCCAGCGGGCTTCCGGCCGAAATCCGCGCGCGCCGCCAGCAATATGAACATTACCGCGACAGATTGCTGACCTTTCAGGAAGCCGCATGAGCGAAGCGCCCCAAAATCCTGGCCGACCTTTCCGCTATGAAACCATCGCGATTTCGGAAGAAAGCACCGTCGTCGCCGAGTTCGTGCCGGACACCGCCAGTGTCCAGGACGCCACCTACCAATCCGAAGATGCGCTGGAACGTGCGTTCATCCGGCAATTGCAGGCGCAGGCCTACGACTATCTGCCCCTGACATCCGAAGCCGAGTTGATCGCCAATCTGCGCTTCCAACTTGAAAAGCTGAACAAGGTTTCCCTGTCAGACGCGGAGTGGGAACGGTTCTTTGCCACGGCAATCGCGGGCGCGAATGACGGCATCATCGAGAAAACGACCCGCATCCAGCAGGACCATGTGCAGGTGCTGAAGCGCGATGACGGCACCACCAAGAACATCTACCTGATCGACAAGGCCAACATCCACAACAACACGCTTCAGGTGCTGAACCAGTATGAGGCTAATGGCGCGCGGGCCAACCGCTATGACGTGACGGTGCTGGTGAATGGCCTACCCATGGTCCACATCGAACTGAAGCGGCGCGGCGTGGACATCCGTGAGGCGTTCAACCAGATCAACCGCTATGCCCGCGACAGTTTCTGGGCCGGGTCCGGCCTGTTCGAATATGTCCAGCTGTTCGTTATCAGCAATGGCACACTGACCAAATATTACAGCAACACCGTGCGCGATGGCCATCTGGCCGAACAGCGCGGAAAGCGCAGCCGCCAGAAGAGTTCCAACAGCTTTGCATTCACGAGCTGGTGGGCCGACGCGGCCAACCGCCCGATCACCGAACTGGCCGGCTTCACCAAGACGTTCTTTGCCAAGCATACGCTGCTCAACATCCTGACGCGCTATTGCGTGTTTGATGTGGACCGCAAGCTGCTGGTGATGCGGCCCTATCAGATCGTCGCCGCCGAAAAGATTTTGCAGCGGATCGCCGGGTCCACCAATCTGCGGCAATTGGGCACAGCGGCGGCGGGCGGCTACATCTGGCACACGACCGGCAGCGGCAAGACGCTGACCAGCTTCAAGGCCGCGCAACTGGCGCGCAGCCTGCCCGGTATCGACAAGGTGCTGTTCGTGGTGGACCGCAAGGATCTGGATTACCAGACCATGCGCGAATACGAACGGTTCGAGAAGGGCGCGGCCAATTCCAACACGTCCACCGCCGTGCTGCAACGGCAGCTGGAAGACCCGAACGCCCGGATCATCATCACCACCATCCAGAAACTGTCGCGCTTTGTCGCCGCGAACCGCAAGCATGACGTCTATAACGATCATGTCGTCGTGATCTTCGACGAATGCCACCGTAGCCAGTTTGGCGATATGCACGCCGAGATCACCCGCGTGTTCAAACGCTATCACCTGTTCGGATTTACCGGCACGCCGATCTTTGCGGAAAATTCGGGCACTGGCGGCGATCCCCGGCGGCGCACGACACAGCAGGCTTTTGGCGACAAGCTGCATACCTACACCATCGTCGATGCCATCAATGACAAGAACGTGCTGCCGTTCCGGATCGATTATATCAACACGATCAAGGCCGGAACGTGGATCAAGGACAAGCAGGTATCGGCCATCGATACCGAGCGGGCATTGCTGGCACCGGAACGGATTGCCCAAATCGTCGGCTACATCCGCGAACACTTTGATCAGAAGACCAAGCGCAGCAGTTCCTACCGGCATGATGGCAAGCGGCTGACCGGTTTCAACTCGTTGTTGGCGACAGCTTCGATTGATGCAGCCAAACGCTATTATGCGGAATTTTCCAAACAGCAGCAGTCCTTGCCAGAAGCGCAGCGGCTGAAGATTGGCCTGATCTACAGCTTTGCCGCCAACGAGGACGAGGAAGGCGGCCTGCTGGGCGAGGAAGAATTTGAAACTGATGGGCTGGATCAGGGTTCGCGCGATTTTCTGGAAGGTGCAATCCGGGATTACAATACCCTGTTCAACACCAGCTTCGACATCTCGGCTGACAAATTCCAGAATTATTACAAAGACCTGTCCCAACGGCTGAAAAAGCGCGAACTGGACATGGTGATCGTGGTCAACATGTTCCTCACCGGGTTCGACGCCACGACGCTCAACACCTTGTGGGCAGACAAGAACCTGAAGGCGCATGGCTTGATCCAGGCCTATTCGCGCACGAACCGCATCCTCAATTCGGTCAAGACCTATGGCAACATTGTGTCGTTCCGCAATCTGGAGAAGGAAACCAACGACGCGCTGGCTTTGTTTGGCAACAAGGACGCCAAGGGCATCGTGTTGCTCAAGCCCTATGCGGAATATTATGGGGAGTATGAAAAGCGGGTCGCCGAACTGCTTGGCACATACCCGCTCGGCCAGCCGATCATTGGGGAAGCTGCGCAAAAAGCCTTTATCAAACTGTTCGGCTCGATCCTGCGTTTGCGCAATATTCTGACCGCGTTCGATGATTTTGCAGGCAACGAAATCCTCAGTCAGCGCGAGTTTCAGGACTATCAGAGCCTGTATCTCAACCTTTATGCCGAATTTCGCAGCGTGTCCGACGCGGACAAAGAGGCGATTAACGACGACGTTGTGTTCGAAATCGAACTGATCAAGCAGGTCGAGATCAACGTCGATTATATCCTGCTGCTGGTCGAGCGTTACCTTTCATCGAAGGGAACCGGCGGCGACAAGGAAATTCTGGCGACCATCGAGCGCGCCATCAATTCCAGCCCATCGCTCAGGAACAAGAAGGACCTGATTGAGCGGTTTGTCGATTCCGTTTCGTCATCAGCGAAGGTCGATGCGCAGTGGCAAGCGTTTGTTGCGGCCAGGAAAGCGGAAGAACTCGAACGGATAATTGCGGACGAAGGCCTCAACGCAGAGGCGACACATGGCTTCATCGACAATGCGTTCCGCGATGGCGCGATCCCTTCAACAGGAATCGCGATCACGAAAATCCTGCCGCCAGTGTCCAGATTCTCCAAGGGCAACGGCCATGCCGTAAAGAAGCAGGCGGTGCTGGATAAGCTGGCCGCCTTCTTTGATCGATATTTCGGGCTGTCATGACGTGACGGTGGGGCAACTGACAGTTCGCGGAAGGGGCGGAAATGCGTGAGGCTGAATTTCGGGCTTGGTTGGAAGCCGGGGGCGCCAAAACCCAAGCAGGGCGAAATTCGCGGGTCCATGCCGTCAAGACCATCGAAAAGAACCTTGCGGCACTCGGATCGCCGCACCGCGATCTTGCGGCGGCACATGCTGCGGATGGCTTTGCGCAGTTGCGCGAACGCATCCGAAATATGCGGCAGGAAGCCAAAGCTGGCGGCAATGACTATCGCATCCTTATGCCGGATTCGGAAAAGCCGTTAAACCGACTATCCAACTGGAACAGTTGGCTGGCGCAATATGGTCGTTTTCTTGGGGGAAAGGCCGCCAAGGCGAACGACGACCTGACCGACGAGAATGATGATACCCTCGGCTGCCACGATCTCTTCAAGCGCTTCGATGGCGATCCTCGTTTCCGGGAGGCCCGCAAGCATTGGTCCGATGAAGAGCGCACCGCCTTCTGTGGCATGGCACGGGCGGTCCATGACGCCGGGCTAGATTGGTATCACACCAACATCCCGGAGATACGGTTCGGTCGCCGGTCTCCGGGAGAGGACAAGGCAGCCGGAACCCTTGGCAGCGTGCAGTTGCGGAAGAATGGCGGATTTATCGAATTCAGCCATCAGCACGACCTGCTGGACCTGACGGGCACATTTCAATTTGACGAAACGTCTGTCGACGAATTCCGGGCAGTTATTGAGGGGGCGGAAAAAACGATCCTCGGCTGGCTGCCGCCGCAGCCAGCTCGTCCGGGTTATTGGCCCGACGAAACAGCCATTGATGACAAGGAAACGCAAGCGGACCGCATCCGGCAATATGTGCTGGAGCGATATATCGAACCTGCCAGAAAGCGGGGCGATGATCGTGTCACCATCGTTGTCGGCCCGCTGAACAATGAGATGGGCCTGCATATGGCATGGCCAAACATCTGTCAGGCGCTTGAAGGCAGAAAGTTTCTTGAGCTGGCCAAAGTGCCGCCCCCGATTGCCGAGGGACCAAAGCAGAGCACGACCAGAAAGCTGACATTCGTATTATCTGAAGGAGCCATTCCGATGGCCGACGTAAGACCAGACCCACAAAACCTCATTCTCTATGGGCCACCAGGCACGGGGAAAACATATCGCACGGCACTCGAAGCCGTGAAGCTCTGTGACCCGGATGCAGCGTATCCTTCCACGGAAGAGGGTCGGAAGGCGCTGATGACGCGTTATCGCGAGTTGGAAACTGAGAAGCGGATTGCCTTCGTCACATTCCACCAGAATTATGACTATGAAACCTTTGTCGAAGGCCTGCGGCCAGAGACTGGCGAAAATGAGGGCGGTTCTGCGGGATTTCGGCTCGAAGCCCGTGCCGGTATCTTTCGGGAAATATGCGCATTGGCCGACCAGGCCCGCACTCGAACGGCACCTTCGGCTGCGGCGACCGGCTACGACTTCGCCGGTCGCCGATTCTGGAAAATGGGACAAGGTGCCATTGGCACCGAGGATGACGTCTACGACTCCGCTGTGGCCAACAATTACGTCACGCTTGGCTGGGGCGGTTCCATCGATTGGAGCGATGAGCGGTTCTCCACCTTCGAAGCGATCAAGGCTGAATGGCTTGCGCAAAACCCCGAGGACACGACGCCTAGTAACTGGACCCAGACGTGGCCGTTTCGCTGTGAAATGCAGATCGGTGACATTGTCATTGTGCCCTATGGCAATACTGCGTTTCGGGCGATTGCTGAGGTCACTGGCGACTATCGGTTTGAACCTTCGGCTGAGGGCTATTACGCCCACCGCCGCGATGTGCGCTGGCTCCTGACCCTGGACGAACCTTTGCCACTCGACACGATCGTCGATGGCAATTTCACCATGCGCACGCTGTACTCACTGCCGACAAAGTGCGTTAATCTTCCCGCGCTAGGCCGGTTGATTGCTGGCGACAGTGACAGCGAGGTAGCGCCTCTGAGCGAAACCTTACCTGACCAGTTTGTGCTGATTATCGACGAGATCAATCGCGCCAATATCTCCAAGGTTTTCGGCGAACTCATTACGCTTATCGAACCCGACAAGCGGCTTGGTATGGACAACTGGCTGACGCTCACATTGCCGTATTCGAAGAAGCGGGATTTTGGCGTACCATCCAATCTCCACATCATCGGCACGATGAACACGGCAGACCGGTCCATCGCGCTGCTGGATACTGCGTTGCGGCGGCGATTCAATTTTCGGGAGATGGCTCCAGAACCTGGCCTGCTGGGCGTGGTCGAGGGCATCGACCTGAAGGCAGTGTTGACGGCAATCAATCAGCGGATCGAGTATCTAATCGACCGGGAACACCGCATTGGGCACGCCTTCTTCATAGGCTGCAAGACAGCCGAACAGGTCCACGCCGCCATGCGCGACAAGGTTATTCCGCTATTGCAGGAATACTTCTTCGAGGACTGGAGCCGTATCCATGGGGTGCTCGGTGACGGCTTCATCGGGTCCGTTACCCTGAAGTGCCCACTTGGCGAGGGTGAGGATCGCAAGAGCTGGTTCGTGTGCTTGGAAAAGCAGCCGGACGGAAGCGATCGTTTTCCTCATGATGCATTCGCGCAGTTGATCGGCAAGGTAGCAGACGTTGCGGCAGAGTCCCAAGGATGATCAACGAACTGGCCAGCCATCTCCTTCCCGGTGTGTCTGTCGAGCGGGTTGCTACTGCGCTCGGCGCGGCGGCAGGCCAAGAGTTGGCCTCGGGCAAGTTTGGCAGTCCCGAAAGCAGCTCGGCTCTGGCGGTCAATGGCTTCGGCCCCTTTCTCGAAAGTCCGGGCACGTTGCCGCCGTTTCCGTGCCTGGATGATCTAGATTGGCCCGCGCTGACCGTCGATATTGAGCGTCAGATGCGTTTCCCATGGGCGGGTGGGCGCCACCCTTGGCTTGATGCTGCCGTCGAAACTGCAACACAGCTGATCGGCGTTGAATCGAAGCGCTTCGAGCCTTTCCGCGATTCCAAGCTGGCAAAACTGTCGCCCAAATACTCTTCGCACCATTGGGATGAGGGTATGGAGCCTTGGTGCGCGATGCGTGACCACTTGCTGGCGGAACCAGCGGCCTTTCGTCATCTCGATGCGGCGCAACTGGTGAAGCACGGCTATGGTTTGGTGACCGAGGCAAAGCGACGGGGAAAGTCGCCGGTGCTGCTCTACCTCTTTGCTGAGCCTACGGAAGGCCGCGCCATTAAAGCCCAGGCATTTGCTGACCACCGATTCGAAATCGCCAAGTTCGCCGGAGGGGTAACCGGTTCAACAGTCCGATTCGCCGCTTGTTCATGGCGTGAATGGCTGACCAGCTTCCCGCCAAGCCTGTCCGATCATGCTGATCGCGTCATTGCCCGGTTCCACCCGTGATGCAGCGCCCATATCAACCGACCACCGTTGGGTTGGTCGTGCGGGGCGAATGGCAGGGTAGTCCCAGATTTGATCTATGTGATGGAGAACAATAGATGTCCGCACTCACCACTCCTTCTCACGCCGACCTTAGAAACCGGATTGAGCAGCTCGCCATTTCTGCGGACGCCAAATCTATCCTGATCGGCATGGCTGACATCTCGGCCAAGGCCGGTGACACTGTCATTGCCATAGGGCGGCATGTTCTGGGGTTCATATTCGATTTGTTCAGGCAGTTTCCGAACAGCAGTTTTGGCCTGATCGCAGGCTTTGTCATCGGATCGCTCATTGGAGCCATTCCATTTTTCGGCGCTGCACTGGCGGCGGTATTCACCCCGCTTCTCATGGCGCTCGGTCTCGCCAGAGGCGCAGTCGCTGATCTTGGCAATGCCGCGATCCGTGACAGAATGACAGATTTCGAGCATCGGCTTCGTGCCATGGTGCCTGAAGCAGCGGCATGATCGTGCAAGCCGAACTGGAAGCCCGATTTTCTAGCGTGACCTGCGTTGTCGCTGATCCTTTGCGCTTCAAGCTGCGGCTTGGCATCGGAGAAGACGCTTACACGTCGCTCCGGGTAAAAAATCGCTGCAAGAAGTCTGGGACGTGGGCGGCATGGCTGCGACCGGCGCTACAGTCGCCGCGTCACCAATGGTGGCGGGTACATTCTTTGCATCGAAAGGCCTGCTTGCCGCCATTGGCTTCGGTGCTGCGGCTGCAACGCCAGTGGGATGGGTGGCCGCTGCGGCGGTTGCCTCTGGCGGCGCATATTATGGCGTTACGCGCCTGTTCCGGAGCTATTCTGGAAGCCGAGTTGATGTCATTCCGCATTTTCTCAACACGCCAATGGACTTACTGGCCGCAAGTCTGTTTGACCTGATAGGTGGTCTAGCTGCTCGAATTTCAGCCATCGATGGCCAGATTGATGATGTCGAGAAAGCTACGATTGCGCGTCATTTCATTCAGGATTGGGGCCTTGATACCTGCTACGTGACACATGCGCTGGAGGTGATTTTTCAGGGCGTAGATGCTGCCCGGGTCAAGGATATTGCAAAGGCAATCGCATCATTTCAGGCGGACAATCCCGACTGTAATCCGCAAGCCATGCAGGCGGAGTTGATGGCCTTCCTGCGCGAGGTTGCCGAGGCTGATGGCAAAATGGATGAACGCGAAGAACTCGCCCTGGATGCCGTTGCCCGCGTGCTGGAGGAAGAAAGCGCCTTCAGCCTGCAAAAGGCCGGTCAGACTGTCTCGGGATGGGCCAAGGATGCGGCACAATCAGCGGGCAGCCTTGCCAGCAAGCTCCCCTCCTTGAACCTGAAAAGAGGCCAGTGACACACCTCTGCGCCCACGAATGGGGCCGGGTTGCTGTTCACAACGGCACCGGTCCAGCAGCTGAACGGGCGTTTACCCGTAGTCAGGCGAATGCCCTGTTGCTTGCCGCTCGATCTCACCCGTTGGCGAACCGTTCCGGGACCAATATTCTTGTAGATCGCTATACCGAGATATGGGCGCAGCAGGCTGTCGGCGTGATTGCCGCGCCGGGGTGCAGCCTTGAGATTCTGCCGAAGATCGATGCTACGTCGGATGATAATGATGAAACCATCCGCACCCGTCTTGTTTCCATGCTCGACATCGCGCTCGGGCTCAAGCTCGGCGATGGGCAGGCCCTGGCTATGGCGCGGCAAAATGAAACCCTGCTCGACATCCTGATCCGCTTATTCGCTGATCGCCTGCTGGCTGAGGCCCGGCGCGGCCTTCCCCGCGCCTATATGGCGCAGGAAGAGAATCTCGCCGCGTTGCGCGGGCGGCTCGATGTCATCCGGCAGTTTACGCACAATGCGGTCCGACCGGACCGACTGGCCTGCCGTTTTGATACACTGCTGCCGGACACGCCGTTGCTGCGTGTCATGAAGGCCTGCGTGCTTATGTTGCGCCGCCACGCGCGCGTATTGGAGACACAGCGACGCCTTGATGAGTTGCGATTTCTCCTAGCCGAGGTGAGTGACGTTCCGGTCAATGCTCTGCCATGGGCGCAAGTGCGGATAGATCGGACCAATCGCCGCTGGGAGACGCTTTACGGGCTGGCAAAGCTGTTTTTGAAACGTGAATGGCAACGCACTAACCACGACGCAAAGGCGGGCCAGGGGATCACCCTGTTGTTCGCCATGAACGACTTGTTCGAGGCCTACATCGCCGCACTTGCGCGGCGTGCGCTGCTGGGTAGCGATCTGACGGTCCATTCGCAGGGCGGATTGCGCTATTGTCTGATGGAGGAGGGTGATGGCGGCAAAGAACGTTTCCAGACGACACCGGACATTCTCATCAAGCGGAATGGGCAGGTCGTGATGGTGATCGATACCAAATGGAAGTTGATCGGCCGAAATCCAGAAGACAAGAAGCGCGGCGTTTCGCAGTCCGATGTCTACCAGATGATGGCTTATGCTCGTCTGTACCAGTGCGGGGAGGTGATGCTGCTCTATCCTCATCACGCCAGCCTTGGCAGTGAGGCGCTGGATGCAGGTTACGGCATGATGGAAGGCGATGAACGCCTGCGGATTGCAAGCGTTGATCTGGTTGCTGGCAAGAGAGCGGTTGAGCAACAACTGGAGGGGCTGATTGCACCTTCCACGGTCACGTCAATGGCTGTGGCTTGATTCGGTTTTTCACCGCTCTCAGGCGGGAAATCGTCGGCAGGCCGCAAAATAAATTTTGGTGTCGCGGATTGATCCGAAATAGATCGTCCGCAGCGATTTGAGTCCTCATCGAGGCCCAACGCCGATGCCAAGACGGTATTATCGACGGTATCGAAAATCGAAAAATCGCAATAAAGCATTGCGATATAACGCTTTGTCGACACATCACGGTCCCTCTTCTGGCACCATTTGTTCCGCGTCAAGGGAATCCCGCGAGGGTTAGCGGCCAGCGCGGAAATGCTGGCACGCAATTCAAATCGGGACTTTACCACCCGACGTTTCAGATCCCCTGTTACACTGTTTGCAGTGGTGCGGCTTAGCGAACGCGGCAGGATCGGTCTGGCCGAAAGGCAAAAACCCCACTCGCGATCACTTTTTTGCAACGCTGCGGCTCCATCATTGCATTGGATCGGTTGCGGCAACGCGTGCATGACGCTCGACATGGGCATTCAACCGAAGCAATCCTTTTTGCGATCGACGGACCGGTCGCTATCCGAGAGTATCATCCGGCCAGCGATTGGGCCCGCAAGGGGGTGCGAGGTTGGGGGGCTTTGAGATGCCGAAATCCGCAAGCGCTTCGATACCCCGGGTCAAGGCAGAAGTCCTGGCTGCTGCCAAGGCGCTCGACCTTCCGATCGCGGATGCCTGCATGCCCGGCGTTTTGGCCAATCTCGAGGTGCTAGACCGCCACGCTGCGATCCTGGCCGACGACAACAGCCGATCACGCGCTTCATGATGCACACCGTCCAGATCGGGGGCGAAATCCGCGCGGGACATGTCGGTGCGGCAAGCGTTGTCGAAACCATCATCGCCCGACTTGCCGCGGATGGGCTCGCGCAGGGCGGGCTGAATGCGGTAACGCAGTTGCTGCCCGATCGCGCGCGGGCGGAGGCAGCCTTGATCGATGCCGCAACCGCCGCCGGGCACAATCCCGGAGTGCTTGCCGGTGTTCCGTATGGCGTCAAGGATCTGTTCGACGTGGCAGGCCTGCCGACCACGGCGGGATCGGCGATCTATGCCGATGCCGGGCCGGCGGCAGCCGATGCAGTGGCGTTGCAACGGTTGCGCAAGGCCGGTGCGGTGCTGGTGGCCACGCTCAACATGGACGAATTCGCCTATGGCTTCGCGACGATCAACGCGACGTACGGCACCACGCGCAACCCGCACGACCGCGCGCGATTGGCGGGGGGATCGTCGGGCGGATCGGCGGCGGCGGTCGCGGCGGGGATGCTGCCGTTTTCGCTTGGTTCGGACACCAACGGATCGATCCGCGTTCCGGCCAGCTTGTGCGGCGTTTATGGCCTGAAGCCCACGCATGGCAGCTTGCCGATGGCGGGCGTGTTCCCCTTCGCCGAAAGCTTCGACGATGTGGGGCCGTTCGCGCGTTCAGTGGCGGATTTGCGCTGCGTCTGGGACGTTTTGCGCGGCGCTGCTGTGGCAGATGCCGCACCGCCCTATCGGCTTGCCCGGCTGGGCGGGCGTTTTGCCGAAAACCTGGACCCCGATCAATCGGCCGCCATTGCCGCGATCGCCGGCGATGCTCCGGTCATCGATTTGCCCGATATTGCCCGCGCGCGTTCGGCTGCGTTCCTGATCACGGCTTACGAAGGCGGGACACTGCACCGCGCCGCACTGGCGCGCGATGCGATGGCATTCGATTCCGCCACGCGTGACCGTCTGATCGCGGGCGCGCTGGTCCCGCGCAAACTTTACGACGCGGCGCAAGCCTTCCGCGCCGACTTCTGCGCCAGGATCGACGCGTGCATCGCCGATTTCGACGTGCTGATCGCCCCGTCCGCGCCTTGCGTGGCGCCGCTGATCGACGATCCGACGATCCGCATCGACGGGGAGATGCGGCCTGCCCGATCCGATCTGGGCATTCATACCCAGTCGATCAGTTTTGCCGGATTGCCCGCGCTGGCGGTTCCGCTGCTGCGCCCGGGCCGGCTGCCGTTGGGGCTGCAACTGATCGGGCGGCGCGGTGGCGAAGCGGCGCTGTTCGGGTTTGCTGCGATGCTCGAAGCGCAAGGTGTGATCGGGTTTTCGGCGCCCGAATCATTCGAGCCCGAACCATTCGAGCCCGGACCATTCACGGGGGACTCCGCATGACAGCATCGACGCCGGCACCGCTGGCCCAATCCGGCGCACCAGATGGCGGCTTCCTCGAACGCACCTTCACGCTCAGCGCGCGCGGCACTTCGGTGCGCACCGAAGTGCTGGCGGGCGCCACGACCTTCCTGACGATGGCCTATGTCGTGCTCGTCAACCCGGCGATCCTGGGCCAGGCGGGGATGCCGGTGGCTTCTGTGGCGGCGGCGACGTGCCTGGCGGCGGCGTTCGCGTCGATCCTGATGGGCTGCGTTGCGAACGTGCCGCTGGCGCTCGCGCCGGGCATGGGGCTCAACGCCTATTTCAGCTTTACCGTCGTGCAGCACATGGGCGTGCCCTGGCCGATTGCGCTGGGCTGCGTGTTCATTTCGGGATGCGCGTTTCTGCTGCTGACGCTGACGGGCGTGCGGCAACTGATCGTGGCGGTGATCCCATCGCACCTGTTTTCAGCGGTGGCCGGGGGCATCGGGCTGTTCATCGGCTTCATCGGGCTGAAGAACGCCGGGATCATCGTGGCCGATCCAGCCACGTTCGTGGCGCTTGGCAATCTCAAGGCGCCGGGTGCGGAACTGGCGCTGTTCGGCCTGCTGACGATCGCGGTGCTGAGTGTGTGGAACGTGCGCGGCGCGATGCTGGTCGGGATCGTGGCGACGACATTCGTCGGCTGGCTGTTCGGGCAAGTCGTGATGAAGCCCGAACCCTATACCCTCGCTGCGCTGACCGGCACCGCGTTCAAGCTCGACCTGCCGGGTGTATTCGGCGTTGGTGGCGGACACGGGCTGGGCTTGATCGAAATCCTGTTCGTGTTCCTGTTCGTCGACTTGTTCGACAACATCGGCACGCTGGTTGCCGTGACCAAGCGCGCCGGGCTGATCGGCCCGGACGGGCGCATTCCCAAACTCAACCGCATATTGATGGCGGATGCGACCGCCACGATTTTCGGCTCGATGGCGGGCACCAGCACCGTCACCAGCTATGTCGAAAGCGCCGCGGGGGTGCAGGAGGGCGGGCGCACCGGGCTGACCGCGGTCGTCACCGGTGTCTTGTTCCTGCTGACGATGTTCGTCGCGCCTTATGCGCAACTGGTGCCGCTGGCGGCAACCGCGCCCGCGCTGATCGTGGTGGGCGGGCTGATGCTGCTGCCGCTGACCGAGATCGCGTGGGACGATCCGCAGGCAGCGATCCCGGCGTTTCTGACCGTGGCGATGATCCCGCTGACCTTCTCGATCGCCAACGGCCTGGCCTTCGGCATCACCGCGCACGCCGCGCTCAAACTGCTGCGCGGCAATGCCACGCGGGCCGACTGGTTCCTGTTCGTGCTGGCGGGCCTGTTCGTGATGCGCTTTGCCTGGATGAGCGCGGCGGCATGATCCGATTGCTGTTCCTTGCGGCGTTTGCATTGCTGGCGACACCGGCCTGCGCGCAACGGCTCAACGCCACTCCGCGTACCGTGGTGATGACCGCGTTTCCGCCCGAATGGGACGCGCTCGTCCCCGCGATCAAAAGCCAGAAAGCCTATCATATCAACGGGTTGGTCTTCCTGACCGGCACGATGGCGGGCAAGCCGGTGGTGCTGATGCAAAGCGCGGTCAGCATGGTCAACGCCGCCATGAACACGCAACTGGTGCTCGATCGCTTCAACGTCAGGCGCATCGTTTTTTCGGGCATTGCCGGCGGGGTCGATCCGGCTCTGGCGATCGGGGATGTAATCGTGCCCGAACAATGGGGGCAATATCTCGAAGTGTCGTTTGCGCGCGGGACACCCGGCAACTGGGTGACGCCCGAGCCGGTCGATGCCATCGCACCGGCCAACAACGGCATGATGTTTCCGCGCGGGGTCCGCGTGGGCAACGCCGCCGAACCGGCACGGCGGCACTACACGCTTGCGGCTGATCCGGCGCTGGTGGCGCTCGCGCGCAAGGTTGCGGCGGGCGTTGCGCTGCGGCGTTGCATCGGCCCGGACGCCAGCCGGCAAGCCAAAGGCTGCCTGGCGCATGAACCGAAGATCGTCGTCGGCGGAACCGGGGTCAGCGCCGGGGTGTTTGCTGACAACGCCGAATTTCGCGACTATCTGTCCAAGGCATGGAACGCGCGCGTGCTCGACATGGAAAGCGCAGCGGTGACGCAGGTTGCTTTCGCCAACCGCGTACCGGTGATCGTATTCCGCAGCTTGTCGGACCTGGCCGGCGGCGATGCCGGCGCCAACCAGATGAACACGTTCATGACGCTCGCCTCGGTCAATTCGGCGACCGTGGTGAAAGCGTTCGTCGCTGCACTGCCAAAGTGATGCGGCCATGTTGACCACAGTCACAGGTCGGAACGGCATGGTCACCGCGCCGCACTATGTTGCGGCGGAGGCGGGCCTTGGCGTGCTGCGCGACGGCGGCAACGCGGTCGAGGCGACGGTCGCGGTCGCAGCGACATTGGCGGTGGTCTATCCGCACATGACCGGGATCGGCGGCGACGGGTTCTGGCTGATCGCCGAGCCTGACGGCCGGGTTCACGCGGTTCATGGCTGCGGTGGGGCTGCGGCCAACGCCGACCTGACTCTTTACACCGGATATGACGCAGTGCCCACGCGCGGACCGCTGGCTGCGAACACCGTGGCGGGGACCCTTTCAGCGTGGGGGTGCGCGCTTGAACAAGCCGGCGGCACGCTGCCGCTCGACCGCCTGCTTGGCGACGCGATCGCGCACGCCGAAGCCGGCGTGGCGGTCACCGCAGGCGGAGCGGCCATCGCGGCGACCAAGGGCGGCGAATTGCGCGGGCAGCCGGGCGCTTATGCCGCGATTTTCGAGCGCGAAGGCCGCCCGCTGCGCGAGGGCGATACGCTGCGCCAGCCGATGTTGGCGAGGACGCTGCGCCACATCGCCGCGCATGGTCCGCAGGATTTTTACACCGGCACGCTGGCCGATCTGGTGGCTGAGGATCTGTCTGCGCTCGGCAGTCCGGTCAGCCGCGCCGACCTTGCCGCGCATCGGGCCACACAGCCCGCGCCACTGAACACCAAGATCGCCGGCGCGCGCCTCTATAATAGCGCGCCACCGACGCAGGGCGCAGCGTCGCTGCTGATCCTCGCGCTGTTCGACCGATTGCGCGCCGCAAGGGGCGATCACTTCGATCACATCCACGGACTGGTCGAGGCGACCAAGCAGGCCTTCCTGTGGCGCGATCGGCACTGCGGCGATCCAGCCTATATGGACGCCGATGCGCAGGCATTGCTCGATAACCCAGCCGCGCTCGATGCCATGGCCGCGCGCATCGACCCGGCGCGCGCCCTGCCCTGGCCCCAGCCGCCGCAATGGGGTGACACTTGCTGGTTCGGCGCCGCCGATAGCCAAGGCCGCGTGGTCAGCGCGATCCAGTCGACCTATTTCGAATTCGGATCGGGGCTGGTGCTGCCGCAGACCGGGATCACCTGGCAGAACCGCGGCAGTTCGTTCCGGCTGGCCGAGACCGGCTGGAATGCGCTCAAACCGGGTCGCAAGCCTTTCCACACGCTCAATCCCGCGCTCGCAAAGTTCGCTGATGGCCGGGTCATGGCTTACGGCACGATGGGCGGCGAGGGCCAGCCGCAGACGCAGGCGGCGATTTTCAGCCGCTATGCGCGGTTCGGGGTGAACTTGCAGGCCGCGATCTGCGCGCCGCGCTGGCTGCTCGGGCGGACCTGGGGCGAGACAAGCACCACGCTCAAGCTGGAGGATGGCTTCCCCGAAGCGCTATATGCCGCGCTCGAAACCGCCGGACACGATGTCGAACGCGTCGGCCCGCTGACCGCAATGATGGGCCATGCCGGCGCGATCGTGCGCCATGCCGACGGGCGGCTCGAAGGCGCAACCGATCCGCGCAGCGACGGTGGGGTAGCGGCGTGGTGAACCTTGGCCAAATGCGTGGAGGAGCCCGCGCGGTGGCCCGCTGCGATGCGCTCGGCGTCGCGCCCTACAGCGACATGGCGGGCGGGCTTTATCGCGGCTATCTGACCCCGGCTTATCACGCAGCGCAAGGTGCCTTGGCCGGCTGGATGACCTCGGCCGGCATGACCGTCCGCCGCGATGCCGCCGCCAACCTGATCGGCCGTTACGAAGCTGTCACCCCCGGTGCCCCTGCGCTGCTGATCGGCAGCCACCTCGACAGCGTGCGTGACGCGGGCCGTTACGATGGCCCGCTCGGGGTCACGCTGGGCATCGAAGCGGTCGACGCATTGCGCGCTGCCGGCCGCCGACTGCCTTTCGCGATCGAAGTCATCGCCTTCGGCGACGAGGAAGGCTCGCGCTTTCCCGCCGCGATGCTGTGCAGCCGCGCGGTCGCGGGCACGCTGGCGGCAGATGCGCTCGACCTTGCGGACAAGGACGGAATTGCATTGGCCGATGCGGGAGTGGATGTGGGGAATTACCTCACCGCCGCCCGCACACCCGCCAGCGTGCGCGCCTATTTCGAGGCGCATATCGAGCAGGGTCCGCTGCTCGAAGCCGAGCATCTGGCGGTCGGCACCGTCACCGGCATCGCCAGCCAGGTGCGCTATCAGATCGCGGTGCAGGGCACCGCCGGGCACGCCGGAACCACGACGATGGCTCTGCGCCACGATGCGCTGGCCGGGGCGGCCGAGATGATCGTCGCAGTCGAGGCGATCGCGCGTGCTGATGCTTCGGACCTCGTCGCCACGGTTGGCCGGATCGAGGCCATGCCCGGCGCGCCGAATGTGATCGCGGGACAAGCGCAGTTTTCGCTCGACGTCCGGTCAGGCAATGCAGCGTGGCGCGATCGCGCAGCCAACGCAATCCTCGATGCGTTCCGCGAAATCGCGGACCGGCGCAGCCTCGGTTGCGCGATTTCCCGCATCCACGACCTGCCCGCCAGCCCTTGCGATCCGCTGCTGATGGATCTGCTCGACCACGCCACTTTGGCCGCCGGCCAACCCGTCCTCCGCCTGGTCTCGGGCGCCGGGCACGATGCCATGGCGATGGCCGCGCTGTGCCCCACCGCGATGCTGTTCATCCGCTGCAAGGGCGGGGTCAGCCACAACCCGGCCGAACATGTCGATGCTGCCGACGCGGAAATCGCGCTACAGGTCATGCTCGGCTTCATCGAACAACTTGGAGCAACATTTGCCAACGCTTGACCCCCTCCTGATCGGCGAGATCGATCCGCCGCAGCGCCTGTTGATGGGGCCTGGGCCGATCAACGCGCATCCGCGCGTGCTGCGCGCGATGTCGGCCGATCTGCTCGGCCAGTTCGACCCCGAGATGACCCATTACATGAACGAGGTGATGGCGCTTTACCGCCCGATCTTCGGCACGCAGAACCGCTGGACGATGCTGATCGACGGCACCGCACGCGCCGCGATCGAGGCCGCGCTGGTCAGCCTGGTGGTGCCGGGGGACAAGGTGCTGGTGGTCGATTTCGGGCGGTTCGGGCTGCTGCTCGATGAAATCTCGACGCGGATCGGCGCCGACGTGCATCGCGTCAGCGCGCCCTGGGGCAAAGTCGTGCCGATGGAAGCAATCGGCGAGGCCATCGCGCGGGTACAGCCAAAAGTGGTGGCCTGCGTCCATGGC
This sequence comes from Novosphingobium sp., assembly GCF_025351285.1. Classification (GTDB taxonomy): domain Bacteria; phylum Pseudomonadota; class Alphaproteobacteria; order Sphingomonadales; family Sphingomonadaceae; genus Novosphingobium. The sequence continues at coordinate 58,203 of NZ_JANXWG010000082.1, forward strand.
GATACTTCGACCACGATGGCGCAACCGCTCGACGGGTTCGGCGCGCTATGCCGTGCGACGGGGGCATTGAGCTATGTCGATGCCACCGCCACGCTGTCGGGCATGGACATCGCTGCCGACCGCTGGGGCGTCGACGTGGTGACGGGCGGCTTGCAGAAGTGCCTGGGCGGGCCATCGGGTTCGGCGCCGATCACGATCTCGGACGCGGCTGCCGAGCACATCTTCGCGCGCCGCCACGTCGAACAGGGCATCCGCCGTGACGATCTGCGCGACGGCCTGGGGCCGCGGATCGGATCGAACTATTTCGATCTCGCGATGATCATGGACTACTGGTCCGAAAAGCGGCTCAACCACCACACCGAAGCGACCTCGATGCTGTATGCCGCGCGCGAATGCGCCCGGCTCGCGCTGGGCGAAGGGCTGGAGGCGCGATACGCTCGCCATGCCGCCGCCGGCCGCGCGATGAGCGCGGGCTTGCGCGCAATGGGGCTGAGCCTGTTCGGCGATGATGCTCACCGCATGACCAACGTGACGGGCGTCTACATCCCGCAAGGCATCGACGGCGAACGCATCCGCACCGCGATGCGGACGCATTTCGAGATCGAGATCGGCACGGCGTTCGGCCCGCTTCAGGGGCGAATCTGGCGGATCGGCGCGATGGGTTACAACGCGATGAAGCACAAGGTGCTGCTGACGCTGGGTGCTCTCGAAGCCTGCCTGAGCGCGGAAGGTGTCAAGCTGCCGATCGGCGCGGCGGTTCCTGCGGCACTGGCAGCCTGGCACGCATGACCGAAACGCGCGATCTGGTCGGCTATGGTGCCCACCCGCCAGATCCGCGCTGGCCCGGCGGAGCGCGCGTGGCGGTGCAATTTGTGATCAACTACGAGGAAGGCGCCGAAAGCAGCGTCGATCATGGCGATGCGGGTTCGGAACGGTTCCTCTCGGAAATGGTCGGCGCGACCAGCCACCCGGCGCGCGCGATGGCGATGGAAAGCCTTTACGAATACGGCAGCCGCGCGGGTTTCTGGCGGCTCCACCGGCTGTTCACCGAACGCGCAATGCCGGTGACAGTGTTCGGCGTGGCGAAGGCGCTGGAGCTGAATCCCGAAGCAGTCGAGGCGATGCTGGCCGCCGACTGGGAAATCGCCAGCCACGGACTGCGTTGGCTCGATTACCAGGATGTGCCCGAAGCGGTCGAGGTTGCGCACATCGCCGAGGCCATCGCGCTGCACACGAAAATCACAGGCAGCCGCCCGCTCGGCTGGTATCAGGGCCGCACCTCGCCCAACACGGCGCGGCTGGTCGCGCACGAAGGCGGCTTCGTCTACGATGCCGACAGCTATGCCGACGACCTGCCGTACCGGGACCGCCGCCACGGGCGCGCGCAACTGATCGTGCCCTATTCGCTCGACGCCAACGACATGAAGTTCGTGGCGTTCAACGGCTTCACCGAGGGCGAGGCGTTCTTCCGCTATTTGCGCGATACCTTCGACCAACTGGCCCACGAAGGCGGGCGTATGATGTCGGTGGGCCTTCACGGCCGGATCGCCGGACGGCCCGCGCGGGCGCATGCGTTGGCCCGGTTTCTCGATCACGTGCTCGCTTCGGGCCAGGCCTGGGTGGCGCGCCGGATCGACATCGCCCGACACTGGCAGGAGGTGCACCCCGCATGACAATCGACGATCCCGTTCTTCTGGCCGAAGTGACGGCCGCGTTCGAAGCTTACGAGCGCGCGCTGATGGCTGATGATGTGCCCGCGATGGATGCGCTGTTCCACGATGCACCCACCACCAACCGCTACGGCGTGGGCGAAGTGCTTTATGGGATCGAGGAGATCCGCGAATTCCGCAAGGGCCGGGGCGGATCGCCGCAGCGCAAGCTCGGCCGGGTGGCAATCACGGTTTATGGTGCCAGGGGCGAAGGTGCCTTCGCCACTGCGGACGCTGAATTCTTCCGCGCTGCCAGCGACCGCCGCGGTCGCCAGACGCAAAGCTGGGTCAAGTTCGCGGATGGCTGGAAGGTCGTCTCGGCGCATGTGAGCCTTGAGGGATCGACGCATTGACCGCTGCGCAGGCGCCTTTGTTCGAGCACAGCGCGTGGGTCGAGGCGCGTGCCGATGCGCGGCCGTCATCGGGCGATCGTCATGCCGACGTGATGGCGGTGGTGCACGATGCGACGCCCGACGAACAACTCGCGCTGATCCGCGCGCACCCCGAATTGGCCGGCAAGGCCGCGATCGACCGCACGCTGACCGACGCCTCGCAAGCCGAACAGGCTTCGGCCGGGCTTGATCGGCTGACCTCGGACGAGTTCGAACGCTTCCACGCGCTCAACGCTGCGTACCGCGAACGCTTCGACTTTCCCTTCATTATCTGCGTTCGCCTGACCGACAAGGCCGGCATCCTCGCGGCGATGGAGCAGCGCCTCGGCAACACGCACGAGGCCGAAATCGCAACCGCCATCGATCAGATCGGCAAAATCGTGCGGTTGCGGCTGGGGGACGCGGCGTGACGGTTGACCTGACCGAATGGCTAAACCTTGCGATCCGCTGGCTGCACCTTGTCACCGGCATCGCCTGGATCGGCTCGTCGTTCTACTTCGTGTGGCTCGACAATCACTTGAAGCCGCCCGCAAATGGAGACGCTTCGGGCGAAGTGTGGTCGGTCCACGGCGGTGGATTCTACCACAACCAGAAGTACCAGGTGGCGCCCAGCCAGATGCCCGACGAGCTTCACTGGTTCAAGTGGGAGGCCTACTGGACCTGGATCAGCGGCTTTTCGCTGCTGGTGCTGGTGTATTACGTGGGCGCCCGGAACACCCTGATCGATCCCGCCAAGGTTGCGCTGTCTGCGCCTGCCGCCATCGGCATCGGGTTGACATTCCTGGCGGCTGGCTGGGTGGCTTACGATCTGCTGTGCCGTTCCCCGCTCAAGGTCAACAACCGCGCAATCGGCGTGATCTGGTTTGCGCTCCTGCTGGCATCGGCGATCGCGCTGAACGGCCTGTTCCAGGCCCGCGGGGCCTACCTTCATGTCGGCGCGATGATCGGTTCGGTCATGGTCGGCAACGTGTTCTTCGTGATCATCCCCAACCAGCGCAAGGTGGTGGCGGATCTGGTCGCGGGGCGCGTGCCCGATCCGGCGCTGGGCCAGGCGGCCAAGCAGCGATCGTTGCACAACAACTACATGACGCTGCCTGTGCTGTTCGCGATGCTCAGCCCGCATTATCCGATGACTTATGGCGCGCAGCGGCCGTGGCTGGTGCTGGCGTTGATCGGGCTGACCGGCGTGGCGGTTCGGCATGTCTTCAACTTGCGGCACAAAGGCGCGAACACGACCACGGCGATGGCGCTGGCCGCAGGACTGGCGCTGGCAAGCGTGACCTATGTTTCTCTCGAAAAATCAGGCGACAGACCGCAGGCCGGCCCGACCGACGCCGTCGTTTTCGCCGATATTCAGCCGATCCTCGCGACACATTGCGCAGCTTGCCACGCGCTGCACCCCACCAATGCCGCCTTTACCTCGCCGCCGCTGGGAGTCTTGCTCGACAGCTACGAACACGTCCGCGCCGTCGCGCCGCGGATCAAGCTGGTCGCGGTCGACGCACAGATCATGCCGCTGGGCAACACCACCGGCATGACCGCTGCCGAGCGCCGGACGCTGGGCCAGTGGATCGCCCAAGGAGCGCCGCGATGATTTCGCTATCCACGCATGTGCTCGACACCGCGCGCGGAGCGCCCGCAGCGCATGTCGCGATCACGCTGGCCAATGCGGCAGGAACGCAGTTGTTTGCCGGTGCAACCGATGCGGACGGGCGCTGCAAGGCGTTTCCCGGGCTCGATCCCGGACGGTATCGCCTGACTTTCACGGTCGGCAGCTATTTCACCGGGCAAGGCGCCATGCTGACCGATCCCCCCTTTCTCGACGTGATCGTGATCGACTTCGGCCTGTCGGGGGCCGATGGCCACTACCACGTCCCGCTGCTCGTCTCGCCTTACGGCTACTCGACCTACCGGGGCAGTTGAGGTGGGCTTGCGCTTTCTTCTCGACGGTGCGGTCGTGGAGCCGGGCGAGATCGCGCCCACCACCACCGTGCTCGAATACTTGCGCACCGTGCTGCGGCGGACCGGCACCATGGAAGGTTGCGCCGAGGGCGATTGCGGCGCCTGCACGGTGTTGGTTGGCGAACTGCAAACGGACTGCAACGGCATTGCCTGGCGCTCGGTCAACGCCTGCATCCTGTTTCTGCCGATGCTTCACGGCAAGGCGCTGCTGACGGTGGAAAGTCTTGGCAAGCCGGACGCACTCGATCCGCTGCAGGAACTGATGGCGGCCAATGGCAGTTCGCAATGCGGGTTCTGCACGCCGGGGTTCGTGATGTCGCTGCACGGTCGGCGGATCGGCGCGGCGGGCCATGATCTGCCCGCCGTTGACGTTCTGGCGGGCAACTTGTGCCGCTGCACCGGTTATGGTCCGATCCTTGACGCGGCCGACAAGCTCGGACCCGTTGCGCGCGACGACAGCGCCACCGTGGCCGCTTTAAGGTCGATCGAACCGGCAGAAACCGTGGCCGGCCGGTTCGGTGAACAGCGCTGGTATGTCCCGCGAACGAACGCCGCGCTGGCAGACCTGCTCGCTCAGCATCCCGATGCACGCATCGTGGCGGGGGCGACCGATGTCGGGCTGTGGGTGACCAAGGGCTTGCGCGACCTCGGCACCGTGATCTTCATCGGCGATATCGGCGAACTGCGCGCAATCGAAGAAACCCCCGCAGGCCTGACGATCGGCGCGGGCGTTCGCTATGCCCAGGCGCACGCGGCGTTCGTGCGGCTGCACCCCGCGCTCGGCGAATTGACCCGGCGCATCGGCGGGCTCCAGGTGCGCAATTCGGCCACGATCGGCGGCAATGTGGCCAACGGTTCGCCGATCGGGGACGGCCCGCCCGCCTTGATCGCACTGGGCGCCACGCTGACTTTGCGCGGCGCTGCGGGCACCCGATCGATGCCGATCGAGGACTATTTCCTCGACTACGGCAAGCAGGACCTACGCGCGGGCGAATTCGTTGAACGGATCTACGTGCCTCGCCCCGGCCCGGACGACATCGTGCATATTTCCAAGCTGTCGCGCCGGTTCGACAGCGACATCTCGGCGGTGTGCGGCGCGTTCAAACTGGCCGTCCGCGATGGCCGCATCGTATCGGCGAGCGTCGCGTTCGGCGGTATGGCCGCGACCCCACGGCGCGCGACCGCGTGTGAGGCGGCGCTGACCGACGCCCCGTTCACGCTCGCCTCGATCGAACGTGCGGCGGCGGCGTTGCGCACCGATTACGCGCCGCTCAGCGATGTACGCGGATCGGCGGACTACCGGCTGAAAGCGGCCGCAAACCTGCTTTTACGGCTGTGGCATGAAGCGCAAGGTGTGTCCGCATCGCTCCTTGCGCTCGAAGCGACCGATGGCTGAATCCGATCCCGCATTGGCGGTGGTGGCCAAGCCATCGCACCCGCACGACAGCGCGCGGCTCCATGTCAGCGGCGCTGCGCGCTACATCGACGACGAGCCCGAACCGGCTGGAATGCTGCACCTGGCGTTCGGACAGAGCAGCATGGCCCACGCGCGAATTGCGGCGATGGACCTTGCGGCCGTGCGCAAGGCCGAAGGCGTGGTCGCGGTGTTCAGGGCCCAGGACATTCCCGGCGCCAACGATGTCAGCCCGGTCGCCGGGGATGACCGGCTGCTGGCCGCCGGCGAGGTCATCAACGTGGGCCAGCCGGTGTTCCTGGTCGCCGCAACCAGCCGCAACGCCGCGCGCAAGGCGGCTACAATGGGCCGCATCGACTACGAACCGTTGCCCATGACTTTGACGATCGCCGATGCGCGCGCCGCCGCCTCGCTGATCGAACCGACCCAGCGGATGGCGCGCGGTGACGCCACCTCGGCGCTGACTGCTGCACCGCTGCACCTGTCGAGCGGGTTCGAGATCGGCGGGCAGGATCACTTCTATCTCGAAGGCCAGATCGCCACCGCCACGCCCCGCGAAGACGGCCAGATCCATGTCCTCAGTTCAACGCAACACCCGAGCGAGGTGCAACACCTGATCGCGCATATGCTCGGTCTTCCTTCGTCCGATGTCACGGTCGAAGTGCGCCGGATGGGCGGGGCGTTCGGCGGCAAGGAAACGCAGGCCGCGCTGTTCGCGGCTGCGGCGGCGCTGGTCGCCGCCAAGACCGGCCGCCCCGCCAAATTCCGCGCCGACCGCGACGACGACATGGCGATCACCGGCAAACGCCACGAATTTCGCGTCGATTACGAGGTCGGGTTCGATGAGGTCGGGCACATCCTCGCGCTGCGGCTGCAACTGGCGTCGCGCTGCGGTGCCACGGTCGACCTGTCGCCAGCGATCAACGACCGCGCGATGTTCCACGCCGACAACTGCTACTGGCTGCCCCACATCGAGATCGTGTCCGAGCGGCTGAAGACCAACACTGTCTCGGCCACCGCCTTCCGCGGCTTCGGCGGGCCGCAGGGGATGCTGGCGATCGAGCGCGTGATCGATGAGGTGGCCGCGCGACTGGGGCTCGACCCGATCGAGGTGCGGTGCGCCAACCTTTACGGGCCGGGCCGGGACGTGACGCCTTATGGCATGACAGTGACCGACAACATCGCACCGCAACTGATCGCGCGGTTGCGCGCAACGTCCGGGTACGACGCGCGGCGGGCGGCGATCGCTTCGTTCAACGCAAGCAGTCCGGTACTCAAACGCGGCATCGCGCTGACCCCGGTCAAGTTCGGGATCAGCTTCACCACCACGCACCTCAACCAGGCCGGCGCGTTGGTCCACGTCTATGCCGACGGCAGCATCCAGATCAATCACGGCGGCACCGAGATGGGCCAGGGGCTTTATATCAAGGTTGCGCAAGTGGTCGCCGACGTGTTCGCGGTGCCGGTGTCGCGCGTGCGGATCACCGCGACGCGCACCGACAAGGTGCCCAACACATCGGCGACCGCGGCCTCGGCGGGGGCCGATCTCAACGGCATGGCCGCGCACCGCGCTGCAACGGCTATCCGCGATCGGCTGACGGCATTTCTTGCAAGCATCCGGGGTTGCGAGCCTGGCGATGTCTGTTTCACCCCCGAAGGCGTCGCCATCGGCGCAGAAGTGCTGCCCTTCGACAAGCTCTGCCGCCTCGCGCATTTCGGCCGGATATCGCTCTCCGCCACCGGATTCTATGCCACGCCGGAAATCCACTACGACCGCGCCACGCACCAAGGCCGCCCGTTCTACTATTTCGCCTACGGTGCGGCGGTGACCGAAGTGGCGATCGACACGCTGACCGGTGAGCACAAGGTCTTGGGCGTCGACATCCTCCACGACGTCGGTCGGTCCCTCAATCCAGGCATCGATCGCGGGCAGATCGAGGGCGGTTTCGTCCAGGGCCAGGGCTGGCTGACGACCGAGCAACTCGTGTTCGACGACAAGGGCCGGCTGCTCACCCATTCGCCCGCGACCTACAAGATCCCGACCGCATCCGATCGCCCGCGCCGCTTCAACATCGACTTGTGGGACGGCGAAAACGTGGCGCCGACGATCAACCGCTCGAAGGCCGTGGGCGAACCGCCGCTGATGCTGGCGATCTCGGTGTTCTCGGCGCTGACTCAGGCGGTCGCTGCGACCGCACCCGATACGCGGCGCCTGCCCCCGCTTGATGCGCCGGCAACGCCCGAGCACATCTTGCGCGCGATCGCGGAGCATTGCGAACCGTGAGCGACTGGCTGGCCGCCCTGCGCGAGATCGACGGGCGCGAGCCGGTGGCGATGGTCAGCGTGCTCGCCACCGAAGGCTCGGCCCCGCGCGGGGCGGGCACGCGGATGCTGGTCATGGGCACTGCGCTCCACGGCACAATCGGCGGCGGTCAGCTCGAATACCGCGCGGTAGAGCAGGCGCGGGCGATACTCGCGCTGCCGCCGTGCACCTGGCGCGTGCAGGACTATCCGCTAGGGCCGCTGCTGGGCCAGTGTTGTGGCGGGCGGGTGCGGTTATTGGTCGAGCATGTCGACCCCGACACGCTCGGCTGGCTCGATCAGGCCTTGGAGGGCGCGGTGCTGGTCTCGCGGTTCGAGGCCGACCGGATCGTGCGCACGACCGTCGCCGATCCGCGCGCGGCACCGCTGGCGCCGCCGCCATCCGCGCGCGGCGATCGGCCGGAGGCGGGCGCGGTCCTGGTCGAACCGCTTGGGACACGGCGCCCGGTGTGGCTGTTCGGCGCGGGGCACGTCGGCCAGGCGATCGCGCGCCACGCTAGCGGTCTGCCACTTCGGCTCGCGTGGTTCGACACGCGGTCCGACCTCGCTACAATCGACGGCGTCGCGATCGTGCCCGAGAACAGCGTCGAGGCTTGCGTCGCCGATGCGCCCAACGACGCGGCGGTGGTCATCCTGACCCATGACCATGGCCTCGATTATCGGCTGGTGCGGGCGGCACTGGACCGGGGCGACCTCGCGTTCGTCGGTCTGATCGGATCGGCCACCAAGCGCGCACGGTTCCTGTCGCGGCTCGAAAGCGACGGAATCCCGGCGGAAGCCCGCGCGCGGCTGACTTCGCCGATCGGGATTGCGGGGGTGACGGGCAAGGAGCCCGATGTGATCGCCGTCGGAACGCTGGTGCAGCTTCTGCAACTGGGCGCGCCATGACCATCATCGCGTTTCGCGGCGAACTGCTGTCGGTCGGGCGCGATCCGGCGACCGATCCTCAAGCAGTGCGGCACGAGCGCGATGGGCTGCTGGTGGTCGAAGACGGCATCGTGGTCGCGCGTGGGGCTTGTGCCGATCTCGCGCCGCGCTTTGGCGGGCTGACGACCACGAAGCTGCCTGGGCTGATCGTGCCCGGCTTCGTCGACGCGCATGTCCATTATCCGCAGTTCGACCGCATCGCCTCGCACGGCGCGCAACTGCTGGAGTGGCTCGACCGGCACATCTATCCGGCCGAAAAGGCGTTCGCAGACCGCGCGCATGCCGATGCCGTGGCCGGGCTGTTCCTCGACGAGCTGCTGCGCAACGGCACGACCAGCGCACTGGTGTTCGCGACGGTCCACGCGCATTCGGTCGATGCATTGTTCGAAGCGGCGCTGGACCGGCGGATGCGGATTATCTCGGGCAAAGTGCTGATGGATCTCGGGCCGCCGGGCCTGGCCGATACGCCCGAACTCGCCCGCAGCGAAAGCGAAGCGCTGATCGCGCGCTGGCAGGATCGCGGACGGCTGGGTTACGCGATCACACCGCGTTTTGCGCTGACTTCGTCCGACGCGCAGTTGCACGTGGCCGGCGCCCTGCTCGAAGCGCATCCGCAGGTGCTGATGCATACGCACCTTGCCGAAAACGTGGACGAATGCGCCGCCGTCGCCGCGCGTTTTACCGACTCGCTGGATTACCTCGATGCTTATGACCGGTTCGGGCTGGTCGGCGCGCGATCGGTGTTTGCGCATGGCATCCACTTGTCATCGCGCAGTTGCACCCGGCTGGCGCAGAGCGGTGCGGGCATTGCCGTTTGCCCGAGTTCGAACCTGTTCCTGGGTTCGGGGTTGTTCGATTTCGGGCAGGCCGCCGCGCATGGCGTAAAGCTGGGCCTTGGCAGTGATGTGGGCGCGGGGACGAGCTTGTCGATGCTGCACACCGCCGGCCTTGCGTACCAGGCCGCACAAGCACGCCGCCACGCGCTCGATCCATTCCGCGCGCTTTATCTGGCCACGGCAGGCGGGGCCGCGTTACTGCATATCGCCGACCGGGTCGGCGCGCTGGAGCCGGGGCAGGAAGCCGATTTCATTGTGCTCGATCCGGCTGCAACGCCTTTGCTGGCGCGGCGCACGCGCGGTGCAAGCCTGGCAGAGCAATTATTCGCGCTCCAGATCCTGGGCGATGACCGGGCGATCGCCGCCACGTACCTGATGGGTGAACTGGCCTGGAGCCGGTCAGCCGATGATGCGCGCCCGGTTGGGTGAGGTGTACGAAGGGTCGTGCACGAACGGCAGTGCGCGCCCTTTGCGCAACGCGGCGAGCACGGCGGCAAAATCGGTGCGCGCACGAAAGCCCAGCCGATGCTCGGCATGGCTGGCATCATAGACCCGGCCGATCGTCGCTGGCAGCGTCCAACCTCGCGCCGCATAAAGCGCGGGCGCATCGGGATAGAGCCGCGCGATCACCGCTGCCGCATCGCGCTTCAATTCCGCCGCATCGGCGCGCACAAACGGAGTGGGGGCGGACAGGACGAAGGTGTCGAACCCCAGTTCGGGCGCGCGTTCCAGTGCCGCGACGTGCGCGGCGGCCGCGTCCTCGACGGTCAACCGCCGGTTGAGCAATTCGTTGGCCTTGAGGTTTTCGCCCGCTGGTTTGCCTTGGGTATCGTCATCCTCGGGAAAGAACCGGCCGGTGCGCAGCACCACGCATGGCAAGCCGTGTTCGGCCGCGTAAAGCCGGCACAGGCCCTCGGCCGCCAGCTTGGTCACGCCGTAGATGTTGCGCGGGGCGAGCGGGCCGGCCTGTTCATCGAGCCACACCGCCGCGTCGCCACGTTCGGCGCGGATCGTGGCGCTGATCATCAGTGAGGTTGTCGATGTGAACACGAACCGGTCGTGACCGGCGGCGCGGGCAGCGGCAAGCAGGTTGCGCGTGCCGGTCACGTTCACTTCGATGAATGCCTGTTCGTCGAAACGGGCGATGTCGGGTTTGTGGAGCGCCCCGGCGTGGATCACCGCGCCGATGCCCGTTTCCATCGCCCGATCGACCACCGCGCGATCGGCAACCGAACCGATGATCTGCGTGTCGAGGCCCGCCACGACGTCCAGCCCAGTGACCTGGTGGCCGGCTTCCCGCAATTGCGGGGCGAGGAAACGGCCGAGCCAGCCCGACGAACCGGTAAGGAGGATGCGCATGGCGCGGGCGTAATCGCAGACCCTCAGGCTGGCAATTGCGACCATTTTTGCAACGCCGCGTGGCGTTCATTCTGTTTGATGGCGCCAGCCCTCGCGCCTATCCCCGCGCGATGACCGATCTCGACACCTTCATCGTGGGCCTGCCCAAGGCCGAACTGCACTTGCACATCGAAGGCAGCCTCGAACCCGAACTGATGTTCGCGCTGGCCCGACGCAACGGCGTTGCCATCCCTTATGGCTCGGTCGACGAAGTGCGCCGCGCCTATGCGTTCGGCAATCTCCAGGATTTCCTCGATATTTATTATGCCGGCGCCGCCGTCCTGCGCACCGCTGCCGATTTCCAGGACCTGGCGACCGCTTACTTCGATCGCGCCGCCGCCGACGGGGTGGTCCACGCCGAGATCATGTTCGATCCGCAGACGCACACTGCGCGCGGCGTGCCGATCGGCGAAGTGGTCGATGGCCTGCTGGCGGGCATGACCGTGGCCGAAGCCAGGCACGGGCTGACCAGCGGCCTGATCCTGAGCTTCCTGCGCCATTTGAGCGAGGGTGAGGCCTTTGCCACGCTGGCCGAGGCAGAGCCGTGGCTCGACCGGATCGTTGCGGTGGGGCTCGATTCGTCCGAACTGGGCCACCCGCCCGAGAAGTTCGCGCGGGTGTTCGCCGCTGCCGCTGCAAAAGGACTGCGCTGCGTGGCGCATGCCGGCGAGGAGGGGCCGCCAGCCTATGTCTGGGAAGCGCTCGATCTGCTCCACGTAGACCGGCTCGATCATGGCAATCGCGCGCTCGAGGACGATGCGCTGGTCGATCGGCTGCGGGATAGCGCGATGACGCTGACGGTTTGCCCGCTGTCGAACGTGAAGCTGTGCGTGGTGCCCGAGATTGCCGCGCATCCGATCGACCGGATGCTCGAACTGGGTTTGAAAGTGACGATCAATTCGGACGATCCGGCCTATTTCGGCGGCTATGTCGCGGACAATTATCGAGCAGTCGCGGGCGGGCGCGGGCTGGACAAGGCGCAACTTGCCACGCTGGCGCGCAACAGCTTTACCGGATCGTTCCTGCTCGCCGAGGCCGTCGCCGCGCATCTCGCGCGGCTCGATAGTTTTGTGGCCGCAAATTGATGCGGATCGTGCGCCTGTTTTGCCTGTGTATCGCACTGTTCACGGCTGGCGCATCGCAAGCTCAAACGCCGCACCGCAAAGTGATCGTCGACGACGAGGGCTTCGCGCTGATGCACCTGATGCTGCTGGGCGCCGACGATGTCGACGTGCTGGGCGTGACCACCGTTTCGGGCAATGCCTGGGCCAATCGCGCCACCGCGCTGGCGCTGCGCGGGGTGGAGATTGCCGGGCGCACCGATGTTCCGGTGGTGCAGGGCGCGATGTATCCGCTGGTCAATTCCGAAGCGCTGACCGAGCGGTGGGAGGCACTTTACGGCAAGCTGGTGTGGAAGGGCGCGTGGATGAAGGCCTGGGTCGAACCCACCGCGCAGGCCGCGCCGGCGTACCATGGGCCCGATGATGCGGTGGTGCTGCCCGGCGGCAACGCCAGGATCCAGCCATCGCCCGAGATTGCCGCCAACTTCCTGATCCGCATGGTCCATCGCTATCCCGGCGAAGTGACGATCCTGGCCACCGGGCCGCTGACCAACCTGGCGCTGGCGCAGCGACTCGATCCCCAGTTTGCGCGGCTGGCCAAGGGACTGGTGATGATGGGGGGCAGCCTCAACCCGCACCAGGTGCTGAACAACCGCTCGGCCGCCGATTTCGCGCGCGAATTCGGCAACAGCCCGCGCCGCGAATTCAACCTGCGGTTCGATCCCGAGGCGGCGAGCATCGTTGCGCGCAGTCCATGGCGATCGATCACCGTGGTGCCGGCAGATCCGTCCACCGCCACGCAGCTTTCGCCTGATCTGCTCAAGCGACTGGCCAACGGAGCCAGCCCTGCGGTGGCAAAGTTTATCGCCGGCTTGCCCGAGGGTTGGCCGATCTGGGACGAGATCGCCGCTGGGGTATGGCTCGATCCATCGATCGTCACCAGCCAGGAATCGCTCTACATCGATTGCAACACGCAGTTCAGCGCGGGCTATGGCGATTTCCTGTCGTGGCGCGCGGGGTATCAGCCGGGCCTTGGCGAGCAGCGCGCACAAGTGGTCCGCTCGGTCGACGTGGCGCGGCTGGAGGCACTGATGGTGCGGGAGGTCGCCCACAAGACATCCGGCCGCTGAGGCCGGCGCGTCAGCCCAACCGTTCTGGCACCGACAGCGCTTCCTCGACCAGCCGGTCATCCGTGGCCATCGCTTCCCACGGGAACACGAACCAGCGCTTGTCGATCGCGCGGTCGATTGTCTGCGCCCAGTAATCGACCGAGACCTTGGAGCGGGTGTTGGTGATCACCACCGCAAAGCGCAAGTTCGCGCTGTCGCAGCCGTTTTCGACGAGCAGGCGCCGGATATAGTCGATCGTCCCGCCGCTATCGTTGATGTCATCCACGAACAGCAGCCGCGTGCCAGCCGCGCTTTTCTGCGCAACTTTGCCCAGCAGTTCATCGGCAAACCCCGGCACTTTGGACGAATGGTCGATCGACAGCATCGGCACCGCCAGCCGGTGCGACATATAGACTGCCGGAACCAGTCCGCCCCGGCCGATGCCGATGATGAAATCGGGCTGCCAGGTGTCTTTGGCGATGGATCGCGCCACCGTCAGGACGTCTGCGACCAGGTCGTCGTTGGAGATCGGGTGCAGTTCGGGGGTGGCAGGATGGCTCAAGGCGATGTTCCGTTTTGTGGGCTCACGACGTGCTAGCCGGTCTGCGTGCCGGGAACAATCGGCGGAACAATCGCCGGCTCGAGCGAGGCAGGATAACCCAGTTGCGCAAAGCCGCTTTCGAATTCGGCCAGCGCGGCGCCGGCAGCATAGGACGGCGTGCGCGATGCCGACGAGCACAGCGCCAGCGTCATCGGGCGCAGGATCGGATCGGAAATCCGGGTGAACGCCAGCGCCTTGCGCTGCACCTCGGTGATCACGTCGAGCGAGGTCAGCACGCCGACCCCCAACCCTTCGAGCACCAGCGACACTATCATCTGGATATCGTCCGACGAAACCGCCTTGTCGAGCGAGAGCCCGGTCATGCCTTCGAGCACGGCCACCTGCTGGCACACCGCCAAGGGATCGGCCGGCACGATCAGCGGGTAACCCTCGCACGCCGAAAACCGAACCTCGCGCTGGTTGGCGAGCGGATGGCCGGGGGTGCTCAGCAAGCCCAGCACGACATCGACGAACGCCCGGACCGTGATGCCGCGAAACGTTTGTGGTTCGAAAAAGATGCCGAAATCGACTTCGCCTTCGGTGATCGCCAGCCGCACCGCATCGTTTTTCAGCACACGCACGTTGACCGTGATGCCCGGATAGCGGTCACGCAGCGCATGGATCGTGCGTGGCACGTAGCCCTTGGACAGCGCGTCGATCACCGCCACTTCGACATGGCCACGTTTCAATCCGCGCAAGGCTTCGATCTGCGAACGGACTTCGGCGAGGTTCTTCTGCCAGCCGGTGCCGGCGGCCATGATGATTTCACCCGCCGCGGTCAACCGCAGCCCGGTCGACAGCCGTTCGAACAGCGGCATGCCCAGGTCCGCCTCGACGTTCAGGATCTGCCGGTCGATCGCCGAGGCGGACACGTTGAGATGGTCGGCCGCCTTGCGGATCGAGCCCAGCCGGCCAACGGTCATGAAATAGCGCAGGAAGCGTGAAAATGCAGGCATGGGCCACTCTATTTTTTGCAACAGTCTGTCGAGTTCATTGCATTTGATAGCGGGTGGTCAAGTCCTTACGCTTCGAAATCGAGTGCACAGGCTTGTTGCCAAGACTTTGTGACCACCGGGAGAGAAGGGAAAAGGGCCCGTAATCGGCGCGTGTGCAGACGCTGCTGCGGTCCCCCGACCAACTCAACATGGGGGGTTACCAAGCCAATGACACAGTTCAACAACCGGATCGCCGCGCACAAATCCTTTGACGGCAGCCGCTTCCGCAGGCGTTCGCTGGCCTTTGCCGCAATCCTTTGCAGTTGCTCGGCGATCGTCTCGCCGGCACGCGCTGCCGATGCTGCACCGGCAGAAGCGCCCGCCGATGCGCCTGCTGCCGATGAAAAGCCCGAAATCGTCGTGACCGGCTCGCTCAACGCGCTGCCCAACAAGGATGTCGGCTCGATCTTCGGCTTCGGCAAGACTTTGGTGGAAACCCCGCGTTCGGCATCCACCATCAGCAGCGAACAGATCGAACGCTTCGGCGTGACCGATATTTACGATCTGGTGTCGCAGGCACCAGGCACGTTCACCAACTCGTTCTTCGGCGTCGGAGGGGCGCTCGACATCCGCGGCACGCCGGGCGAAGTCTACTTCCGCGGCGTGCGCCGGCTCGACAATCCGGGCAACTACCCCACCCCGATCGCGGCGTCTGACCGGATCGACATCGTGCGCGGCCCAGCATCGCCGATCTATGGTCCGTCGAAAACCGGCGGCTACATGAACTTCGTGCCCAAATCGGCGCGGGTGAAGGGCGGCGCGCTGCTCGACCATGCCGAAGGTGAAATCAGCTACACCGGCGGGAGCTGGGAATACAACGTGATCAAGGCGCAAGTGCGCGGCCCGCTCAAGCTGGGCGGCGCCGAACTGGGATACAGCCTGTACGGCGAAGTCGAGGATTCGGGCAGCTATTACCGCAACATGTCCACCCGCAATGTCGTGCTCCAGGCCGCATTCGACAGCCAGATCACCGACAATGTGCGCGTCGAATTCGGCGGCATGTACCAGAAGTACGATGGCCAGCAGAACGGCGGCTGGAACCGGCTGACGCAGGCTTTGGTCGACAAGGGCACTTATATCACCGGCAGCGCCAAGCCGGTCGACACCAACGGCGACGGTCAGGTTTCGCCGGCCGAATTCCTGGCGGCGGGCAATTTCAACCCGTTCGGCACGTTCGGCTGCGCCGCCGCAGACCGCACGCCGGGCGTGTCTCCAACGTCCGCCGCATCGTTCACCAACGCGTGCTTTGCCAACAGCTTTCCCAATCTTGCGCTGACCAACGTCGGAACCACGACGCTTAGCCGCAAGAACGTGCTGACCGGCCCCAACGACTTCCTGCAAAACAAGGCCAAGACGGCCTATCTTGATGTGATCTTCACCGGTGCCGATGATCTCGAAATCAAGAATCAGTTGTTTTATGACGGCATCGATAACGTCAACAACAACGCTTACGGATTTTCACAATTCCACAATTCCTATGTGATCGAAGACAAGCTTGTCCTGTCGAAAATATTTCGGAATGACATCGGCAAGTTTTCGATACAGGCATCACCATCGATCCGTTATACAAGCTTCAAGCATGGTGATGATTTCAACTTCGAATATTTTCACCGTGTTGACCTGACCGTTGGTTACACGCCGCTGTCGGATCGCTTGTTGTCGAACGAATGCAACTGCAATTATTCGAATTACCTCAAGGGTCACTACACCGATGTCGGATTTGCCGGGCTGGCCGATCTCGATTTCAACTTCGGGCTCGATCTGGTGTTGGGCGCGCGCTACGATACGATCTCGGTCAATTCGACCAACATTCTCGACAAGCTGCGCGTTTCGGCCGGCGTCCTGCCCTCGGGCAAGGGCAGGAAGGGCGGCTGGTCGTACAACGGCAGCGCTTCGTACAAGCTGCCGTTCGGCGTCATTCCTTACGTAACCGTATCGCGCCAGGAAACGGTGATCGCAGGCCAAGGCTCTGAAATTGCGGCCGCCGATGCGGTTGGCGGCACCTTCATCACCGCCTCGCGGCTATACGAAGGCGGGATCAAGGGCAGCTTCCTGGGCAACAAGCTCTACGCCGCGCTGTCGGTTTACCGGCAGGAGCGTGTCGATCACAACATCCAGTCATCGACCGTCAACCAGTCGGTGCAGACCAACGGCCTCGAAGCCGAATTCCGCTGGTCGGTCGATCGGCACCTGCTGCTGACCGGCGCCTACACCCGCACCAAGGTCTATAACCTGACATTCTTCGATGCCGGGTCGACCTTCAGCTTCTTCGGCATCCAGGACCTGATCAATGTCACCAATCCTGCGCTGTTCCTGGGCGGCCAGCCGGGTGGCCTGGTGCCGATCCCTAACAAGGAAGCCTCGCGCCGGCAGGGTATCCCGACCAATCTGGTTTCAGGAACAGCCACTTACGCGTTCGACAACGGCATCGCGCTCAGCGCCAGCGTGGTGAAGGTGGACTCGGTGTTCTCCGGCCAATCGCGGGTTGTGAAGTTGCCGGCCTATACGCTGGTCGACCTTGGGGCATCGTACAAGACCGGTCCGTTCCTGTTCCGGGTGGTCGTGAAGAACGCCACCAACGCGACGTACTATCGTGCCAACTTCACCGAACTGTTCGGCAGCACGATCGTCCTGCCTGAAAAGCCGCGCAGCTTCCAGGCTACCGTCAGCTACAAGTTCTGATCCCTGGCAAAGGAGCGTCGGCATAGTGCCGGCGCTCCTTTGCTGCTTTAGGCGGAAATGGGCTTGCCAATGCGCTTCATGATACGCGTCGCGATGATCTTGGCGGCGCTGACCGGTCTGACCGTCCACGGCGGGGCGCAAGCCCGGCCCGCCGCGAAACCGCTGCAAGTCCGCATTGTTATCGTCACGATGTTCGAGATCGGCAAGGACACCGGCGACGCGCCGGGCGAATTCCAGTTGTGGAAGGAACGCCGTCACCTCGACACGCGCATTCCCTTTCCGCAATCGTACCACGACCTTTACTACAACCCGCAGAGCCATATTCTGGGGATGGTGACGGGCATCGGCAATATCCGTTCGGCCGCCGC
Organism: Novosphingobium sp.; assembly: GCF_025351285.1. Lineage (GTDB taxonomy): Bacteria > Pseudomonadota > Alphaproteobacteria > Sphingomonadales > Sphingomonadaceae > Novosphingobium. The sequence goes on from NZ_JANXWG010000082.1 coordinate 75,979, forward strand.
CACAATGGCGCTCGGGCTCGATCCGCGCTTCGACCTGTCGCATGCCTATTTCCTGGTTGCGGGCATCGCCGGGATCGATCCGCACCACGCCTCGATCGGGTCTGCGGCCTGGGCGCGCTATCTCGTCGATGGCGACCTGGCGCACGAGATCGACCCGCGCGAAATCCCGGCCGACTGGAAATACGGCTATTTCCCGCGCGACCGCCAAGGCCCCAACGACCCGCGCTCGCCCCACCCGACCGGAGAAGTGTTCGAGATCAACGGGGCTTTGCGTGACTGGGCCTTCGCGCTGACCAGCAACGTCACGCTGCCCGACAATCCTTCGATCGCCGCCGAACGCGCGCGCTTCACCGGCTTTCCCGAAGCGCAGCGCCCGCCCTTCGTGCTCAAGGGCGATCAACTGGCCGCGCTGACCTTCTGGCACGGCAAGCTGATGACCGACTGGGCCGAAGATTGGGTCACATACTGGACCGAGGGCAAGGGCACCTTCGTCACCTCAGCGATGGAGGAGACCGGCACGTACCAGTCGATCCTTTATCTCGACCGCATCGGCAAGGTCGACAAGCGGCGCTTCATGGTGCTGCGCGCGGGCAGCAATTACACGATGCCACCGCCCGGGGTGAGCGCCGCCGAAAACCTGCTGCGCGAGAACGAGGGCTATTCTGGCCTGCGCGCCTCGCTCGAAAGCCTTTACCTCGTCGGCTCGAAAGTGATCGACGAACTGCTCTGGCATTGGGACCGCTACGGCAAGGTCGTGCCGGGATGAATGCGCACGCATGTCTCTGACCCTGATCGACAATGCCGATGTCGTGGTTTGCATGGACGATGCCCGGCGTGAGATTGCCCATGGCTCCATCGCTTTTCGTGGTGGCGTGATCGAGGCAGTCGGCCCGCGCGAAGACCTGGCGACACTGCGCGAAACCGCTGACAGCGTGTTCGATGCGGCCGGCTGCGTGGTCACCCCGGGCCTGGTCAACACGCACCACCATCTGTTTCAGTCGCTTACCCGCGCGCTGCCCGGCGCGATCAATGCGCCGTTGTTCGGCTGGCTGAAACGGCTCTACCCGATCTGGGGGCAGTACCGGCCCGAGGACGTCTTCGCCGCTACGCAACTCGGTTTGGCCGAACTGGCCCTTGCGGGCTGCTCGATGAGTTCGGACCACCTTTACTTGTTCCCTAACGGCGTCACGCTCGACGACTCGATCGCCGCCGCGCAAGGCGTGGGCCTCCGCTTCCACGCCACGCGCGGCAGCATGAGCGTGGGCGAAAGCAAGGGCGGCCTGCCCCCCGACAGCCTGGTCGAACGCGAGCCGGAAATCCTGGCCGACACGATCCGCGTGATCGATCGCTATCACGGGGCAAATGACGGCGCGATGGTGCGGGTGGGCGTGGCGCCTTGTTCGCCGTTCTCGGTGAGCCGGGGGTTGATGCGCGATTCTGCCCTGCTCGCACGCGACAAGGGCGTGATGCTGCACACGCACCTTGCCGAGGACGCCGACGACGTGGTCTTCTCGCTCGAACGTTTCGGCTGCCGACCGGGCGAATACGCCGAAAGCCTTGGCTGGACCGGGCCGGATGTGTGGCACGCGCATTGCGTCCAGCTCGACCCGTCCGAAATCGCGCTGTTCGCGCGCACTCGCACCGGCATCGCGCATTGCCCCAGCTCGAACTGCCGGCTCGGCTCGGGCATCGCGCCGCTGGCCGCGATGCTGGCCGCGGGGGTGCCCCTGGGGATCGGCGTCGACGGATCGGCCTCCAACGACAGCGGCAACCTGCTGGGCGAGGCTCGGCAGGCGATGTTGCTGCAACGCGCGCTGGGCGGAGCAGCGGCGTTCGATCCGCGCGATGCGCTGTTCCTCGCCACACGCGGCGGTGCGCAAGTGCTGGGCCGGAGCGACTGCGGCGTGCTCCAGCCAGGAATGCGCGCCGATATCGCAATCTGGGACATGGCCGACGTGGCCTCGCTCGGATCGTGGGACCTGGTCGCGGCATTGGTGCTCGCTCCGCCCCCCGGCGTGCGCGATCTGTTTGTGGAGGGGCGCGCAGTCGTTCTCGGCGGCGATTTGGTCCAGGTCCGTCGCGCCGAAGCCCGCCGCGCCGCCAGCCGCTCGCTCGATCGCTTGAAGGCGCTGCTGTGAAATCGCCAACCATGACCGCCGAGCAAGCGCGCGATCCCGACTATTTTCCCGGTTTCGCGGTCGCGATCCCGCTTGGCATCCAGCACGTGCTGGCGATGTTCGTCAGCAACCTCACTCCGCCGATCATCGTCGCGGGCGCCACCGGATTCGGCTTCGGCTCACCCGATCCGTCGAACCTGATCTACATGATCCAGATGTCGATGGTGTCCGCCGGGATCGCCACGCTGATCCAGACCATCGGCCTCGGCCCCGCCGGCGCGCGGTTGCCGATGGTGCAGGGGACCAGCTTCGCGTTCCTGCCGGTGATGATCCCGATCGTCTCGGGCCACGGCGTCGCAGCAATGGCCCCGCTGATGACCGCGGCGATGATCGGCGGGTTGTTCCATACTGCCCTCAGCTTCTTCGTCGGCCGCATCCGCTTTGCATTGCCGCCGATGGTGACCGGGCTGGTGGTGCTGATGATCGGCTTTTCGCTGATGCGGATCGGCGTGCAGTACGCGGCCGGCGGCATTCCCGCGCAGGGCACCCCCGCGTACGGCGCAGGTTCGAGCTGGTTGCTGGCGGGCGTGGTGGTTGCAACGACGCTGGGCCTGAGCTTCATCGCGCGCGGCATCTGGTCGAGCGCGGCGGTTCTGATCGGGCTGGTTGCGGGCTACACGGTCGCCGCGCTGATGGGCCGGATCACACTGGCGCCGGTGGCGAGTGCCGGGTGGGTGATGCTGCCCTCGCCGTTCCACTTCGGGTTCGAACTTTCAGCCGCCGCGATCCTGGGGTTCTGCCTGATGGGCTTCATCTCGGCGATCGAATCGATCGGCGGGGTCTCGGCGATCTGCGAGAGCACCGCCGGCCGCCGTGCGACCGACCGCGAACTGGTCGGCGCGACTTGCGCCGACGGGGTGGGCACCGCGGTGGCCGCGCTGTTCGGCGCGATGCCCAACACCTCGTTCAGCCAGAACATCGGGTTGATCGCGATCACCGGCGTGATGAGCCGCCATGTCGTGACGATCGGCGCGGTGTTCCTGATCATGTGCGGGCTGGCCCCCAAGATCGGTGCGCTGATCACCACGATCCCGATCGAGGTCCTTGGCGGCGGGGTGATCGTGATGTTCGGGATGGTCGCTTCGTCGGCGGTGTCGATCCTGTCCAACGTCGCCTGGACCCAGCGTTCGATGCTGATCTTCGGGACCGCGCTGTCGCTCGGCGTGGGGCTGGAACTGGAGCCGGCGGCTGTGTCGCACTTGCCCGAGACTTTACGAATCATGCTGACGTCGGGTGTTTTACCCGCTGCGCTTGTCGCGGTCGTGCTGAACCTGCTCGTGCCCGAACGTACGGCTTAGCTTTCGGCGCGGAACTGGCGGTGGCAGGCGCCGCACGCGGCCCCGGTTGAAGCCTGCTGGGCCTTGATCGCGGCAACGTCTCCCGCCTTTGCTGCGACGGCGAGCCTGGCCGATTCGGTGACCAATGTTGCCATCTGCGTGTCGAATGTCGCGCGATCGGTCCAGATTGCGGGCAAGGCGGCGGTTTTCAAGGTGGCGGATATGCCGCTGCCCGCCGGAAACAACTTGCCCTGCCCCGCGGCAGCTTCGGCGATGGTGGTGGCTGATTCGATCATGACCGAAGCCGCCGGAACCGGGTTCTGAAGTTCGAGTTTCAGTGCCTTCATCGCGCCGCCCATTTTCTTGAAGCCCGTCTGGCGTGCCGCGATGGCTGCGTCGGCGCCCGGAACATCGGCTGGCGCCGCCGCCACCGCAGTCATGGGAAGGGCCGCAGTCAGAAGGATGGCGCGGATCAGGTTGCGAACTGCGGGTTTGGCCATGAAAGAGTCCCTGATTTACCGCGCCGCAACGGCGTGCGGCGATGGCGCGATCGGCCCGAACACATCGAGGTAGATCGCCTTGACTTCGCTCAGCCCGGTCAGCGCCATGACGGCGGCAGTATCGCCGTGCCGGGGCTTGATATCGGTACGCGCACCACGCGCGGCGAGCGCTTGCAGCATCGCGCGCAGGTCGGGCTGGATGCCGCCCCCGAGCACGATCTGCATCGCCGTAACCCCATCGCAGTTCACCACGTTGGCATCGGGCGCGAGCGTCAGCGCCAGGTCGAACGCCGGCGCGCTGCCACCTTGCGCCGCCGCGAGCAGCACATTGGTGCCATCCTGCGCCACGAAACTCGGATCGGCCCCCGCCGCAATCAGCCGCTTCATCACCCCGGCATGGCCCTTGGCGGCGGCCATCAGCAAGGGCGGCGTGGGCGGAACCTTCGGCGGCGGCCTGCCGAAATTGGCCTCGGTCACCCAGGTGATCCGCGATGGTCCGGTCAGGCCGTTGGGATCGGCGCCCTTGGCCAGAAGCAGGTCGACGAGCGCCACGTCACCCCCCTCGGCGGCGGCGTGGAGCAACTGGTTGCCGTTGCGATCGCGCTCGGCCAGATCCACGCCCCCGCGCGCGACCAGCATGGCGGCGGCTGCATAATTGCGCTGATAGACCGCAAGCTGGACGGCGCTGGTATGCTCCGGCCCGCGAAACCCGGCGTCCGCGCCCGCCGCGAGCAAGGCCTCGGTCGCTTGCGGCACACCGCTTTTGATCGCGAAGAACAACGGGGTGAAGCCGGCCTTCGACACGCGGTTCGCGTCGGCCCCCGCCTTGAGCAGCAGCGCCATCGCTTCGACCCGGCCCGAGGCTGCGGCCCACATCAGCGGCGTCTGGCCGCGGCTGTCCAGGTTCTCCGCCACGGCACCCGATGCCATCATCCGCGCGACTGCATCAGTGGGGCCGAAACGCGCGCAGATCGCCAACGGCGTCGTGCCATCGGGCGCGGCTGTCGTGACCGAAGCACGCGCATCGAGCAGTTGCGCGATGATTGCAGGGTGCCCCAGTTCGCACGCGAGCGCCAGCGGAGTCACCCCATCCGCATCGGCCAGGTCTGGGTTGGCTCCCTTCGCCAGCAGCGCCCTCACCATCTCCGGGTCCTGCGCATGGACCGCAAGCGCCAGCGGGGTGGCGCCGAACGCGATCCGCGCATCGGGATCGGCACGGTGGGCAAGCTCGGCGCGAACCGCTGCAACGTCATCGGCTTCGATCGCTCGGACCAGCGCGGCAGGATCGGTCGGCGCGTGAGCAACGGCACTCGACGCGCTGGCGATCAAGGCCGCGACACTCAAGATCGCGTGCAACGGCCTAGCCATGTGCCAGGTCCGCCAGCGGCCCGGTGCTGTCGCCGAACGACTTGGCCGGTACATCGAGCGTGTGCAACGCGGCGAGCAGCAGGTTCGACATCGTCGTCCCCTTGGGCACCACGACATGGCGGCCACCCGGCGCAAGCCCGCCCGCCACGATCACCGGCAAGTCCATGTGATCGTGGACATTGGGATCGCCGAACGCCGAACCGCGGATCACCAGCGTGCGATCGAGCAGCGTGGCATCGCCGTCCTTCACCGCCGCCATCTTGCCCAGCATATAAGCGAAGTATTCCATGTGGCGGCGGTTGATCAGCGCCAGCTTCGCCATCTTTTCGGGGCTGTTGCCGTGGTGGCTGAGCATGTGGTGCGAATCGGACACGCCGATTTCTGGATAAGTGCGATTGCTGATCTCGCGCCCGATCATGAAGCTGCCCACTCGGGTGATATCGGCCTGAATCGCCAGCACTTGCAGGTCGATCATCATCTTCACATGATCGTCGAAGCTGTCGGGAATGCCCGCCGGGCGTTCGAGGCTTGCGGCCTGCGCGCCCGCATCGCCAGACGCCATAGCCTTCTGGATACGCCTCTCGATATCGCGGGTGGCGTCGAGAAATTCATCGAGCTTGTGGCGATCGCCCGCGCCCAACTGGCCCGACAGCCGCGCGGTATCGTCGGCCACGAAATCCAGGATGCTTGACCGCCGCCGCAATTGCGCGAGGCGGCTGGCCGGATCGAGCGCATCGCCATCGCCGAACAAGCGCTCGAACACGTCGCGCGGGTTGGCGGTGACGGGTAGCGGCACCGTCGGGTTCGCCCAGGAAATGCCGTTGGTATAGGCACAGCTATAGCCGATATCGCAACTGCCGAGCAAGCTGGCGCGATCGATGCCGAGTTCGAGCGAGCCGAGTTGCGTGGCATCGCCCACATGCCGCGCATAGACCTGGTCGACCGAAATGCCGCAGCGGATGTCGGTGCCCTCGGTCTGCCGAACGTGCGAGCCGGTCAGGAATGCCGGGCAACTGCGGCCGTGCCCGGCGGGCCGATCACCCAGCGCGGCGGCCATCGGATGGCCCAGCCCGCTGATCACCGTGATGCGATCACGGAACGGCGCCAGCGGTTCGAGCGTGGGCGGTAGCACCAGCTTGCCGGCCGATGCGGGGCGGTACTGGTCCATCATCATGCCGTTGGGCGTGTAGAATATCTGCAGGCGTTTGGGCCGCGCGGTGATGTCGGCGGCGCGCGCGGTGGGCATCATCGCTTCCAGGAACGGCAGCGCGATCGTGGTGCCGAGTCCACGTAGAAGGGTACGGCGAGCCAAGGGTTGGCGCAGGACAATCATTTCGCTGGCACCTTGCGCAACCGGAACGGATCGCTCGCGACAATCCCCTGGATCACCGACTGGATGCGGTAGCCATCGGCGGCAGCCGACCGCGTGATCGTGCGCACTGCCGGCATGTCGCGCGGGTTCACTCCCCGCCCCAACGCATACGTCATCAGCCGTTCGGTGAAAGCGCCGGCGAACTCTTCCTTGCGCGCCATTAGCACTTGCCGCAGCCCGTCGGGACCGGAAAACTTGCGGCCATCGGGCAGCACAGCCGCGGCGTCGATCACCTGCCCCGCGTCCTGCTGGCGCCAGCCGCCGACCGCATCGTAGTTCTCGAGCGCGAAGCCGAGCGGGTCCATCCGCACGTGGCACGAGGCGCAGGCCGGGTTGCTGCGGTGCATTTCGAGCTGCTCGCGCGCGGTCAATTGCCGGCCGTCCTTGTGATCGACCAGCGCGGGCACGTCGGGCGGCGGCGGGGGCGGGGGCGAGGCGAGCAGGTTGTCGAGGATCCACTTGCCGCGCTTCACCACCGAGGTGTGGTTGCCGTAAGAGGTGACCGTCAGGATGCTCGCCTGCCCCAGCAGTCCGCCACGATGCCACGCCGGATCGAGACTGACCTGGCGGAATGCGGTGCCGGTCACCCCGCCGATGCCGTAATGCTCGGCCAGCCGCTGGTTGAGGAAGGTGTAATCGGCGTTCAAGAAATCGAGCAGGCTGCGATTGCTGCGCAGCATGTGGCCGAAGAACAGCTCGGTTTCCTGCGCCATCGCACTGCGCAGCCGCGCATCGAACTGCGGATAGACCGCGATATCGGGGCGCTGCTGATCGAGGTTGCGCAAGTACAGCCATTGTCCGGCGAAATTGCTCGTCAGCGCATCGGCGCGCGGATCAGCCACCATCCGCGCCACTTGCGCTTGCAGGATGGCGGGGCGGGACAGCTTGCCCTTTTCGGCCAGTTTGAGCAACGGCTCGTCAGGGATGCTGCTCCACAGGAAAAACGACAGCCGCGAGGCCAGTTCGAGATCACTGACCGGATGGACACTGCCGGGCGCGCTTCTGGCTGGATCATGCTCGATCAGGAACAGGAAGTGCGGCGAGACGAGGATCGCTTCGACCATCGCTTCGATGCCATGTTCGAAATCCGAACCGGCGCGTTCGCGCGCATAGACCCGCAGCAGCGGCGCGAGATCGGCTTCGCTGACCGGCCGGCGATATGCCCGGTGCGCAAGCGATGCGGCGATCTTGCGCGCGCAGGCCGCTTCGGCCGATGTGCGGCTGGGCCGGCAAGTGGATATCCCCGCGCGGCTGGGCGTCTCGCCGGCGGGGCGCGCGTCGAACGGCCCGGTCACGTCGATCTGGAGCACGTCGCGCGGGAAGTTGGTTTGCGAAAAGCGCGACGACATGCGGTACGAAGGCACCGAAAGCTGCCCCACTTTCGCACCATCCACCACCACGTCGAGCGCCAGCGTCCTGGGCGGATCGACCGGCAGCGGCACGACATCGAGCGTGTTGCGCAGCGTCTGCACGCTCTCATCGGGCGCAAGTTGGCGGTGAAAGGCCATGCCGATCGTGTGCGGGCCGGCGCCCAGCGACACGCGCAAGGCAAAGCGGTCTTCGGGCTGGCGGTCGGTTTCGTTGTTGGTGTTGGCGTTGAGCCAGCCGGCGATCTCGTAAGTCGCGGAATAACGGGCGTAATAAGAAAACGCCCCGCCGCCGCGCGAACCGAGCGGAAGCGCGTTGCTGGCGCGCTCGTTATAAGCAGGCCGGCCCGAATTCCTGACCGAGCCGTCCTTGAGCACTTCGTACGATGTCACGAACGGGCGGGTCGAGGCGAGGCCTGTTGCGAGGCGCCCGACTTTGCCCGCAACCGCGACGTAGCGGTCCATCAGGGTGGGCGAGACGCTCAGCACATCGGCCACATTGTCGAAGCCGTAGCCCGAATTGTCCTGCGGAAGGTCGCGCGAAACATCGACATCCAGTGCCAGCAAGTCCCGGACCGCATTGGCATATTCGGCGCGGTTCAGGCGGCGGAGCGTGGCGTTGCCGGGATCGGGATGCACAGTTGCGTAAGCGTCGAGTTCATGGCCGAGTGCGGTGACGAACGCCGCGCGTTGCGCCGGATCGGGCTGCGGTTTGCTGCGCGGAGGCATTTCGCTCAAGCTGGTGCGGCGCAGGATTTTTTCCCACAGATCGAGATTGGCGCCGTTCGCCACATCGCTGTCGTGCAGGTCGTCGAACGACAGCTTGGCAACGCGATCGATATCGTTGTGGCAACTGGCGCAGTGCTGGTCGAGCATCGCGCTTGCGCGGATCGGCGCCGGTTCCTGCGAACGCGCGGCCACAGAGAGCGCCGCTAGCAAGGCGCCAGCCGTCAACGCGCCGATCGAGAGCCTGGGATGCAACGTGTGGACCACCGCTGTTTCGGGAAACAATTCTATGCTGCAACCGCTAAGATTCGGCGGTGCATCCGTCCAATGCCGAATGCCGAACAGCCCTGACGAAAAATGTGCGCACCCTTGGTGGGCAAACGACTGCACGCATTTATGCAACGCGCCATGGCCTTCATTGCGATTGCAGCCGGAGCCGGAGTGCACACACTGCAACCGGTTTACGGGGGCACTGCATGCGCATCGCAACGGGTTTGATAGTGCTGCTGCTCGCCCTGGCACCGCCCGCGATCGGCCGCCCCGCCGCCCCTTCTGCCGAGGCGCGCACGGCGGCCCTTCTAGACCGGATCGCGGCCAGCCCGCCCCGGTTGCGCATGTTCCTCCAGGCGATGCCCAAGGGCGCCGATCTTCACAATCACGGCGGAGGTTCGATCTATGCCGAGGATTTCCTGGCGTGGGCGGCGGCCGATGGCTTGTGCATCGCGACCGACAGGCCGCGCATCGTCGATCCGCCGTGCGATGCACCCAACCGCGTACCCGCCGCCGGGCTGGAGCGTAACTACCCCCGCTACAGCACGATGATCGATGCGCTGTCGACGCGCGGGTTCGAGGCCGGGGTGGGCGATCCGACGGTGTCGGGCTACGATCGCTTCTTCGCCACGTTCGAGCGCTTTTTTTCGGCATCGGCCGACAACGGCGGGCGGATGCTGGCGGCGACGCGCGAACAGGCTGCGGCCGATCGGGTCGGCTATGTCGAATTGGGCGTGGGTTCGCGCGATGGCATGATGCTGGCGGTCAGAATGGGGGCGGCCAGCTTCGAAACCCGCGAGGCCGATGCTTTCGCCGAACTGCTGGCGCGGATGGCGCCACTTTTGCCCGCTGGGATTGCGGCAACGCGCGCGACGTTTGACCACTACGAGGCCGATTCTGCAACGATCGGACGATGTGCAAGTGCCAAGCCCCAGCCGGGCTGCGCGTTGCGAATGCGCTACCTCTACACCGCGATCCGCACGCAACCACCGGCGCAAGTGTTCGCGCAACTGGCGTTCGGTTTCGCGCTGGCGGAGGCTGATCCGCGCTTCGTGGGGATCAACATCGCCGCGCCCGAGCATGATCCGGTGGCGGTGCGCGATTATGGCTTGCACATGCGGATGATCGGCTGGCTGGCGCAGCGATTTCCCAGGGTCGGCTTGTCGCTCCACGCCGGCGAATTGACGCTGGGGCTGGTGCCGCCGCGCGATCTGCGCTTCCACATCGGCGATGCGGTGACGGTCGCAGGCGCGCGCCGGATCGGGCACGGCGTTGATATCGCTTACGAAACCGATGCTGCCGGCCTGCTCAAGCGCATGGCGCGCGATCGCATCGCGGTCGAGATCAACCTGACCAGCAACGCCGTGATCCTGGGCGTGAAAGGCCCGGCCCATCCCCTGTCATTGTACCGCGAAGCCGGGGTTCCAGTCGCGCTGTCGACCGACGACGAGGGCGTTTCGCGCAGCGACATGACCAATGAGTACATGCGCGCCGTAGCCGAGCAAGGCCTGCGCTACCGCGACCTCAAGCAGATCGCGCGTGACAGTGTGCAGTACAGCTTTCTGCCGGGGAGCAGCTTGTGGAAGGATCGCGCGGGCGGCCTGAAATTCGCCGATTGCGTGTCCGTAACATCCTCATCATGCGCCGCGTTTCTGGCCATGAATTCCAAAGCTGCCGTTCAGGCGCAACTGGAAAAGGATCTGGCATCGTTCGAAGCGCGTCAGCTTCACGACTGACCCCGCCCATTCGGGACATGGCACAAAGCCCGTATCGCCCGAGACCCGCAGCGGGCCTAACCGAATTGCGCCGCCACACACCCCTGGTCTCGCATCGCCCGCCAACTGGCCCTCGATGCGCCTGACCACCGGTCTGCCCCTGGCAGCTTTGGCGACACTTCAGGGTCCCGTAGATCGCATCGTTGCGATCAAGCGCACTCCCGCAGAACACGCCTCGGCGCACGCGCGACGGGGCCGATAGCGACGGAGAATTTGATGGATACCGTTACCCCGTTCCAGTTTTCACTGGTGTACAATGCATTTTCGTTCACCTTCGCGACGATGGCCGCAGCCTCGATCTTCCTGTGGTTGAGCCGATCGCAAGTGGCGCCCGCCTACCGCACCGCGCTGACCATTTCAGGGCTGGTGACCGCGATCGCCGCCTACCACTATTTCCGCATCTTCGAGAGCTGGACCGCCGCATACACATTCCAGAACGGCGTGGTTTCGGCGACCGGTTACGCGTTCAACGATGCCTATCGCTATGTCGACTGGCTGCTGACCGTGCCGCTTCTGCTGATCGAACTGATCCTGGTCATGCGGCTGTCGCGCGAGCAGACGATGTCGAAGTCGCTCCGCCTCGGATCGGCCGCGGCACTGATGATCGTGCTGGGCTACCCCGGTGAGATCGCCACCGACATTCCCACCCGCGCGCTGTGGGGAACGCTGTCCGCCATTCCGTTCGTCTACATCGTGTGGGAGCTGTTCAGCGGCCTTGGCGATTCGATCAACCGCCAGCCCGCCGTCGCGCAGGAACTCGTGCGCAAGGCACGGTTGCTGACGTTCGCGTCGTGGGGCTTCTACCCGATCGTATATATGGCGCCCTATGCCGGGCTGACGGGTGGGACGGTGACCACCACGATCCAGATCGGTTACACGATCGCCGACATTCTCGCCAAGGCCGGGCTGGGCGTGCTGATCTTCCTGATCGCCGCGCGCAAGTCCGAAGTTGAAGAAGGCACACAGTCGCCGACCGGGCTGAAAGGCCTGACCGCCTGATCCAATGGCTGCATCGGTCCGTTCTTTGGCCGCAGCAAAGCCCCGCGCTCCCATCGGGCGCGGGGCTTTCGTGCATCCGGCGTTCTGGCTGGCGGCGGCCGCGCTGGGGGTGGCGATGATCGTGCGCGCACCGCTGTCGCAGCCGGCTGCGATCGCCTTGGCGACCGTGGTGATGATCGGCGGCGGGCTTCCGCATGGGGCCTTCGACATCGCGCTCCTTCGGCGCGCGGCCTCACTCGACCGGCCTGCGCTGGCGCTGGCAGTGGGCGGTTACGCGGCGATTGTCGCGCTGATGGCGCTGCTGTCGATCGCCGCGCCGCTGTTGGCGCTCGTCCTGTTCCTGGCGGTTTCGGCGTACCATTTCGGCGAGGACTGGCAGATGCTCGATGTGCCGCTGCTGCGATTTGCGGCGGGCGCCGCCGTGATCGCAGCGGCCACGCTCGGGCATCCGACGGGCGTCGCAGCCTTGTTCGTGGGCATGAGCGACGCACGGGCTGCGGTTGTCGCGAAAGTGATCATCGCGGCGGCGCCGGTGGCGTTGCTGGTCACCTTGGTGGGCGTGGGCACAGCCTGGCGGAACGGCGATCGCCAATGGGCCGCTGCAATGGCGCTTTGCCTGGTATTGCTTGTGCTGCTCCCCCCCGTTGCGGGGTTTGCGCTGTTCTTCGTGTTCCTGCACGCGCCGCGGCACCTGGTGCAATCGCGAGCGTCGCTGCGTGACATGACCCGGACACGCTGGCTGGTAACCGGGGCGCTGGTTTCCGCGGCCACGCTGATCGGCTGGTGGGTGCAGCAAAGACTGGTGCCGGGGCAAACCGGCGCGAGCTGGACGGCGCAGGCATTCCAGTTGCTGGCGTCGGTGGCGGTGCCGCACCTTGCGCTCTCGCGCTGGTTGGAAAAGCGGCTAGAGCGACCGAATTCAACCAGACAGCATCTTTCAATTGCAAAGGCCAGTGCATGACTCGTCGTACCGCCATCGTGATCGGATCGGGCATCGGCGGCATCGCTTGCGCGATGCGCTTGCAGAGCCTGGGGTTCGATACGACCATCGTCGAGCAGCTCGACCAGCCCGGCGGGCGCGCTTATGTACGGCGCGCAGAGGGCTTTACCTTCGACATGGGGCCCACGGTGCTGACCGTGCCGCATTTCATCGAGGAGCTGTTCGCGCTCGAACGCGACGTGGCGATGCTGGCGGCGCCCGATTTCCCGCCGGGCGTGCTGTCGGATAACCCGGTGGGCAGCGATGGCAAGACCGGCGGCCCGAATACCCGGCGCTATGTCGATATCGTGCCGATCCTGCCGTTCTATCGCATCTATTTCGATGACGGCACGTTCTTCGATTACAACGCCGATCAGGCGCATGTGCGTGCGCAGATTGCGCGGCTCGCGCCCGAAGATGTCGAAGGGTACGAACGCTTCCACGAAGCCGCGCGCGCGATCTTCGAGCGCGGGTTCCTCGAACTTGCGCACCAGCGCCGCCACCAGCGCGCCGGTGCCGCCCATCGCGTA
>NZ_JANXWG010000101.1 GCF_025351285.1 Novosphingobium sp.
CCGATATGGCCAAACGCTACTCATCGGGGGCGCTCGATCCGCGCTCCGCCACTCTAGCCGCCGCGTAGGAGACCAACCCATGAACATGGAACCCAAGATCGATCCAAAGGCCCGCTATGCCGCAGGCGTCATGGAATACGCCAAGATGGGCTATTGGGAGCCCGACTACGTGCCCAAAGACACCGACGTCATCGCGCTGTTCCGGATCAGCCCGCAGGACGGCGTGGACGAAATCGAGGCCGCCGCAGCGGTGGCCGGAGAAAGCTCGACCGCGACGTGGACGGTAGTGTGGACCGACCGGCTGACCGCGTGCGAGTTGTACCGCGCCAAGGCTTATCGCGTCGATCCGGTGCCGGGCACGCCCGGGCAGTTCTTCGCGTGGATCGCCTATGACCTCGACTTGTTCGAGGGCGGATCGATCGCCAACCTGACCGCATCGATCATCGGCAACGTGTTCGGGTTCAAGGCGCTGAAGGCGCTGCGGCTCGAGGACATGCGGATTCCGGTCGCGTACCTCAAAACCTTCCAGGGCCCCGCCACCGGCATCGTGGTGGAGCGCGAACGGCTCGACAAGTTCGGCCGGCCGCTGCTGGGCGCGACGACCAAGCCCAAGCTCGGCCTGTCGGGCCGCAATTATGGCCGCGTGGTGTACGAGGCGCTCAAGGGCGGGCTCGATTTCGTCAAGGATGACGAGAATATCAACTCGCAGCCGTTCATGCATTGGCGCGACCGGTTCCTCTACGTGATGGAAGCGGTCAACAAGGCGCAGGCCGCGACCGGCGAGGTCAAGGGCCACTACCTCAACGTCACCGCCGGCACGATGGAGGAGATGTACGAACGCGCCGAATTCGCCAAGGAACTGGGCAGTTGCATCATCATGATCGACCTGGTGATCGGCTACACCGCAATCCAGTCGATGGCCAAGTGGGCGCGGCGCAACGACATGATCCTGCACCTCCACCGCGCGGGCAATTCGACCTATTCGCGCCAGAAGAACCACGGGATGAATTTCCGCGTGATCTGCAAGTGGATGCGGATGGCCGGGGTCGATCACATCCACGCCGGCACCGTGGTGGGCAAGCTCGAAGGCGATCCGCTGATGATCGCAGGCTTCTACGACACGCTGCGCGAAGGGCACACGCCGATGAACCTGGAACACGGGCTGTTCTTCGACCAGGACTGGGCCTCGCTCAACAAGGTCATGCCGGTGGCGTCGGGCGGGATCCATGCCGGGCAGATGCATCAGTTGATCCATTACCTTGGTGAAGACGTCGTGCTCCAGTTCGGCGGCGGCACGATCGGCCACCCGCAAGGCATCCAGGCCGGCGCCACCGCCAACCGCGTCGCGCTCGAAGCCATGATCCAGGCGCGCAATGAAGGCCGCGATTACCTGGCCGAAGGACCCGACATCCTCGCCGCCGCCGCACGCTGGTGCGGCCCGCTCCGCGCCGCGATCGATACGTGGAAGGACGTGAGCTTCAACTACGCCTCGACCGACACCGCCGATTTCGTCCCCACTGCAACCCCCGCCTGAGGAGCCAAACCCATGCGCATTACCCAGGGCACGTTTTCGTTCCTGCCCGACATGACCGACGACCAGATCGTCGCGCAAGTCCAGTACTGCCTCGATCACGGCTGGGCCGTGAACATCGAATACACCGACGATCCACACCCTCGGAACACCTACTGGGAAATGTGGGGCATCCCGATGTTCGACGTGCCCGATGCCGCGGGCGTGATGATGGCGCTGGCCGAATGCCGCACGCAGCACGGCGGCGCGAACTACATCCGGCTTTCGGCATTCGACAACACTTACGGCTGGGAATCGCTCCGGCTGTCGTTCATCACCGACCGCCCGGCCGACGAGCCCGGCTTCGCGCTCGAACGGCAGGAGCGCGGTGGGCGCCAGATCGCTTATACCACGCGCTCGTATTCGGCCCAAAAGCCGGAAGGCGAGCGGTATTCGCGCTGACATGACCAGCGCATCCGGCAATGACGCGATCGACCTGAAGCGCGATTTCGCGACGAGCGGGCTGGGCGACGAATTGGCCCAGCTCGATCGCGATCTCGTCGGGCTGGCGCCGGTCAAGCGGCGCATCCGCGAGATCGCCGCGCTGCTGCTGGTCGATCGCGCGCGCCAGACGCTGGGCCTGGCGACCGAGCCGCCGACTTTGCACATGAGCTTCACCGGCAACCCCGGCACCGGCAAGACCACCGTAGCGCTGCGCATGGCGGGCATCCTGCACAAGCTCGGCTATGTCCGGCGCGGGCATCTGGTGTCTGTGACGCGCGACGATCTGGTGGGCCAGTACATCGGCCACACCGCGCCCAAGACCAAGGATGTGCTCAAGAAGGCGATGGGCGGCGTGTTGTTCATCGACGAGGCCTATTACCTTTACCGACCCGAGAACGAGCGTGACTATGGACAGGAGGCGATCGAAATCCTGCTCCAGGTGATGGAGAACCAGCGCGACGATCTGGTGGTGATCCTGGCCGGCTATGCCGACCGGATGGACACGTTTTTCTCCAGCAACCCCGGCTTCCGCAGCCGCATCGCGCACCACATCGACTTTCCCGATTACGACGATGGCGAACTGGTGGCGATCGCAGATACGATCCTGCTCGGCATGGGTTACCGGTTATCGGACGGCGGGCGAGAGGCGTTGGCCGACTATGTCGTTCGGCGGCGGGAGCAGCCGCATTTCTCGAACGCCCGCTCGATCCGCAACGCGCTCGATCGCGCGCGGCTGCGGCAGGCGGTGCGGCTGTTCGACGATGCCGACGGCGCGGTGACCGCCGATCAGCTTTCGACGATCGAGGCCGAAGACATCCGCGCCAGCCGCGTTTTCGCAAGTTCGCCCGAAGCGGTGTGACGCTTGCGGCTGAAGGCGATCATTTTCGATGTCGACGGCACGCTGGCCGAAACCGAAGAGGCGCACCGCCGCGCATTTAACCGGGCTTTCGCCGAGGCGGGGCTGGCGTGGCGCTGGAGCGAGGCCGACTACGCCGCGCTGTTGACCACGACCGGCGGCCGCGAACGGATCGGGCGCTATCGTGCCGAGATCGGGCTTGCACCGGATGCGACGACAGTGGCGGCGCTCCACATGCGCAAGAACGAAATCTACGCCGAACAGCTCGCTGCTGGCGAGATCGAGTCGCGTCCGGGGATCATGCGGCTGATCCGCGAAAGCCTGGACCGGGGTGTAACGCTCGCCATCGCAACTACCACGAGCAGGGCCAATCTGGATGGATTGCTTCGCCATGTGCTGGGGCCGGGTTCTGAAACCTGGTTTCCGGTCATCGTGGCGGGGGAGGACGTCGCGGTTAAGAAGCCCGATCCCGAAGTATACTCGCGTGCACTGGCCGCGCTCGGGCTGGAGCCGGAGGTGTGCGTGGCGATCGAGGATTCAAAGCATGGCCTCGCCGCCGCTCGGGCCGCCGGGATCGCCACGGTGGTCACGCCATCGCGCTTTACGAGCGGGCAGGACTTTTCGGCCGCGGCGCTGGTCTGCAGCGATCTCGATCAAGCCGAAAGCCGGGTCGATCTGGCTCGGCTCGACGCAATGCTTCGGTGAACCACTAAGCCAGCGCCAGCACGCTCGTCAGGATCAGCCGCACCAGATCGGATTGCCCGCGCGTGCCGGTCTTGGCGTAGATCTTCTTCGAATAGTTGCGCGCGGTTTCAATCGTCAGCCCCAGCACCTGCGCTGCATCAGCAATCGCCAGCCCACGGCTGAGCACCAATGCCAGCCGCGCCTCGCTGGGCAGAAGGCCGAACAATTGCGCGATCTGCACGTGGCGATCGGCATCGGAGCGGGTGTCGCCTTGCAGGTAGGCGACGACAGCCGGCGCGCCCGACAGCAGTTGTCCGTCGCGGGTCGCGCGGGTCAGCAACAGTTCCATCCACGGGTCCTGGCTGACGTTGATCGCCTGCGTCCGCATGCCGGCAACGTTGTCCGCCGACGCGGCCAGCAGCCGAATGGCCGATGCCAGCCGCCGATCGGCTGAAGGGTCGACCGCCAGCAGTCGTCCGTTGCGCGCAGTCTTGAGCCCCCGCCCGTGCTGGAGCACGCGTGCGGCCTCGGGGCTGGTCTCGACCACGCAGCCTTGCGCGTTGAGCGCGATCCAGCCGAAATTGAGCCGTTCGACCACTTCGCTGGCGATTGTGAAGCGGTTCTTCTCGCGTTCTAGCGCGATGTGGCTGCGCAATGCCCGGCGCAAGTGCGGCGCGGCCTTGCTGAGCAGCGCGCTTTCCGCCGACGTGAATTCGCCGCGTTCGCGCGTGACATAAATGCCGGCACTTACCCCGCTCGGCTCGGTGATCCGCACCATGCGCAATTCACGGATGCCGCTGGCCGCGAACAATTCGAGCGCCTTGGAGGCGCCCGCCTGGTCGACGCGTTCGAGCAGTTCGGCCAGATCGTAAACCCGGCCATCGCGCAGCTGTGCCTGCGAGCGCGGGTCACTGCGGTGCAGTTCGTCTTCCCACATCGCGCGCAACGCCGGCGCCGCGCGCTTGCCCGAGACGAGTTCGACCGGGCGGTTCGAGCCGGCATCGTGCGCGCGGAAGATGATCGCGGCGTAATCGGCACGGAGCGCGCTGCGCAGCCGGTCGAGGAACGTGCTCCACAGTGGCTGCTCGAACGGGCCATCGTAGATCGCCGAGACGATGTCGCTGTCTTCGATGATGATGGCCATGCGCCTTACCTCCCAAATGGGAGGTTCATTGTCCAGCGACGCGATCTATCTGGGCTGCATAACCGCCCCCCCCCCCCAATCGTGGATTGCGGCCCAAATGGTGAGAGACATGACAACCGGCACCCTCACGCATCTTCAGCGGCTTGAAGCCGAAAGCATCCACATCCTGCGCGAGGTGGTGGCCGAGGCCGAGAAGCCTGTGATGCTCTATTCGGTGGGCAAGGACAGCGCAGTGATGCTGCACCTGGCGCGCAAGGCGTTCTATCCCGCGCCGCCGCCGTTCCCGCTGCTTCACGTCGATACCACGTGGAAATTCAAGGCGATGTACGAGCTGCGTGAAAAGGCAGCGCGCGACGCCGGGATGGAATTGCTGGTCTATCAGAACCCCGAGGCGATCGAGCGCGGGATCAATCCGTTCGATCACGGCGCGCTCCACACCGATATGTGGAAGACCGAGGGGTTGAAGCAGGCGCTCGACAAGTACGGCTTCGATGCGGCGTTCGGCGGCGCAAGGCGCGACGAGGAAAAGAGCCGCGCCAAGGAGCGCATCTTCAGCTTCCGCACCGCGAGCCATGGTTGGGACCCGAAGAACCAGCGCCCCGAATTGTGGAACCTCTACAACGCCCGCAAGGCCAAGGGCGAGAGCATCCGCGTGTTCCCGATCTCGAACTGGACCGAGCTCGACGTGTGGCAATACATCCACCTCGAAGACATCCCGATCGTGCCGCTCTACTTCGCGGCCAAGCGCCCGACGGTGGAGCGCGACGGGATGCTGCTGATGGTCGATGACGATCGCTTTCCGCTGGAACCCGGCGAAGTGCCGGTCGACCGCTCGATCCGCTTCCGCACACTCGGCTGCTATCCGCTGACCGGCGCGGTCGAAAGCGAGGCGGCGACGCTGCCCGAAGTGATCCAGGAAATGCTGCTGACCACCACCAGCGAACGCCAGGGCCGCGCGATCGACAAGGACGCCGGCGGCGCGGGCATGGAGAAGAAAAAGCAGGAAGGGTACTTCTGACGACTTCTCCCCTCCCGCTTGCGGGAGGGGCCGGGGGTGGGCGCGATGCGGCGCAAACCTCAGAAAAGCCCACCCCTAACCCCTCCCGCCAAATTTCGTAATGGGCCGGGCGGAGGACATTAAGGGACCGAACATGACCGACCAGACCACCGACCCGATCTACGTCACCGACACGCTGATTGCCGAGGACATCGACGCCTATCTCGATGTGCACCAGCACAAGACGATGCTGCGCTTCATCACCTGCGGGTCGGTCGATGACGGCAAGTCCACGCTGATCGGGCGGCTGCTGTACGATTCGAAGATGATCTTCGAGGACCAGCTCGCCGCGCTCGAAGCCGACAGCAAGAAGCAGGGCACGCAAGGTCAGGAAATCGATTTCGCGCTGCTGGTCGACGGGCTGGCGGCAGAGCGCGAGCAGGGCATCACCATCGATGTCGCCTACCGCTTCTTCGCCACCGAAAAGCGCAAGTTCATCGTCGCCGATACGCCAGGCCACGAACAATACACGCGCAACATGGTGACCGGCGCGAGCACCGCCGACCTTGCGGTGATCCTGATCGATGCGCGCAAGGGCGTGCTGACGCAGACTCGCCGCCACAGCTTCCTCGCGCACCTGATCGGCATCCGCCACCTGGTGCTGGCGGTGAACAAGATGGACCTGGTCGATTACAGCCAGAGCCGGTTTGACGAGATCGTCGCCGATTACAGCGCATTCGCGAAGGAAATCGGGATCACCGCGTTCACGCCGATGCCGATCTCGGGCTTCAAGGGCGACAACATCACCGGCCCGAGCGCAAACACGCCTTGGTACACCGGCCCGAGCCTGATCGCGCACCTGGAGGCGGTCGAAGTCGACGCCACGCTCGATCAGGCCAAGCCGCTGCGCATGCCGGTGCAGTGGGTCAATCGCCCCAACCTCGATTTCCGTGGTTTTTCCGGGCTGATCGCCAGCGGCACGGTCAAGCCGGGCGATGCGATCCGCGTATTGCCCTCGGGCAAGACCAGCACAGTCGCGCGCGTGGTCACGCTTGACGGCGATCTCGACCATGCGGTGGCCGGCCAGTCGGTCACACTCACGCTCGCCGACGAGATCGACTGCTCGCGCGGCGACGTGATCGCCACCGCCGACGCCCCGCCGCAAGTCGCCGACCAGTTCGAGGCCACTTTCGTGTGGATGGCCGACGAAGCGATGGTTCCGGGCCGGGCCTACTGGCTCAAGCTGGCCACCCAGACTGTTTCCGCCACGGTGCAGGCGCCGAAATACACGGTCAACGTCAACACCATGGAGCACATGGCTGCCAAGACGCTGGACCTGAACGCCATCGGCGTGGCCGAACTCGCGGCCGACAAGCCGATCGTGTTCGAGCCCTACGCGCAAGGCCGGACGCTGGGCGGGTTCATCCTGGTCGACAAGATCACCAACGCCACAGTGGCCGCCGGCATGCTGCACTTCAGCCTGCGTCGCGCGCAGAATGTCCACTGGCAGGCGGTCGACATCACCCGCGAAGAACACGCCGGCATGAAGAACCAGAAGCCCGCGGTGCTGTGGTTCACCGGGCTTTCGGGTTCGGGCAAG
>NZ_JANXWG010000108.1 GCF_025351285.1 Novosphingobium sp.
GCAGCGATCTTCCAGTACATCAACGGGTTCTACAACACGCGGCGGCGTCACTCATATCTGGCCGGGATCAGCCCGCTCGCATTCGAGGCCAAGGTGGCATAATGAGATAGGTGACCGGCACGAAACCGTTACAAGTCCAGACATCTTCGGCAAACATCGTGAACAGGCAGCGCATGAGGAAATCGGCGACGCGGGTGGGGTTCTGTTCACGCTTTTCTAGGCGCTTGGAGAGTTCGGCCAAATGCCCGGCAATCTCCCGCGTGACGCGCGCGGCCTCTTTCGAGGGATCGAGGCTAATGGGGGCGGTCCAGATGCTAGCAAGGCGGGTGCGGACATCCGGGTCGCGCAAATCGTCAAGTGCGATGCGAAAGCGGGCGGCGTCGGGGAACTGGGTGTATTGCTTTCCGGTGCCGCTGAAATCGGCATAGACGTCGATGCAGTGGCCAACGTCAGTGACAAGCAGGAATGGCGGCCAGCCATGATCGATCGGCAGTGCTTTGGCATAACGTTCGGCTTGCCCACGCGCTTCGACCATCGCCTTTGACCAGGTGGGCGTACCGCGCTTGGCGGTGCCACGCTTGAAACGAGCGGCGGCAGTCTGCCCAAAAATGTCGAGGTCGGCTTCACCCATTTCAGCGGCCTTGCGGTCGGCATCGCTGCCTTGCTTGGCCTCCAGCACAAAGCAATGGCGCTTGTAAGCGTCGATGCGTCCGAAACTCTCGGTGCCGTCGGCTTCCTTCTGGAACACACGGCGCTCGAAAACATAGTCGTTGTGCGTGTCGTCGGCCCGGCTGCCCTTTGGCGGATCAACTCCGATCAGAGCGCAAAGGCCGTTCACGAAGCTTTGCGTGTTCGCGAGCTCGGAGCCGCCGGTAAGCGCCCATTCGGCAATGAAAGATTCTAATTTCTCTTTTTCTGACACGCACAGTGTTTAGCCATCGAAAGTCATTACCCGCAATCTACAAACGGGGCGGCAGATCATTTGGCTTGGGTATCCCCGGCTGTCACAACCAAATGGCGCATTTCTGGCGTACCGGCAGCTGTCGATCGTCCCGCATGATCGATAGAATGGCATTCTATCGATCACGATATGTCGATTTGTTGATCGATGGAGCGGGCGCGTAACGATCAGAGAGCCAGAGCGTCGCTGCGCGGCGTCAGTTTGTGGCGATGGCTGCATCCCGGATGGTCTGCCAAGTGCCAGCATGACAATGCCGTTCGGTTGTCATTTCGCGCAGCGGATCGTGGGTCGTTCGACCCAATTCGATCCGCTGATGCAGGCTCCTGTCCACCGTGCAGTGGACTTTACGGAGCCTGCTATCTTGGATGGTGCGGGCGGTGGGAATCGAACCCACACTCCTTGCGGAACGGGATTTTGAATCCCGCGCGTCTACCAATTCCACCACGCCCGCGCTGATGGATGCCTATAGCGAGCCGATCAAAATGTGCAATGTGAAAAGCGAACTACTCGACCTATTTCGTTGGTTTCAGGGCCTTCTTCCGTGCGGCAACTGGTGCGGGTCGGGCTTTCCGAACATTGACAGCAGAAGCGTCAATATTGTTCTTTAGATGCCGCCCGTAATATTTCTCGATCATCTCAACACTTGTTCGGCAATTCTTCGCGACCTGATAAATGTCAGCGCCTTCGAGCAAGCGAAGGCAGATATAGGTATGCCGCAAGCTGTAGCAGGTCCGGATATGCCCATCTCGGTCGAATTTCAGATTCAGCTCGTCGAGAACAGTATTCATCAATTCGCGAGGTGATTTCCCAAACACGCGGTCCGTCGGCTTGAGCTGTTTGCGCTTGCGAACCCGCTCGAACGGCAGGATCGCACCGGGCATCGACTTGCAATAGCCAACCCCGCGCTTGCCGCGCACTTCGATCTCCAAAATGCGCTCGCCGGTCGATTCGTCGTCCACGATCTTGACGTCGCGCAGCTCAAGGCGCGACGCCTCATCCGGGCGCAGCCCGGTGTTGCCCATGAACAGGACGTAATCGTGGAACGTCTCGCAAACCTCTCGCCAGCGCGGCTTGGGCGGGTTCTTCGCCCGCTCGCGCGTCGCCTCGTAAAGCATCTTGTATTCCTCGGGAGAGAACCAGGCGCGATGCTCTAGTTTGCCGGACGTCTTGTAGGGCGCGGACATATCCGGAATCGCCGCGATCCAACCCTTGCGATTTGCAGTCTTCAAAATCTGACGAAGCGTCACAATCTCATGGTGCAGGGTCGCTCGGGCAGGCCGCTTGGGTTTGCCGGTCTTCACTTCCATTCGCGACGACTGGCGGTGCAACCGATATTCCTGAACCTTGCCAGCCGTGATGTCCTCAAGCGCCGTCTCACCGAAGAACGGCATGAGATGAACCCGGATAATGTCGGACTTCGATTTCACATATCCGGCGTTGCGCTCGCCGAGAGTGATGACCTCGAACTCATTGGCGAAGGCGGTCGCGGCATCCTCGAAAGTTGGGCCAGTCGGCGCGCGGGGTCGCCCGGTCCTGGCCGACCGGTCGACTGGCATTTCGGGTTCGACATTCTCTGGCTGGACGGGACCGCCAGCCAAGCGGACGCCACCGCGTCGGCGTTGGCGATCTTCGACGCACCGCTCCATGTACCAGTCGCGGGCAAAATCCTTGGCCGCAGCGAGGCTGGTTTCCTTGGTCGTCTGCCGGTGATTGCGGCTGCCAAGGTAAGTCGCGCACTGCCAGAAGCGGCTGCCCTCACGCCGATAAACGTGGAGCGCCCCATCCATCAAAACATAGCTTTCAGCGGGCATTTCGAAAACTCCAAAATGTGTAAGACTTGTGTAAGTCTTTTTCGGAGTCTCGACCTTAGCTAAACCATTAGTTTTGCTGGGTAATTGCCTACTTTTCTTAGGTATAACCCAATTTTGAGTCGAACGCGTCTACCATTCCGCCACAGGGGCACAGGCCTTACGGCCTTGTTGCGCGCGCCTCCTAACCGGAGTGCGCGCGGTCTTCAAGCCCTGCTCACCTGGCAGGAGCGCGAGCAGCGGGCTTCATCGTCCCGGCCACCAGCTTGTGCAGCTTGGAATGCAGGCCGTCGTTGCCGGCCAGCACGGTTTCGTCGCAGATCGGCTGCGACCGGCCCTGATAATCCGATACGAACCCGCCGGCTTCGCGCACCAGCAGGCACCCGGCAGCCGAATCCCACGGCTTCAACGCCGATTCCCAATAGCCATCGAACCGCCCCGCCGCGACCCACGCCAGATCGAGCGATGCCGCACCGAACCGGCGGATACCCGCCACTTCAGGACCGATAGCGTGATAGATCCGCGTCCATTCGCCCATATCGCCACGGCCCGAAAACGGGATTCCGGTGGCAATCAACGATTCGTCGAGATGCCGCCGCGCCGAAACGCGCAGGCGCCGATCCTGCAACCACGCGCCGCGCGTTTTCTCCGCCCAAAAGCTCTCGTCGGTGATTGGCTGGTAAACGATGCCTGCCACGACATCACCCCAGCCCCCATTGATCTTCTTGTTCCCATCCAGACGCGGCTCCTGCGCTGCGATCGAGATCGCAAAATGCGGGATGCCGTGGAGGAAATTGCTGGTGCCATCGAGCGGGTCGACGATGAAGCGCGGCTTGTCCTCGTCGCCCAGGATCTCGCCGCCCTCTTCCATCAGGAAGCCCCAGCCGGGCCGGGCTGCGCGCAGCTCGTCCCAGATCGTGCGTTCGGCGGCCTGGTCGGCCTTCGAGACGAAGTCGGCCGGCCCCTTGCGGCTGACCTGGAGATGTTCGACTTCGCCGAAATCGCGGCGCAGACGCGTGCCGGCCTTGCGTGCCGCACGCTCCATCACGCGAACGAGACCCGATACTGCTGACATGATTCAGCTCGCCTTGCCGACGTAAGTGCGCTCGTAAACGTCGACGATGATCCGCGTACCGCTGGCGATAAACGGCGGCACCATCACGCGCACGCCGTTGTCGAGCAGCGCGGGCTTGAAGCTGGACGATGCGGTCTGCCCCTTCACCACCGCGTCGGCCTCGACGATCATGGCTTCGACCTGTTCGGGCAAGGCCACGCTGATCGGCCGATCGTCGTACATTTCGAGCGTGACTTCCATGCCGTCCTGCAAAAACGCCGCGGCATCGCCGACGAGATCGGCGGGCAGGTTGATCTGCTCGTAATTTTCCTGGTCCATGAACACCAGCGCATCGCCATCGATGTACAGGAACTGGAAGTCCTTGGTGTCGAGCCGCACGCGCTCGATCGTGTCCTGGCTGCGGAAGCGGACGTTGGTCTTGCGGCCATCGATCAGGTTCTTCATTTCCACCTGCATGAACGCGCCTCCCTTGCCGGGCTGGGTATGCTGGGTCTTGGCGACCTTCCAGATGCCCTTTTCGTATTCGATGATGTTACCGGGACGGATGTCCACGCCGCTGATCTTCATGATGGAAAGAGCCTTCGCATAATCGGAATCCCGGAAGGGACTTCATGCCGCAAAGCGCGCGCCTTAGCTGGCGGAGTCGATTGCTTCAAGCGCCAGCACCATGCTAGCGGTTTGGGCCATGCCAAAGCTTGTCCATCTCGCGCCCGCCCTGCTGCTGCTGTGCCTCGCTGCGGCCCCGTTGCACGCGGCGCCTGGGGGCGAGCTCGGCACGGTAAAGCTGGGCAAATGGTTCTGCGAATTGCCCGGCGATGCCGCGACGCCGGCTGCACCCGTTCCGGCCGAAAGCTTCACCACTGTGCCCGATTCGACTTATATTACGGGCGATGACGTGGCGGGGAGTTACCTGCTGCTGGGCGACGTGCTGGTGATGACCACCGGCACGCTCAGCGGGCATCGCTTCCATCTTGAATCCGCCGCGACGGTCCATCGCATCGATGCCCAGGGCAAGGATATGCCCTTGCGCTGCGTGCGCGCGGGCGACCCTGCGGCGAACCAGTTCACCCGCGCCGGAGAACCGGGCGAGATCGCCCCCGCTGTCAAACCCGCAGGCTGACGTTCAGCCGCTGACCAGCGCGCTGGCGTCGCGACGCATCCGCCAATAGGCATAGCCGACGATCCCCGCGAACAGCGCGATGCCGAAGGGCGTCGCTGCGGCGAAGCCCTTCCCGAGCGCCAGAACTTCGGGGTCGTTGGTCGCTGCCACCACCGCCGCGAACACGATATTGAACAGGCTGTCGCCCACGATCAGTCCGGTCGCGGTCAGCACGCCCATGCGTTCGGCGAAGGCGGGGTCTTTCTGGCGTTCGGCCCAGCGGTTGTAGAGATGCCCGGTGACGGCGCCGACGATCACCAGCAGCGTCACGTCCATCGGCAGATACATGCCCATGCCGACCGCGAGCGGTGGCAAGGACCCGCGCTTGCTTGCCGTCAGCGCAGCATCGATGGCGATCGCAACTGCACCGATCGCGGCGCCCAGCCCGACCAGCCCCCAATCGAGATTGCCGCCCAGCACGCCTTGCGCAATAGCCGAGATCAGCGCGGCCTGTGGTGCGGCCAGCGCGTTCGGACCCGCTCCCGGCGCGCCTTGGAAGCCGAAGGTGGTGTTGAGCAGTTCGAGGATCGGCGGGATCACCGCCGCGCCGAACAGCACGCCCAGTACCAGCGCCACCTGCTGCCGCCACGGCGTCGCGCCTACGAGTTGCCCGGTCTTGAGGTCCTGCAAATTGTCGTTGGAAATCGTCGCCACGCCGAAGATCAGCGCGGTGACGAACAGCGCAAACGCCACCAGCGCCTTGGTCGCCGCCGCATCGCCGCCGCGCCCGACGAGCAGCACCAGCAGCAGCGAAATGCCCAGCGCCGCCAGAATGCCGACCCCCGAAACCGGGCTGTTCGACGCGCCGATCAGCCCTGCCATGTAGCCGGTTACCGAGGCGATCAGGATGCCGGCGATCAGCACGTAAACCACCGAAACTGCAATCGAAAGCCCCATCACATGCGCCAGCGGCCCGCCCGATGCGAAGCCCGCCAGCAGAAACGCGATCGGCACCATCAGCACCACGATCGTCGCGCCGACCAGTCCGATCGGCAAATCGCGCTCGGTCAATTCAAGCGATTCGTAGCCAGCTGCCCCGCGCTGGCGTGATGCCGCCATGGCACCCGCGATCCCTTTTACGATCGGCCCGATGACGCGCAACAGCGTCCAGATCGCGGCGACACCGATCGTGCCCGCGCCGATGAAGCGCACTTTCGCGCGGAAGACGGTCGAGACGAAAGCGGCCATGTCGGTCCCGGCCGGTGGCCCGCCCGCGGTCATCACCGGCAGGATCGCGACGAAGCTGATTACGATGCCGGCCAGCATGGCGATGCCGACGGCGAGCCCGACCAAGTGCCCGACGCCAACCAGCGCCAGCGAGAACCCGGCCGAAAACGTGGTTCCGCCTGCGCCGATCTTCATGGTCCAAGCACTGCCTTCGGGTGCCAGCTTGAGCTTGGTCATCAGCGGATAGAACGCCGCCAACAGCCCTGCCACGGTCACCGCCGCCAGCCCGCGCCGGTTTTCCTCGGCCCCGCCCACGCCCGCGCCAACCTTGAGCACTTCGGCCGCCGCCACGCCTTCGGGATAGGGCAGGTCCGAACCGGTCACCAGCGCGCGCCGCAGCGGCACCGAATACATCACCCCCAGCACTCCGCCGATTGCGATCACCGCCACCGATTGCCAGTAAGGAAACCCGCTCCACCACCCGATCATCACCAGCCCGGGCAGCACGAACACGATGGCCGACAACGTCCCCGCCGCCGAAGCGATGGTCTGGACGATGTTGTTTTCCTGGATCGTCGCGCCGGCAAACGTCCGCAGCACCGCCATCGAGATCACCGCCGCCGGGATCGAAGTGGCAAACGTCAGGCCGATTCGCAGCCCGAGATAGACGTTGGCCGCGGTAAACACGACCGTCAGCACCGCGCCGAGGAGCACGCCCCGCAGGGTCAGTTCACGTGGGCTTTCGGTCTCGGTTACGGGCGCGCTGGCCATCGGCAAATCTCCTTATGCCACGGCATAACGCGCTTGCCTCAAACCACAATGGCCGCTCAGCGCCCGCCGAGATACCGATAGGGATTGATCGGCCGCCCCTGCCACCAAGTCTCCCCGGCCGCCAGGACCATGATCGCAAAGTGCAGGTGCGGTGCCGCGGGATCGGCATCGCCGGTCGATCCGACGAACCCGAGCACTTGGCCCGGGGTAACGGGCATGCCGTCGGTCAATCCGGGGGCGTAGCTGTCGAGGTGCGCGTAGTAGTAGATCGCCTTGCCGTCGGGTGAGCGCTCGTAAACCGTGTTGCCGCCGTTCTTGGACGCAAACAGTTTTGCCACCGTTCCCGAAGCCGCCGCCAGCACCGGCGTGCCACGTGGGGCGAGGATGTCGATCGCATTGTGCGCGCGCGAGCCATCGCCCCGAGATTGCGTGTAATTGTCGGCCAACTGGTTCGCGGCCACGCTCTGGACCGGCATCTTCAGCCCCTCGCGCGGCGCAACATAGACGGCCGGACCGTCGTACAAACGGGCAACTCCTGCTCCGCGTTGCGGCGCCGTAGCCGCCCGACTGCCTGACCCTGCCTGCGCAGCGCCGGGCAGCACCGGGGGCGGGTTTGCTGCCTCGCTGCGCGGCCAGTAGAGCACCATGAACACGATCCAGAACACCGACGTGACCAGCGCCGAGACACTGGCAGTCTTGAGCCGCTTGCCGAAACCATAGCGCGGCACCGGCCGCAGCGGCGGCTGGTCGTTGCGGTCGGTCACCTCAGGCCTCAAACGACACCGCCGTGCCGACATGGACCATCTGCGCCAGCCGCACCGCGTCCCAGTTGGTCAGGCGCACGCAGCCGTGGCTTTCGGCGCGCCCGATCGTTTCGGGATGCGGCGTGCCGTGGATGCCATAATGCGGGATGTCGAGGTCGATCCACACCACGCCGACCGGCCCGTTCGGCCCGGCAGGCAGCAGCGCCTTCCTGGCGGTCGACTTGGCGTCCCAGAACAGCGCCGGGTTGTAGTGAAATTGCGGATTGTGCGAGATGCCCTGGATTTTCCACTGGCCCAATGGCAGCGGATCGTGAGTCGAACCCATCGTCGCGGTATAGACCGCAACCAGCTTGCCGGCATCGTCGAACGCCGAAAGCGTGCCTTTCGACTTGCTGACCACCACTTTGTCGACCTTGGGCTGAGCGGTGCCTACGCCGAGCGCGGCCAATGTCCGGCCCCAGGACGCATCGCTGACCGCGCCTTGATCCACCGCATCGCCACCAACGTTGGGAACGCGGATCTGCTGGCCTGAGCGAAACATCGAAGCGGGCACCTGCTGCGCCGCTGCGCCATCGGACGTTCCGGACGCCGAACCGACGGGGCCTGGTACTGCGTCTGGCGCCGCCGCCGCCATGCCGACCGGCACGCCGTTCGGGTTCAGCAGTTTCAGCGTTTCGATCGTGGTATGGAACCGCTCAGCCAGCTTTTCGTCGAGCGTTTCATAACCAAGCGAGGTCATTTTTGCCTGATCTTCGGGCGATTTGGCGATCTTTTCAAACGGCCCCGCGGCGAAGTCCGCCGGGATGGTGACCACGCGCGTTGCGGGGATGTTGTTGAACCTGCTCAGCGCCGCCAGCGTTGGCTGATCGAGCGTGCCGGTCGCGGTCAACTGGTTCGCCTGCTGGAAGCCTGAAATGGCATTGCGCGTGGAGAGGCCCGGCTTGCCGTCGACCACCCCGGGGGTGAAGCCCAGCCGATCGAGCACCACTTGCGCCTGCATCATCGGGCGCTGTTCGGGGTCGGGGTAAGGCTGATCGAGCTTGGCGCCTACCACTGCATCGCGCGCGGCAAGCGGGTCGGCCCCGGTGGATGCGGCTGAGGCCGAGCCAGCCACCGCAGTGGACGTGCCCGAGGCATTGTCCTTCTGGTCGCCCCCCACCTGGAAGTGACACGCCGTCAACGCCAACAACGACGCGCCTATGAGAATGATGCGCAAGGGAAACTCTCTCTGACATGAGACGCAACACGTGCGCCGGCCTGGACAGAGAAACGCGCGAAGCCCCGATTGGCTCCTCAGCCGCGCGGGGCGGTGGTGATCGCTTCGTGAAACGCCTTGACCGCTGCGGCGACACCGGCGGCATTGCCCTGCCCCCAGACCGCGTGGCTTGTGGCCAGGAAGTCCGCGCCGGCGGTGACTAGCGGCGCGCAATTGGCGGGCGTGATGCCGCCGATCGCCACGCAGGGGATTTCGAAGATCTGCGACCAGAAGCTCAGCAATTCCAGATCGGGCTGGTGAGTGGTGTCCTTGGTGGACGACGGAAAGAACGCGCCGAACGCGACGTAATCCGCGCCCTGTTCACCCGCTTCCATCGCCATGTGGCGGCTGTCGTGGCAGGTCACGCCGATCTGCGCCTCCTTGCCCAGTTCCTCGCGTGCGTCTTTCACCGAACCGTCCTGCTGCCCCAGGTGCACGCCATCGGCCGCCAGCCGCTTGGCCAGCGACACCGAATCGTTGACAATGAACGCGGTATCGTGATCGGCGCAAAGCCGCTGCAACGGTTCCGCCAGGGTGGCGCAAGCGTGATCATCCAGCCCTTTCACGCGAAACTGGAACGCTGCAACCGGCCCGGCATCGAGCGCGGCCGCCAGCAGATCGGGAAAGGCACCGCCGACTTCGAGCGGCGAAACGAGATAGATTTGGGTTTTGGCCATGGCGCGCCCTAGCGCCTCGCGGGCCTGGCGACAATTCGGGAACGGTTCATCGGCGCCTGTCATGATCGTGGCCATGAAACAGCCGATCACCACCATACTCGCCGCGCTGGTCCTGACCGGCACCCTCGCTGGCTGCGCGTCCGCATCGGCGCGACCTGACGCACCGCATCCGCAAATTGCGGCGCTCGGGTCCACCATCGTGGTCGGCACGATGCGGATCACGCCGATTTCGGTGATCGAGGACAGCCGCTGCCCGGCGCGCGTGCAGTGCATCTGGGCCGGCCGGGTGGTTGTGCGTGTGACTATGTCCTCGCTCACCGCCAAGCTGACTCGCGAAATGACCATGGGCGAACCGGTATCGATCGGGGGCAAGGACGTGGTGCTGGTTGCGGTCACTCCGGCCAAGTCGGGCACCCCGACCAAACCCGCTGCCTACCGCTTCAAATTCGTGGTGCAGCCGGGCGCGATCCACATCTGAGCATTCGGCGCAGGCTTAGCAGGGGACCGAGATACCCTGATCGCGCAAGGCCCGGTCGAATTCGAGCGGATCGTCCAGCCGGATCGCGATTCGCCGAACCTGCTTCCTGCCGGGCAGCGCCGATTTCAGGTCGATGATCCGGTTGGGCCAGGCCACCGGCACCAGATTGCGGGTCGTTCGCGCCTTGATCTCGGCACCATCGCTGACTGCGCGTATGGCTGCGATCTCGGCAAGACGCAGGTCGATGTGGCGCATCGAGCCCATGTTGAGCCGCAGCACACCATCGCAAAGCCGGTGCGGCAGCCGCTTCCACGACGTGATCCACTGCACGAGCCAGACCACGCTCGCCAGGTTGAGCGCGGTCAGCGGCCAAGCGAGGCGCGGCCAATGCGTCGCTGCCATGAGGTGGACAACCAGCAGTTCGATCGTGGCCAGTCCGGCGAATACGCCGAGCATCGGCACGACGCCGCGGTGATTGTCGAACGTGACCGCAGGCTCGGTCACCGGACCGATCAGGCTGCGACTGGCGCCGTCTTTTGCGTCGATCCGCAGTGGATTTCATCGATCGCCGCGCCGAGCGAGGCGTCGAATTCATCTTCGGTCATCT
Source organism: Novosphingobium sp. (assembly GCF_025351285.1). Lineage (GTDB taxonomy): Bacteria > Pseudomonadota > Alphaproteobacteria > Sphingomonadales > Sphingomonadaceae > Novosphingobium. The sequence continues at coordinate 10,723 of NZ_JANXWG010000108.1, forward strand.
GCGCGCGCAAATCTTCAAGCAGCGCGCGGCTGAAGCTGGCGATGATGCCGTGGTTCTTGGCAAGTTCCACGCAAGCCTGGCCCCGCGCATAGCCGCCCGACAGCGCCACCACGCGCAGCACGCGCGGATGCGCCACCAGCGGATCGAACAGCCCCGATTTCACCGGCAGGCTGAGCTTGAGCATGACCTTGTCGGTGCCGGGCATGCTGTCGAGCGCCTTGAGCAGTTCTTCGAGCAGGATCTGGTCGATCTCGGCGCGGGTCGGGCTCTTGATGTTCACTTCGGGCTCGAGCATCGGCATCATCCCGGCAGCGAGCACCTGGTGGCCGACTTCGAACTGCTGCGCGACCACCGCCGCGATGCCCTCGCGGTTGGCCGACTGGATCACCGAGCGTTCCTTGGTGCCGAACACGCCCAAAGCCTTGGACTTTGCCAAAAGCGCATCGAGGTCGGGCATCGGCTTCATCAACTGGACGCCATTCGCCTCGTCTTCCAGCCCCTTGTCGATCTTGATGAACGGCACCACGCCCTTGGCAATCAGCGCCTGCGGCACCGGCACGCCATCCTTGCTGCCGTCTCCAACCACTCCATCCATCGTGCGCTCGAACAGGATCGCGCCGATCACCTTGTTGCCATTGAACACCTTGCTGCGGATGATCCGGCAGCGCATGTCGTGGATCAGGCCGAACATTTCGTCGTCGCCCGAATACTCGTGCTCCTCGATGCCATAGCCCTTGAGCGCCTTTGGCGTCGATCCACCCGACTGGTCGAGCGCAGCGATGAAGCCGTTGCCCGCTGCGATCTGGGCGGTCATCTCGGAGGTGTTCATGGTCGGGCGGATCCTTGGGTTTGCATAGGTATGCACAAGTGGTTCGCGCTGCGCTTAGCGAGGCAAAAGCCGAGCCGCAACGGGGTCTATGCAATTGCGCGTGGCCAGGGTGCGAGCTCAGTTCGACAATCGGCAACTCGAAACTCGATGTGTCGAGCTGCCTTGTTCGGCCTTGTCAGCAAAAAGGTTGGACAGTCGGCGGCGAACTGGGGGGTCAATCCAAGTCGCTATCGACCAGGCGAGCGCGATTGAAGCTGCAAGGTAGATAAGCAGTGAAATCCCCGCTGTAATGGCAAATCGTTGTTCCAAATAGTACCAGGCAAGCCGACATAAAGTCGCGTGAACGGCATATAGAGCAAAGGATATGTTACCACCAAATCTTGCAATTTTTGCAACAACACCTTTTGGTTCTATTCGGCTTGCAAAGATCAAAATAACAGGAAATATCGCAAAGATACAAATCAAATCGTACCATAAACGCGCCATTCCCGACACCGAAATTGCGAAAATGCTAGCCAATAATACAATCAACAAAACCACCCAGTTCGAGATCCTGCGACCCTGCGATAAAGTCAGGCGTGCAATGACGACGCCAAGTGGAAATGAAAATGCCATCCGCATCAAGCCCAAATACCATACCTCCCAAGTCGGCCCTCGAATCAGGGGGGAATGATCTAACCCCAAAGCATCAGGAGAACCAACAAGGCGATATCCTACCAACGTGATTGCGATCGCAGCGACGGCGCAAAAAGCGAGGATTGCCATGTTAGAACGACGAACCAACAAGGCTGGCAAGGCCAGACCGGCAAGCATCTCATAAAACAACGACCAGGCGGGCATATTTGTTGGGAATAACGCCGGGCTGAACGGTGCAGGCAACATGAAAAGGTTGAAGAATACGCTTGTCGTCAATTCAAACCAGCTTATCGATGCTTGCCAGTGCCGCAAAATTCCGAAAACCGTATAGCAGGCGCCGAATAATAAGCCGATAATATAGATCGGGAATAGACGGATCACCCGTATTCGCGCGAACTCAATCTGATGTCCACCACCTTGCAACCAGCTTCCATAAGTCCGCATCAACACGAAGCCTGACAGCAGGAAGAAGAAATCTACGGCCAGATAACCGCCTGAAATCAATCCACCACCGAAGTGATGAGCGGCAACCGACAGCGCGGCTATGCCGCGCATACCATCAAGGGTGACGTAACGATGTTGTTGAGACCGCGTTGAGACATACGTGGAGTCGGCAACAATCGTGTCTTCTATCGCCAATTGACTATGCATTTCATCACATTGGCGTAATTACCGTTGCAGTGCAACAACGCCGGGCAAGTCCTTGCCTTCCATCCATTCCAGGAAGGCGCCGCCCGCAGTCGAGACATAGCTGAATTGATCGCCCACGCGCGCCTGGTTGAGCGCGGCCACTGTGTCTCCACCGCCCGCTACCGAGACCAGCGAGCCTTCGCCGGTCAGCGCCGCAGCGGTGCGCGCCAGCGATACGGTGGCGGTGTCGAACGGCGGGGTTTCGAATGCACCCAGAGGCCCATTCCACACCAGCGTGCGGCAGGTTTTCAGCACATCGGCCAGCGCTTCGGTGGCGGCGGGGCCGATGTCGAGGATCATCTCGTCGGCTGCGACTTCGTGGACGTTGCAGGTGCGCACCGATGGCGGGTTGGGCGCGAATTCCCTGGCCACCACCACATCGTAAGGCAGGTGGACGGTGCAGCCGGCGGCGTCAGCGGCGGTCAGGATTTCCTCGGCAGTGCTGGCCAGATCGTGCTCGCACAGCGACTTGCCGACATCGACACCGCGCGCGGCGAGGAAGGTGTTGGCCATGCCGCCGCCGATGATGAGGTGATCGACCTTGGTGACAAGGTGCTTGAGCACGTCGAGCTTGCTTGAAACCTTGGCGCCGCCGACCACTGCCGCGACCGGCTTCGCTGGCTTGCCGAGCGCCTTTTCGAGCGCTTCCAGTTCGGCCTGCATCGCGCGGCCGGCGTAAGCGGGCAGCACGTGCGCGAGGCCTTCGGTGGTAGCGTGCGCGCGGTGCGCGGCGGAAAAGGCATCGTTGACGTAGAAATCGGCGTTGGCGGCGATCGCCTTGGCCAGGTCGGGATCGTTCTTTTCCTCGCCCTTCCAGAACCGTGTGTTTTCCAGAATGCCGATGCCGCCCTCACCCAGGATGCCGATCGCCTGCGCCACTACCGGCCCGGCGATTTCAGGGATGAACATCACTTCGCGGCCGAGCACGTTGCGCACGGTTTCGACCACCATGCTCAACGATTGCGTCGAGACGCGCTCACCCTTGGGCCGGCCGAAGTGCGCCAGCAGAAGAACTTTCGCGCCTGCATCGGCGAGTTCGAGGATGGTTGGCACTGCGGCGCGGACGCGGGTATCGTCGGTGACCCGGCCGTCCTTCATCGGCAGGTTGAGATCGACCCGCACCAGCGCGACCTTGCCGCGGATGTCGCCGAGATCGTCGAGCGTCTTGAAATTGGTCATCCAAAAACTCCGTTCGTGTCGAGGGGCGTGGGGGACACC
>NZ_JANXWG010000110.1 GCF_025351285.1 Novosphingobium sp.
GCAGCGATCTTCCAGTACATCAACGGGTTCTACAACACGCGGCGGCGTCACTCATATCTGGCCGGGATCAGCCCGCTCGCATTCGAGGCCAAGGTGGCATAATGAGATAGGTGACCGGCACGAAACCGTTACAAGTCCAGAATACCCGTCCATGCTTGGGCCATTTTTCGCCCTTGGCGGCCAGATCCAATTCGGCGATCGCCAGGTCGTTCAAAGGCACGGAATTGGGCTCGCCGTTTTTGGTGCGGTGGCTAGGCAGGCGCCATTCACGCCCCTCCCGGTCCAGTTCGTCCCAATCCAGCCCCGTCACCTCCTCGCGGCGCTGGCCGGTAACGATGAGCAAGCGGACAATAGGGCCGAAGCACTTATGAGTTTTTGGAGCCTGCTCCCAGATTTGCTTGAGTTCGGCATCGAGGAGCCAGCGGTCCCGCGGCTTGACGGGTGGCGGGGTTTCCATTCCCTCCATCGGGCTGTGCAGGATGTCACCACGGCTTACCGCCCATTTGAACAGGCGGCGAAGGACAGCGAACACATTGCGCTTATTTGCGGCCTGCTCGTCTGGCATTCGGTCGAAGACGGCCACCACGTCCGACCTCGTGATGGTCGGCAAAGGCTTATTGCCCAGGACCGGTTTGAGGTGAAGTCGGATCGACCGGTTCACTAGGGTCTTCCAACCCTTGCCCTTGCACGCGACGCTGAAGCTATCGGCATACTTGGAGAAGGCGAGATCCACCGCTTCCCGGCGCCGCTTCTTGTCTTCCTCCATCGGGTCAATGCCGCGAGCGACGAGAATGAGGAGGCGGATGGCCTCCTCGCGAGCCGTGGCCGGGGTCCAGGGCGAGCCATTGGCTCCAATGGTGTAACGGCGCGTCGGTGATTCGCGCCCGCCCATCCGGAACTGTATAACGTAGGACGCCGCTCCGGAAGCTGCGACCCTGACCCCGAACCCCTTGAGATCTTCATCCCAAAGGAAGCCGGTCACCCCGCTCGATTGGAACGCATCAAGCGTTCGTTTGCTGATCCTGCCGGTCGCCATTGCAATACCTCGTGTACCGCAAAAGTAAGCACTGTGCAATCACCGTTACGGAAATTGCCGGATAGTGCAGCGTGCAATTTCGTAGATAACATGTTGGTTTTAGGCCATTTCCAAAAATAAGTCTTTGACCTATTTTCGCCTAAATCGGAAGTACCAGACCTCGTGGCCTTGCTCTCGCGCCTTGGCTTCGTAGCGCGTTTCGGGCCAGCCGCCGGGGCGGTGCTGAAAATCCGCCGGTTTGTCGCACAGCCATTCGAACTGCGCTGCATTGCCGCTGCCCAGACTCGAGCAATGGCGGCGCATCACCATCAGCGCGTGGCGCAAGTATATCGGATGATCGGTGCCGAAGCGGAATTCACCGCCCGGCCGAAGCTTGGCGGCGATCAGGTCGACCGGGCCGTCGTTCATCATGCGGCGCTTGGCGTGGCGGGCCTTGGGCCAGGGATCGGGGTGGAGCAGATAGACGAAGCTGAGCGCGCCATCGGGCACGCGCGCCAGCACATCCAGCGCGTCGCCCATGTGCAGGTGCACGTTGGGCAGCCGGGCATCGCGGATGTGCGTCAGCGCCTGCGCCACGCCATTGACGAAGGGTTCGCAGCCGATGAAGCCGTGGTCTGGCAGCAAGTCGGCGCGGAACGCAAGATGCTCGCCGCCGCCGAAGCCAATCTCGAAATGGAGCGGGCGCGCGTCACCGAACAGCGCTTCGGCGCTGACCGGCCCTTCGTCGGGCACGGAGAGCGAGGGCAGCAGGCGATCGACCAGGTCCTGCTGGCCGGCGCGGAGCTTCTTGCCTTTCGAGCGGCCGTAGAGGCGGTTGATCGTAGTCGGGTCGCCGGGTCGGTGTGCGGTCATGGCCGCGCTATGGCGCACAAGCGCGACCGGTCAACACCCCTCGTCATTCCGGACCAGATCCGGATTCTCCGCAAATATCACGAATCATGCAAGTTCAAGGAGTTGGCCCGAGCTTGTTGATAAAGCACATCCGCAAGAGCGCTTTTCTTGCGGGCAGTAGCAGGATTCAGAATGCGAAAGAGCGAGCGGAACATAGCAGGATCGGGGGGTGTAGGAAAAGGATTTTGGAGAGGGGATGACCTCTAGCGGGCCAAGGGAAATTAGCGATAGCCGGGTTATAATGACATGATGACCACACGCTGACCAAGAGCACCGTGCAAACGGGTCCGCCCCCGCTTTGCGTTGTTCGCCTTAGGCAGGGCCTGATCAGGCGCTGATCGACTGGAATTGGTGGGAAGAGGACATTGCATGCCGCTTGGAGGCTGGCTAAACTTTGGATATGTTTCGAAACTCAGACCTTGACCGCATTCGGGAAACCTTCGCAGATCAATTTGCAAATGACCCAAACGGTATTGTCTATCGTAAGGGCCAGAAGGGTGCGCCATTTCGCATCAGCGAGCGTGAACGCGATGAATTTATATCGACGTTTGACAGGCGAATTCGTTTCGCCTGGTGGTCTATCATTCCAGCCACGGTGGCCATGATCCTATTGATGGTTTGGCTAATTCCGGACTCTCATAGTGTGGCCGCTGACATAGCGGTTTGGGCCGGGATTGGCGCCATCTTACTGCCATTCATGTCCGTATTTCGTTGGGCATGGAATGCTCCATCACATGAACTACAACGCCGGGCGCCTGAAGGCGTAGCGTTTTCAAAGGCGGAGGCCCGTGCCTTTGCGTTTTCCAAGATAGCCTACAGCCAGTTGGCAATAGCAGCAATAATCGGCGCAGGACTGATTTGGAGGAAGTCAGAGGAGACAGATGTCTTTCACGGCTGGGGGATGGTTTGGCTCATATGTGGTGGTGCCTTAATCGGACTGTCTGGCATCCAGGCAATCCGAAAGTTCCGTTTCAACCGATCCCACTCGGGCGACCAAGCTTAACGAACGACCGGGAGTGGGCGAAAGCGGATTGTCCGTTGCCAAGCGTAAGGTCGCGAGAGCCGTCATGCCCCCCAGCTTTGTTGAACTGCTACCCAATACTCCATACCGGGGTGACGTCGCCCCCAGCAGACGGGCTATGCACAAATTTGGCCCGGGCATTCATCAGCATTGCGCTTCAGCGTCGCGCAGCAGGGCGCTGCCTGGGCGTTCGATCGCCAAAAAAGGGCAGGGATGCAAGGGCGATGGCCCTTGCCCGCCGGAGGTTCTTTTCACTCTCGGCTCCTAGCCCGCAACGCGCGGCGTTCCAGCGGCGATCAGTGGTGCAAAAAAGAAGGCCCGCTGCGCAAGTGGCGGCGGGCCTAGATCGGGGATCGGTTTTAGCCTTGTCAGGCTGCCGTCCCCGTTGTTCTGATGGAAACCGTCAGGCGGCTTCAGCTTTATCCTCGGGATCGCGCAGCACGTAGCCGCGGCCCCAGACGGTTTCGATGTAGTTGTCACCGCTGCAGGCGTGCGCGAGTTTCTTGCGCAGTTTGCAGATGAACACGTCGATGATCTTGAGTTCGGGTTCGTCCATCCCGCCGTAAAGGTGGTTGAGGAACATTTCCTTGGTCAGCGTGGTGCCCTTGCGCAGCGAGAGCAGTTCCAGCATCGCGTATTCCTTGCCGGTCAGGTGCACGCGGGCGCTGTCGACTTCGACGGTTTTGGCATCGAGGTTGACTGCCAGCTTGCCGGTGCGGATGACCGATTGCGAATGGCCCTTCGAACGGCGGACAACCGCGTGAATCCGCGCCACCAGTTCTTCACGGTGGAACGGCTTGCATACGTAATCGTCGGCACCGAAGCCGAAGCTGCGCACCTTGGAATCCATTTCCGAGATGCCCGACAGGATCAGCACCGGGGTCTGCACTTTGGCGACCCGCAGTTTCTTCAGCACGTCATATCCGTGCATGTCGGGCAAGTTCAGGTCGAGCAGGATAATGTCGTAATCATAGAGCTTGCCCAGATCGAGGCCTTCCTCGCCCAGATCGGTCGAATAGACATTAAATCCTTCGGCCGAGAGCATAAGCTCGATCGCCCTGGCCGTCGTCGGCTCGTCCTCGATCAGCAGCACGCGCATTGGCTTCGCCCCTTCCTGCAGTCTCTCTGGCCATTCCCCGAGCCCGAAAGCCCTGACTGGGTCCTACCCATCATTAACCATTGGAGAGATGAAGGTAAAAGGTTAATTTATCGTAAATGGCTGAATTCTGGCGAGTCGCTTTTTGTCGGACTGTCGTCGGAAGGCGGCACCGGTCCGCTCCCCCTCCCAAACCACCCACAGGATACTGTCGCGGGGTGGTTTGGGAGGGGGAGCGGGCCGGTGCCGCAGGTTTCGTGCAAGCGCTTGCTAAGCCCCCGGTATGTTCAGCGTGGTCGCGGCTTCGCGGATCTGGCGAGCGGTAGCCGAATCGTTCTTGAAGGCGACAAGCCCTGCCTGCATCGCCTGGGCAGCTTTCGCCGGTTCGCCCAGTTGAACGCGGCTGCGCATCAGCATGATCCAGCCATTTGCATTTGCGGGATTGGTCTTGAGCTTGGCTTCGAGCCCATCGACCATGCCGCGCACCATCGCGTCCTGCTGCCCGGGCGGCAACTTGGCCGCGGCCTGCATCTGTGATTGATCGGGCCCGGGGATGCCGCCCGCCGCCTTGGCAGCACCAACGGTGATCATTCCGCCCGCAGCCGGCGCAAAGCGGGCCTCGGCTAGTCGCTTCTCGACGTCGATCTTGTTCTTTTCGCCCACCTTGCGGATTACCCCACGCACGTCTTCTGCATAAGGCGCGTCGGCCGGCGTGTCCTTGAGCAGATCGAACCACAAGTCGATCGCGCGGCGATGTTCGCCCGCCATGTCGATGGCCACGCCCTTGAAATAGCGCGCGCGCGCATCATTGGGATCGAGCTTGAGCGCCTGGTCGAACGCCGCTTGCGCATCGGCGGGGATATGGCCTTCTTCCTTGCTGGCCAGCACCAGCGATTCGCCGAGGAACGAAAACGTTTCAGCCGTCTTTCCATCGAGCTTGGTGGCGTGTTGCAAGGCGGTTGCAGCCTCGGCAAACCGCTCGGTCTGAAAATAGGACCAGCCGAGCATGCGCCAGCCTTCGGCATCGTTGGGATCGGTCTTGAGCTTGGCTTCGAGCTTGGCGATCACCGAATCGACCGTTGGTTGCTGGCTGGCTGCGGCGCTGGGCGAAGCTGTGGCGATCTGCGTGGCCTGGCTGCGGTAGATGGCGATGCCGCCCGCGATCACCGCAATCACCGCGGCGCCGGCAAGCGCGAGCCGCCCGATCCGGCTGGTTCCGCCCGAGGATGAACCTTCCACTGTCATGGCCACCGGGTCTTTCGTCGTTCCGCTGCCCGAACCTTCGGCATCCGATCCGGACGTGGTCTCTGGCAGTGGTGCAGTCTCGGGGGCGTCGATCATCATGGTCTCCAGAACCGGACAGCGTTCAGGTGCCTCGGGTCGCCAGCCGACTTATCGCGTGGCAGCGCCAAGTGGCAAGCAGGGGTTTGCGATCGGCGGGGCGATCGGCGTGCGGTGTTTCAAACGCCATCGGACGGGGATTGAACTGAGATGACGGTGCGGATCAAATTCGGGGCTGGCAAAAGCCCGCGCTTTCGCTAGACTTCATCGAAACAGGGGTCGCACATAGTCTGGGGATGAGCCTGCGCGGCATTGCGTTGGTTGGCTCTGTGCGGGAGGAAGTGCGCCGGTGAGCGAGATCTACAAGGTTGCGATCATTGGATCGGGACCGGCAGGTATGAGCGCTTCCAGCCGGGCTGCAAGCCTGGGCATGAGCCACGTCCTGCTCGAAAAGACCGATCATCTTTCGGATACGATCTACAAGTATCAGAAGGGCAAGCATGTGATGGCCACGCCATCGCAGTTGATCCTGCGTTCCGAACAGGAATTCGATGCCGGCAAGCGCGAGGCCATTCTCCAGAAATGGAATGACCGGACCGCCGAGTTGAAGGTCAACGTCAAATACAATGCCGAGGTCAAGGCGATCAAGGGCACTGGTCCGGCGATTGCAGGGTCGATCCAGAAAATCGAAACGCGCGCGCGTGACGGCAGCGTAACTGTCAAGGAATTACAGCGGTTTGCTCCGCCCTATGCGATCGAGCTGGCCAATGGCGAAACCGTCATGGCCGAAAATGTCGTGCTGGCGATCGGCACCCAGGGCAACCCCAACCTGATGCGCTGCCCGGGCTTCGACCTGCCACACGTGACCTACCAGCTCGACGATCCCTACACCGTCCTCGATGAGCACGTGACCGTTGTCGGCACCGGCGATGCCGGGATCGAAAACGCGCGCGGCCTGGCCGAGGATTCGGCGCAGGGCAACGTGGTGACGGTGCTTAACCGCGCGTCCAAGTCCACCATCGCGCGCGAAAGTTTCCCGACCGCGAAAGAACCCAACGCCAAGGCGCTGATCGAGGATGACGCCTCGGGCAAGCTGACGATCCGCTACGAAACCGAAACCAAAGCGATCGAACCCGGCTGGATCACGCTGTCCACGCGAGATGGCGAAGAGCGCATCCGCTGTGACCGGCTCATCGCGCGAATCGGTTCAGCCCCGCCGCGCGGTTTCGTCGAAGGGTGCGGGATCGAATTTGCCAGCAACGATCGCCTGGCGTTCCCCACGCTGTCGCCAAGCTTCGAATCCACCGCACCCGGCCTTTACGTGATCGGCGCGCTGGCAGGCTATCCACTGATCAAGCACTGCATGAACCAGGGCTATGATGCGATCGAGATCATCAACGGCAACACCACGCTTGAACCAGCCGACCAGCCGCTGCTCGAAGCCAAATTCGCGCACTTGCCCGGTCGCCGCACGGTCAACGAATGGCTGGAACTGCTGCGCACCAACATCCGCATCCTGGGCGGCATGACCACGTTGCAGATCCGCGAATTCATGCTCGATTCCGAAGCGCGCGCCTACAAGGAAGACGAGGTCATCTTCCAGAAGAACGATCCCGGTTCTTCGCTGTTCGCGATTGCGCAAGGCTCGGTCAACGTTCGGATCGATGAAAACGACTGGTCCAAGGTGGTCCAGATCGGCCAGGGCACGATCTTCGGCGAAGTGGGCCTGATCTCGGGGCGCAAGCGCGGCGCGACGATCGTGGCAGCGGAGGATTCGATCTGTATCGAAATCAGCCGCAACGCCGCGCTCAAGCTGCAGAGCCAGGTGCCAAGCGCTAAAAAGGCGATCGAACGCACGTCGACCGAGCGGCAGTTGCTGCAGATGTTCGGTTCAGGGCTGACCCCCGACGATATCCGCGAAGTCGTCGATACCGCCAAGATCGTGCAAGTGCCCGCGGGCAAGGCGATCATCACCGAAGGCGAGCAGGACAAGGACATCTATGTCATCCGCATCGGCTCGATGATCGTCGAAAAGGAAGTCGGCGGAAAGCCGGTGTTCCTGTCGTATTTGCCGGCCGGGTCCTATGTGGGCGAAATGGCGCTGATCGATGGTGGCATGCGCACCGCCACGGTCCGTGCGGCGATCAAGTCCGAAGTTATTAAGGTCGATGGCGAAGCGTTCCTGCGCGTGCTCAAGCGCAAGCCGGCGCTGTTCGAAAAAGCCGCGAGCGACATGGAGTTGCGCCGGCAGACCAACGCGCTGATCGAATCGCGCAAGGGCAGCATGTCGACGATCGTCGATCTCTATTCCGAACAGGCCAAATTCCTCGTCAGCCAGGGCCTGGGCGAAGCGACCGACGTGCTGCTGATCGACGAAAAGTTGTGCGTTGGCTGCGACAATTGCGAAAAAGCCTGCGCAGACAGCCACGATGGATTGTCGCGGCTCGACCGTGAGGCGGGCAAGAGCTTTGCGCACCTGCACGTGCCCACCAGTTGCCGCCACTGCGAACACCCGCACTGCATGGCCGATTGCCCGCCCAACGCGATCAATCGTGGTCCGGACGGCGAGGTCTTCATCAACGACACCTGCATCGGCTGCGGCAACTGCCAGCGCAACTGCCCTTATGGCGTGATCCGCATGGACAAGATTCCGCCCAAGAAGCCGTCGCTGCTGTCGTGGCTGTTCTTCGGTACAGGGCCAGGGCCGGGCGAACCGCCGTACAAATGGTCGAAAAAGCACGGGCAGGACCCCAATGCGCCGAAGAAGGCGATCAAGTGCGACATGTGTTCGGGGATCGAAGGCGGCCCCAGTTGCGTGCGCGCCTGCCCCACGGGCGCTGCTATCCGCGTCTCGCCCGACGAATTCCTGACCGTGTCCCGTCTCGGTTCGGGGGGGGAGTAGGCCATGGCTTCGATTGCGCATGGTCCCGACAAGTCGGACATCGAAACTCCTCCCCCGACCGAGACGCGCGAACCGGTCAAGAAGCGCGGCCGCGACCGGCAGAGCAAGCATCAGAGCTTCCTCAATTATTCCGATGGCCGCTGGTGGAAAATCTCGGCGCTGCTCACCACGGTCCTGGTTCTGCTTTATTTCTTCGTGCCCTTGCCGCGCGATCACTTCGGGTCGAGCTGGCTGGGGTACACGCTCGGCATGCTCGGCGCGCTGCTGATCCTGTGGCTGACGATGCTGGGCTTGCGCAAGCGCGCGATCACGCCGGGGCGCTGGTCGCTCAAGGCCTGGACGAGCGCGCACGTGTGGCTCGGGATATTCTGCGCCTTCGTGGGTACGATCCATTCCGGCTTTTACTTCGGCTGGAACGTGCACACGCTGGCCTGGGGGCTGATGCTGCTGGTGATCGGCTCGGGGATATTCGGAATCTGGCTCTACGCCACGCTGCCGCTGGCATTGTCGCGCAACCGCTTCGATGAAGAAGGCGCGATTACCGAAAAGCAGATGATCGAATCGCTGCGCTCGCTCGATCGGCAGATCAACGATGCCGCCCAACCGCTCGATTCGGCCAGCGCACAGATCGTCGACAAAAGCCTCGAGGACGATCCCTTCGCGGGCAACATCATCAACCGACTGACGGGCAAGTATCCGCGTTGCGCCACCAATCGTGCGCTGATCGACCTTAGAGCGGCGCGCGCTTATCGGCCGCGCGTGGCCGATGATCCGCTCGACAAAGTCGATTCACTCATGTCGCGCAAGCAAGCCATGCTTGAACGGCTGCGCCGCCACCTGCGGATCAAAAGCTGGCTCCAGGCCTGGCTCTACATCCACGTGCCCACAACCTTCGCGCTGATTGCCGCCCTTTCGGCGCATATCGTCAGCGTCTTCTTCTACTGGTGAGCCAATGAGCTTTCTTGTCCGCCAGATCGCGCTGAAATCCAGCGGCGAAGAGATCATCCGGCCCACGACGGTCGACGGTGACGAACTGGTCATCGGGCGCGATTCGTCGAGCGCGGTCCATTTGCCCGACCTTGCGGTCGACCCGCGTCACGCCCGCCTGCGCCGGATAGACGACAACAACCTCGTCATCGAATCGCTTGGCGAACAGCCGTTCGATGCCAATGGCCGCAGCATCACCCGCCGCGAAATCGACCTGACCGCGGGCGCCGAGCTTGGGTTCGGCAGCTTCCGCATCCAGGTCCAGCGCGACGCCGAAACCGGGATGCCGTGCCTTACGGTGCGCCGCATCGAGGAAACCGAGCACAAGGATGCCGGCAAAGTCTATACGCTCCAGGGCCTGCTTCCCGGCAAGCGATCTTCGGCGTGGGTCTTTGCAATGGCGGTGCTCGTTGCGTTTCTGGCGTTTCCGGTGTGGAGCTACATGACGTATCAACCACTTTCGCTACAGAAGGACGCGCGGCGCCCGGCCGGCCTTCACGCCGATGCGGCGTGGGTTACCCGCCATCTCAGCGAAGGCCACAAGAACCTTGAGAACAATTGCCAGGCTTGCCACGTCAAGGCGTTCGTCGCGGTTCGCGACAACGCCTGCCTCACTTGCCACAAGAACGACGCGCACCAGCACATCGCCGATCGGCCGGGCGTGCCTGCTGTAGAGCGGCTCACGATGGCGCGCGGCGAACCCCAAGGTTTCGCCGGGTTCCAGCGTGCGGTGGCGCACGCCTTCAACAAGCCCAGCGGCCGCTGTGTCGAATGTCACACGGAGCATACCGGCGCCGGTGCTATGCAGCCGACCCGGCAGCAATTCTGCGCCGATTGCCACGATGGGATGAAATCGCGCTTGCCGAACGCCCGTGTCGCCAATGCAGCCGATTTCGGAACGGGCCATCCCGAATTCCGCCCGCTTGTGATCGTCGATCCAACGGGTGAAAAGCCGCTCCTGCAACGCGTCGAATGGTCGCCTGCGTTGCGCGAAAACGACGGGCTCAAATTCACGCACGCCCAGCACTTGTCGAAGGTCAACGCGGTCGCCCAGATGGTGTTCCGTCGGAGCCAAGGGCCACACGGCGGCCAGTTCAAAGGCG
>NZ_JANXWG010000113.1 GCF_025351285.1 Novosphingobium sp.
GCGACGCTGATCGCGCGCGAGGCCGGCGCCACGATTTCCGACGCATTCGGCCAGCCGCTCGCCTACAACAAACGCGATCCGCGCGCCTTCGGCCTGCTGGTTACCGCGCCTGCGTTTCACGCCGATGCGGTGGAACGGCTGCGGGAGCGGGCCGAGCGGTTGGGGCGGTAACAACCTTTCGGACCCCAATCCCCGTTCGTCCTGAGCTTGTCGAAGGACTGTTCTTACTTGCGGCGCAGCGCGCGGTTCCGAAGAAAAAAGCAGTCCTTCGACAAGCTCAGGACGAACGGATCATGGGAGGGGCTAGCCCCTCATGCAAATTCCTCGGTGTCGATCGTGGCCTGCATCGGCGGCGCATAGCGCGGCCCCACCACCGTATCGCGGTTGATCAGCGCGTCGATCGCGGCATTCGCCGCTTCGGGCAATTCCCAGTCCCAGCGCGCGATGTTTTCTTCGAGGTGATCCTGCCGCGTGGTTCCGGGAATCGCCACCACATGATCGCCGCGCGCGAACACCCAGGCCATCGCCAATTGCGCCGCTGTCACGTCATGATCCGCCGCGATCGCCGCGAAACCTTCGGCCAAAGCAACGTTGGCGGGGTAATTGTCCGACTGGAAGCGCGGCATCCCGCGGCGGATGTCCTTGGGCGGCACCTTGTCCATGTCGAGCTTCGCATCGGCCAGCAGCCCGCGCGCCACCGGCGAAAACGCCACGAACGTCGTGCCCAGTTCACGGCAGGCTTCAAGCACCGCGATCTCGGGATTGCGGGTCATCGGCGAATATTCGGTCTGCATCGCGGCGATGGGGTGGACAGCGCTGGCCTTGCGCAGCGTGTCGGCCGACATTTCGGAAAGCCCGATCGCACCGATCTTGCCCGCCTTCACCAGGTCTGCCAGCGCCCCGATCGAATCCTCGATCGGCACGGTGAAATCGCGGCGGTGCAGGTAATACAGATCGATATGGTCGGTCTGGAGCAACGAGAGCGACGTTTCGAGCGCGGTGCGGATCGTATCGGGGTGGCAATCGATCCGGCGCTTGTCACCATCGACGATGATCCCGGTCTTGGACGCCAGCACGAACTCCTTGCGCCGCGATTTCAGCGCGCGACCGATCAACGTCTCGTTGTGCCCGATGCCATAGATCCGCGCGGTATCGAGGTGATCGTACCCCAGGTCGAGCGCGCGGTGCAGCAGCCGTTCGCCATCGGCATCCGCCGGCGGCGTTCCGTAAGCCCAGCTCAGCGTCATGCAGCCAAGGCCCACCGGGTTGATCTGGCGACCACATAACGTGCGGGTAGAGGTGGGCATCGGCGGCGCTCCTTGCAGTGCGCCGCCGATGCCAGTCCCGCACCGCCCCCGTCAACCTTGATAGATCAAGCGGACCGTGCGGACTTGCACCCTTTATTGGCCGCGTGCGCGCGCCACATCGTCCTGGCTGATCGGCACGATCTTGATCTCGACCCGGCGATTGCGCGAACGACCGTCTTCGGTGTCGTTAGAGGCGACCGGATTGCCCACGCCGAAGCCCTGGCTGCGGATGCGCTGCGACGAAACGCCGTGGCCGATCAGGTAGTTGGCCACCGCTTGCGCGCGCTGTTCGGACAGCTTCTGGTTGTAACCGACCGAGCCGGTCGAATCGGTGAAGCCGTAAACGTCGATCAGGCTGTCGGGGAACGAGACCATCGAATCGGCGATGCGATCGAGCGTGCGCAGGAATTGCGGTTCCAGGCTGTAGCTGTTGGTGGCGAAGGTCACGCCGTTGGGCAGGTTGACGAGGATCGCGCGGCCGTTGTCGGTTTCGCTGACGTCGACGCCCGATCCCGCGGTCGCTTCGCGCAACTGGCGGATCTGCTTGTCCTTGGCATAGCCGATCGCGCCGCCCGCAAGCCCGCCGATGCCAGCGCCCACAATCCGCCCGGTGCCGCCGCCGATCAGCCCGCCCAGCAGCAAGCCGCCCAATGCGCCCGCGCCCGCGCCGATCGCGGTGCGCGAGACTTTCTGCTCACCGGTGTTGGGATCGGTAACGCAGCCCGAAACCGCGAGCAGCGAGACGATGGCGGCGCCAGAGACAAGCGATTGTCTGAGCTTCATGGGAAACGTCCTTTGTTTGATGCCGTGAGTCCGCAAGGCGGGCTCAAGTGTGAATTAACCATATCGTGTGCGCGACAATCGATGCAATGCACCACCTGAACCGCGTGCGAACGGGAACGGGCAGTCCTGCCAACGGTTCCGACTGACACCCTGTAACCACCCCTTCGCCCACCGGCGCAAATCTGCTAGCGATCCAGTCGTGACACCTTTTCCCTGGACCGACCTTTTCATCATCGCCGCGCTGGTGCTGCTCAACGCCGTTTTCGCGATGTCCGAGCTGGCCATCGTTTCGGCGCGCCCGGCGCGGCTGCGCGTGGCCGCCGAAGAAGGCAGCAAGGGCGCCGCTGCCGCGCTCAGCCTGGCTTCCAACCCCGGCAAGTTCCTGTCCACCGTGCAGACCGGGATCACGCTCATCAGCATCATCGCCGGTGCGTTCTCGGGATCGCGGCTGGGCGGCCCGCTGGGTGAACGGCTGGCGGCGCTGGGCCTGCCGCTGCGCTGGTCGGCCGAAGCGGGCTTTTTCCTCGCGATCAGCCTGACCACTTATTTCAGCCTGGTGGTGGGCGAACTGGTGCCCAAGCAGATTGCGTTGCGCGCCGCCGAACCGATCGCGCTGGTGGCGGCGCGGCCGATGGCGCTGCTGGCCACCGTGTTCAAGCCGTTCGTGTGGCTGCTCGACCGGTCATCCGCCGCGCTGCTCAAGCTGATGGGGCTGCACGGCGCCAACCACAAGGCGCTGACCGCCGAGGAACTGCAGATGGTTTTCGCCGAAGCCACGCGTTCAGGCGTGATCGAGGAGGACGAACGCGCGATCATGGCCGGGATCATGCGGCTGGCCGAACGCCCCGCACGCGAGGTGATGACCCCGCGCACCGAACTCCACTGGATCGAACGCCGCGCGCCCGAAGTGGAAATCCGCACCGCCATCGACCAAAGCCCGCACAGCCTGATGCTGGTCTGCGACGGCGAGGTCGACAAGGTGGTCGGCGTGGTCAAGGTGCGCGATTTGCAGGCGGTGCTGCTGCGCGGGCGCAAGATCCAGCTCACGCGGATGCTGAAAAAGCCCGCGATCGTGCCCGACCAGATCGACGCGATGGACGCGCTGCGCGTGCTGCAAACCGCCGACATCGCGCTGGCGCTGGTCCACGATGAATACGGCCACCTGGAGGGCATCGTCACCCCGGCCGACCTGCTCTCGGCCATCGCCGGCACGTTCCTAAGCCACAGCGACGACGGCGACGAACCGATGGTGGTGGAGCGCGAGGACGGATCGCTGCTGATTTCGGGCGCGTTGCCCGCCGATGCACTGGCCGATCGGCTGGGCCTGGAATTGCCCGATGATCGCGATTACGCCACGGCGGCAGGCTACGTTCTGTCGGTGCTCAAGCGCCTGCCCGGCGAAGGCGAACACTTCCAGCAGCAGGGCTGGCGCTTCGAGGTTGTCGACATGGATGGCCGCAAGATCGACAAGCTGCTGGTCGAACGCAAACGCAAGGTTGTAGTGGCGGAAGAGGCAAGCGAGGGGTTTTGATCCCCAAGCCGGCCCGATATACCACCGTTCGCCCTGAGCTTGTCGGACTCGAAGAGGGCGCGCAGCGCCAACGGTTGTTCTTACTTTCTTCGGCCGCGCGGTCCCAAGAAAGGCAGCCCTTCGACAAGCTCAGGGCGAACGGTTCCTTTGGGGGCGGACGCTCTCTCAGCCCGGCGTAACCGCCTGCGCCTCGCGCCCATCGCCCTGCGGCGCGGCCAGGATGTTCTGCGTCACGTTGCCCTTGGCCAC
>NZ_JANXWG010000116.1 GCF_025351285.1 Novosphingobium sp.
GGTGACATCAAAAAGCCTTTTGACCAACTAGGGGTCAGCTTCCATGTCTACCCTAAAAAATGGCTAGTTGACGAAGCGAAAATCGGCTCCCTGTTTCTGCTTCATCTCGTAAACGAAGCCATTCCAGTTTTTGATCCAAACGACGTACTCACAATGTTGAGAGAGACGTTTGTCTATAAAAAATCGTACCGAGAAATTTATGAAATTGGAGCGAGGGTCGTTGCGGCGGCTATCAGCGTCAATGAAATAGATTTTTCACCGATTCTGCGCAGGCGATATTTCTGGGGTCTAAGGACTGCCCTTATGGCAGAAGCTGCCGAAAGGCGATGCCCCACGTTCTCCGCAAAAGCCTTAGAAACGTCTTCCAGCATCCCAGGGCTAGCTCTGCATATCCAGACAAGAGGTAACGCTTCTATTTCGGAATGCCAGAGATTTGGACTTCAATTGATTGAGATGGCCGGCTTGTCGGAAGTTATTACAAATGTGAATAGGAAGAATGAAAATTTACAATTTCTGTTTGAGATGGGCGGGGTCGGCACCGCAATTGCTGGAGAAGTTATGTACGGCTGTTCGGTTTCTTAAAATAACCCTAAACACTGATTTGGGTATTATCGCTCTTAGTAGATGATATTCCATACTGCGAGGACTTGCGCTTGGTGTGGTCCGCGATACATTTTTCCAGACCTATCACTATACCCCCCTTGCCCGCCGGAGGCTCTATTCAAAGCCGCTAACTAACTCTCCAGTTCCACATCCCAATACAGCCAATCGCGCCAGCTTTCGTGCAGATAGCCCGGCGGGAACGCGCGGCCGGATTCCTGCAACTGCCAGGTGGTTGGGCGGATCGGGTCGTTGAACAGCCGCATGTGGGCCTGGCGCGGGGTGCGGCCGCCTTTGCGCATGTTGCAGGGCGCGCAGGCGGTGGCGACGTTTTCCCACGAGGTGCGGCCGCCGAGGCGGCGGGGGACGACGTGATCGAAGGTCAGTTGGTCGGGCGATCCGCAGTATTGGCACACGAACTTGTCGCGCAGGAACAGGTTGAAGCGGGTGAAGGCGGGGTATTCGCTGGGGCGCACGAATTGGCGCAGCGCGATCACCGACGGGATCTTCATGTCGAGCGAGGGGCTGTGCACTTCGCGTTCGTAGCTGGCGACGATGTCGACGCGTTCGAGGAACACCGCCTTGATCGCGGTCTGCCAGGGCCACAGGCTGAGCGGGTAGTAGCTGAGCGGGGTGTAATCGGCGTTGAGGACGAGCGCGTGGCAACTGCCGAGGTTTCGCGTGGCATCGCCGCGAGCGAAGCGCGCAGCATCGCTGCTGCCGTAGCGGGCGTGCTCCGCCCGGTCGATCAGCTCGCTATGGAGCATGGCCCGATCTTGGAATTCAGTGCGATGCAGTTGCTCACGCCCGATGTCCTCCGCTGATGGCGGCTTGTCTGACGCAGCGTTGTGACGACCTCGTGACGCACGGCCATGTTGGAACACGGCGGCATGGCATGCGTCAAGGTGTCCCGCGCGGCACTGTCCACAGCGCCGCGCAGGTGTGTTGCGGTTGCCGCAGCGTGCGCGTCAGCCAGCGTAGGCTTTCACCAGGTCGAAAAGGTAATCGCGCCCGGTCAGCAGTGAGCGTACTTCGACCCGCTCGTTGAGTCCGTGCAGGCCGTTGCCATCGGGATCGAGCCAGACGCCGGGCGCGCCATACGTCGGGATGCCGACGGCTTCCAAGTATACCCCGTCGGTAGCGCCGGTCAGCATCGTCGGCACAAACGGCACGCCCGGAAAGTACCTGGCCGCCAGCTTTTGCGCCGGGCCGACGATTGCAGGATCGAGCGGCGGCGGGATGGCGATCGGCTTGTCCTTGACCCGCAGGTCCACGGTGACCTTGGGATTGTCGATCGCCTTGACCAGCGCGGCCTGGGTTTCTTCCGAGGTGCGGCCGGGAAACATCCGGCAGTTGACGTTGGCGGTGGCGCGCTGCGGAAGCGCGTTGAGCGCGTGGCCGGCGTCGACCATCGTGGCGACGCAAGTGGTGCGCAGCATCGAATGGAACGTGCGGTCCTGGTTGAGGATGGCTTCGGACTTGGTGTCGGCCGGGTTTGCGGCGAGCGCGACCATCGCCTGGCCCATCGCATCGCCGCGCAGCTTGCCGGTGGTCGTAAAGAAGGCCCGCGTGGTGTCGCTGACCTGGACGGGAAATTCGAAATCGCGGATCCTGGCAAGCGCATCACCCAGCACGTAGATCGCATTTTCGCGCACCGGGGTCGAGCTATGGCCGCCGGGGTTGGTGACCGTCAGCGTGAAATCCTGGTAGGCTTTTTCGCCCACCTGGATCGACTGGCCTTCGAGCTTGCCGCCTTGCGAGATCGGTTTGCCGGTGGTGCGCCCACCGCCGCCTTCGTTGAGCGCGAAGGCAGCGTCGATCAGCTCACGCTTGTTCTTCGCCAGCCATTCGGCGCCGTTGAACGCGCCCGAGGTTTCCTCGCCGCAAGTCAGCGCCAGCTTGACGGTGCGCTTCGGCTTGTACTTTTCACGCGCGAAGCGGACCATCGTGTCGGTCCAGATCGCGGCCTGCGCCTTGTCGTCGACGGTGCCGCGGCCGTAGAAATAGCCGTTTTCCTCGATCAGCGTGAACGGATCGCGGGTCCAGTCCGCCCGCTTGGCTTCGACCACGTCTAGGTGCGCGAGCAGCAGGATCGGTTTCGCGCGTTTGTCCGTCCCCGGCAGGATGGCAACAAGGCCACCGTCCTTGGGATGTTCGGGGACGGCGAACATCGTGATCTGGCTGTCGGCAAACCCCGCGGCCTTGAGCCGCGCGGCCATGCGTTCGGCCGCCAACGTGCAACTGCCGGTCGACTGCGTAGTATTGGTCTCGATCAGTTCCTTGTACAGCGCGCGGAAGTCGGCCTCACCGCTTGAAGGCGCGGGCGTGGCAGCGGGGGTGGCGGCGTGCGCGCTACCGGCAAGAATGGTGGCGGCGAGCAGCGATCCGATTGTTTTCATTGGGTTTGTAGATCCTTGAATGTGTCGGGACTCAGCCGGCGTAAGCCTTGACCAGTTCGGTCAGGAAATCGCGGCCGGTGAACACGCCTTTGACGATCGCGCGTTCGTTGAGGCCGTGCGTGCCGTTGCCATCGGGATCGCCATAGCCGCCCGGAGGACCGTACGACGGGATGCCGATCGCCTCCAGGAAGATGCCATCGGTCGCGCCAGTCGACATCGATGGCACCAGCGGCACGCCGGGGTAGTATTTCGCCACCAGCTTTTCGGCCGGGCCGACGATCCTGGGATCGAGCGGCGGGGCTTTCGCCAGCGGGCCGCGATCGTCGGACTTGACCACGGTCATCTTCGGATCGGCGATCACGCTTTCGAGCGTCTTGCGTACGGTTTCATAATCAACGCCGGGGAAGATGCGGCAATTGAGATTGGCGCCGGCCCGCTGCGGCAATGCGTTGTTGGCATGGCCGCCGTCGATCAGCGTGGCGACGCAAGTGGTGCGCAACATCGAATGGTACGACTTGTCGGTGTTGAGCGTGGCTTCGGCGGCCTTGTCGTCAGGGTTCGCGACAATCGCCAGCATCGCCGGGCCCATCGCGTTGTTAGGGTTCGTGCCCAGCTTCGTGAAAAAGGCGCGCGTGGTGTCGTTGAGCATCGTCGGGAAGTCGAAGTTGCGGATTTTCACCAGCGCATCGGCCAGTTCGTAGATCGCGTTGTCCTTCACCGGGGCGCTGGCGTGACCGCCCACATTCGTGGCCTCGATGCGGTAATTGCCCACGGTCTTTTCGCCGACATGGAGCGACTGGACCATGACCTTTCCATGACCATCGGTACGCCCGCCGCCGCCTTCGTTGAGCGCGAATTCGGCCGCGATCAGTTCGGGCTTGTTTTCGGCCAGCCACTTGGCGCCGTTGAACGCCCAACTGGTTTCCTCACCGCAAGTCAGCGCCAGCTTGATCGTGCGCTTGGGCTTGTAGTTTTCCTTGCGGAAGCGTTCGAGCATGTCGACCCAGGTCGCGTCCATCGCCTTCATGTCCGAGGTGCCGCGGCCATAGAAGTAGCCGTTTTCTTCGATCAGCGTGTAGGGATCGCGGGTCCAGTCCTCGCGCTTGGCCACGACCACGTCGAGGTGGCCGAGCAGCAGCATCGGCTTCACCGTTTTAGAGGTGCCGGCATACGTGACGACGATGCCGCCTTCCTTGGGGTGATCGGGCACGGCGAAGCGGAAAATCTCGGCGCCGGTAAAGCCGCGCGCCTTCATGTGCGCCTCGATCTTGTCGGCCAGCAGGGTGCAACTGCCGGTGGTGATCGATGTGTCGGTTTCGACCATGTCCTTGTAAAGCGTGCGGTATTCCACTTGATCGGGGCGCAGCGGTGCATCGGCGGCGTGTGCAACGGCAATCGGTGCCAGCGCGGCGACCGCGCAGCCCAGCATGAGACCCAAACGCATGAACGAACCCCTTGTTTTCGCGGATCGACCGATCCGGTTCATTGTGAAACGGGTTTGAGCATGATGCGCGGCGCTTGGGAAGGGGGTAGCGTTGCGCCGGATCGTTGCGCGACAAAGGCGCGTTAGAACGTGGCGAACAGCCCGACCGAGAGGTAATGCGTATCGCCGGCGTGGGGCGCATTGGGTGCGGACGACAGGAAGCGTCCCTTGGCCAGCCACACCGCGTCCACCTCGCCGCGCAGTGCGCCGGGAATCAGCCAATAGCGCAGCCGCATATCGACCTGGTGTCCGGCAAAGCGGCCGCTGCGCTCGCTGGCATCGCGCACGCCGGTGGTGGAAAACGCATCGCCGGGCTCGGCCAGCCAGAGCGCGCGATAGCCGACGAAAGCGTCAAAACGCTTGTCCGGCGCGATCTCTGCCCGCACTTCGGGGCTGCTGATGTTGGTGCGGCCGATCGCGTTATAGATCCCGGCCGGCGCGAGATCGGCGCGGCGGCTGCCGAACAGCGTATCGAAGCGGGCATAATGTCCGCCCGGCCCATCACCGCTGGCGTAGTCGTAAGCCAGCGACAGCCGCAGTTTTGCCTTGTTGGCGAACGCGTAGCCGAACCCTGCGCGAACGAACGACGCTGCCACCGGCAATCGTGCGGCGCCGGGGGCGGTGGTCGTCGCGATCGAGCCGGTCTGGTGATAGCCCTCGACCTCGAAATCCCAGTGCCCGGGCGCGGGCGCACGCACCAGGCGCCCGCCGTATGTGTCGAGCTGGCGTTCGCGGTTCGGGCGTCCAAGGCTGCTGACTTCGTGAAAGTGCAGATAGGTCAGCTCTGCGGTTGCGCCGGCGATCGCGCGCGGCCGGGCCACGACACTGCCCCACAACTGCACGTCGAAACTTTCGCGGTCCCACGCCACCTTGTTGCTGCGTACCCCGGCCGGATCATCGGGCAGCCGCATTTGCGGAAGCACGTAGATCAGCGTGGCGGCAACCCCATGCGCTTTCACATCGGCGCGCAGCCCGGTGTAGCCATTGGTGGCGTTGCGGTAATCGTCCGATGCAACCAGCCGGGTCGACCCCAGGTTGAGCGTCATCCGGCCGGCCTTGATCTTGGTGTCGCTGCCTGCGCCCAGGCTCGCGCCCAGATCGGCGCCCACGTAAGCCTGCACGAATTCGAACGCATTGACGTCGTTTGCGCTGATCGCGCTGCCCGGCGGGGCCAGCCAGGCACGGCTGTCGTAAAGCTCGGCGCCGATGCGCAGGGCCTTGTGATGGTATTCGGCGGCAATGATCGTGCGCATCGCAAGCTGCTCGTCATCGGCGGCAAAGCCCGCACGCGATTGCCCGTCGAGCGTTTCGTAGCGCAACCGCACACTGCCCGAGAGGTGGAAGTCGGATGGATTGCCGATGGCCGCCTGCAAAGTCGGCGCGGCCGCGACCGCAGGAGCCGAAACGAGCGCGAGGCCGGCCGGCGCAAGGCTTCGCGCAATCGATGGCCGAAGCCTTGGCATGGAACCCCCAAAAGCGCGCTGGTAGCGGATGCTGGCCCTAACAGCCCTCAAAATGCTTGCCAACCGGCGTGAAGGGGTCGGACGCTGGCTCCACCCGCTGCCCGTTGTGTAAAACAGTCGGGATTCGCTTGGGTTTGGGGCCCTTCGTGCCTATATGGTGGGCATGAGCGACGACAGCCACAGCAACCCCAACCAGAACGCCTATGGCGCGGATTCCATCAAGGTTCTCAAGGGGCTCGACGCGGTCCGCAAGCGCCCGGGGATGTACATCGGCGATACCGACGATGGTTCGGGCCTGCACCACATGGTGTTCGAAGTCTCGGACAACGCGATCGACGAGGCTTTGGCCGGGCATTGCGACCTGGTTCTGATCGAATTGAACCCCGATGGATCCGTTTCGGTCGAAGACAACGGCCGCGGCATTCCCACCGGCATCCACGCCGAAGAAGGCGTCTCGGCCGCCGAAGTGATCATGACCCAGCTTCACGCGGGCGGTAAGTTCGAGAACACCAGCGACGACAACGCCTACAAGGTTTCGGGCGGGTTGCACGGCGTGGGCGTGTCGGTGGTCAACGCGCTCAGCGAATGGCTCGAACTGACGATCTGGCGCGACAACGAAGAACACTGGATGAAGTTCGCCTATGGCGATGCGGTCTCGCCGCTGGTCAAGCGCGGCACGGCCCCGGTGGACGCCGACGGCAAGTCGAAGAAGGGCACGCGCGTGACTTTCCTGGCCAGCACCGAAACCTTCAAGAACGTCCTCGAATTCGATTTCGACAAGCTGGAGCACCGTTACCGCGAACTGGCGTTCCTCAATTCGGGGGTGCGCATCCTGCTGCGCGACAAGCGCCACGAAGAGGTCAAGGAGCACGACCTTTATTACGAAGGCGGGATCGGCGCGTTCGTGGCCTACCTCGATCGCAACAAGCAGCCGCTGGTGCCCGATCCGATCACGATTTCGGCGCAGCGCGATGGCATCGGCATCGATGTCGCGCTCGAATGGAACGATTCGTATTACGAAAACGTGCTGTGCTTCACCAACAACATCCCGCAGCGCGATGGCGGCACGCACCTGGCCGCATTCCGCGCCGCACTGACCCGCACCATCAACAACTATGCCGAACGCTCGGGCATGTTGAAGAAGGAAAAGGTCTCGCTCTCGGGCGAAGACATGCGCGAAGGCTTGACCGCGATCGTCTCGGTCAAGCTGCCCGATCCCAAGTTCGGCTCGCAGACCAAGGACAAGCTGGTCAGCAGCGAAGTGCGCCAGCCCTTGGAAAGCCTGATGGCCGACAAGATGGGCGAATGGCTGGAGGAAAATCCCGCTAATGCGCGGATGGTCATCCAGAAGGTGATCGACGCCGCCGCCGCGCGCGAAGCCGCCAAACGCGCGCGCGAACTCACCCGGCGCAAGGGCGCGATGGACATCGCCAGCCTGCCCGGCAAGCTCGCCGATTGCCAGGAGCGCGATCCCGCCAAGTGCGAACTGTTCCTGGTCGAAGGCGATTCGGCCGGCGGCTCGGCCAAGCAGGGCCGCAACCGCCACATCCAGGCGATCCTGCCGCTCAAGGGCAAGATCCTCAACGTCGAACGCGCGCGGTTCGATCGCATCATCAGTTCGAAGGAAGTCGGCACGCTGATCCAGGCGATGGGCACCGGCATCCGCGACGAATTCAACCTCGACAAGCTGCGCTATCACAAGATCGTGATCATGACCGACGCCGACGTCGACGGCGCGCACATCCGCACGCTGCTGCTTACCTTCTTCCACCGCCAGATGCCCGACATCATCCGCGCCGGGCACTTGTTCATCGCGCAACCGCCGCTGTACAAAGTCGCCAAGGGCCGCAGCGAGGTCTATCTCAAGGACAACGCCAAGCTCGACGAATACCTGGTGCAAACGGGTCTTGCCGGCCGCATCCTCGAAACCGGTGGCGGGGCGCGCGGCGGGGCAGACTTGCAGGCGCTGGTCGATCACGCCCTGCGCATGCGCAATCTGATGGCCTATGTGCCGCGCCGCTACGACCCCTCGATCATCGAAGCGCTGGCGCTGGCCGGCGCGTTCGAACCCGATCTTGACGCTGCGGGTCGAACCGATGCGCTGGCGCGCGCCGCCGCATGGCTCGATCGCGGCGATCTCGAAGCCAGGTGGACCGCCGGGCCGTCCGAAGAAGGCGGCTACCTCGTCCAGCGCGTGTGGCGCGGAGTGACCGACCACCACGTGATCGAAGCCGGCTTTCTGGTCAGCGCCGAAGCCCGCAAACTGGCGCGGGTCGCGGGTGAAGAAGCCCAGGTCTACGCCTCGCCCGCTCGGCTGGTAAAAGCCGGGGCTGAAGTGGTCGAGCCCGAACCGGTTACCGATACCGAGACAGATGAGGACGAAGCGCCCGCCCCGGTCACCACCGCCAGCCGCGGCCGATCGGCGCAAGACGTGGTCACGCGCCCGTCCGAACTGCTCGAAGCGGTGTTCGCCGGCGGCCGCAAGGGCTTGTCGATCTCGCGCTACAAGGGCCTGGGCGAAATGAACGCCGACCAGCTCTGGGAAACCACGCTCGACCCCGACAACCGCTCGCTGCTGCAGGTAAAAGTCGAAGATGCCGACGTAACCGACGAGATCTTCACGCGGCTGATGGGGGATGTGGTCGAGCCAAGGCGCGATTTCATCCAGGAGAATGCGTTGAACGTGGCGAACTTGGACGTTTGAAGGGGTAGGTGCCTCCGGCGGGAAAGGGTTACCACCCTTTCAACCCAGTACCGTCGAGGCCGGTCGGTGCCGGTGAGGCATATTCTGACATTGCGCCGGAAGACATTTTTGCCGCTGCGCGGCGGGCGTATGGTTTGATTGTTGCGCAACGTCGCCAGTGTCACTGGGTGCAGGGATGGTAAATCCCTGCCCGCCGGAGGCTGCTTAAACCTTGGCTTCCGCTTCAGGAAAAAACTTAGCAATCACCTCGCGCGCCAACCGCGCCGGGCGCAGCGTTTTGGCATCGATGCAGCACCAGCTCGATTTCACCTCGGCAAGCACGTCCTCGCCGCGGCGGATGATTGTTTCGTAGAACGCGCGCGCGCCCTGGACTTTTTCGAGGAGGACGGTGGCGATCACGTCGTCGCCCAGGAACGTCGGGCGGCGGTAGGTGATTTCGTGTTTGAGCGCGATCCAGGCGTGTGCGGCCACGGCATCGGCGGGGGCGAGGCTGCGCCAGTGATCGATCACCGCATCCTGCACCCATTTGAGGTAGCTGGCGTTGTTGACGTGGCCCATGAAGTCGATGTCCGCCGGGTCGACACCGATGGCGTATTCGTGGGGAATTGGAGCGGGCTGGGGGAGATTATTCACAATTCTGTCAGTACCATGATTTGCGCGATGCGACCAGCGGCAACGTGGTGGCGATACACTGCTCGTCGCAAAAAAACGTTACAGCACGACCACGTGCCCTTCGCGCGATGAACGATAAGCGGCATCGATGACCGCTTGTACCATCAGCGCGTCATCGGTCGTGTTCGGCCCGGGACCGTCCGAGGCCAATGCATCGACGATGCTTGCATAAAACGCCTGCTGGCAGCCGCGCGGCAGTGCGCTTTCGCTGCGGCTGCCGTCGGCCGCGATTGTCACCAGCGGATCGGGATCGAGGCCATATCGGGCATCGCCCGGGCGCAGGCCGTCGACGATCTGCGCTTCTTGCGGGTCGATCGCCTGCTTGATCAACGAACCGGTCGTCCCGTGGATGCGGAACCGCGGCGCCGCGCCGATCGCGAGCAGGCTGACGTGCAGCACCACGCGCTTGTCGGGATAGCGCAGCGTGACCAGCGCCCAATCGTCGGCGCGGCTGCCACCCCTCAGCGCCGCCATCTCGGCGCTGACGGCTTGCGGCGTCCCGAACAGTTGCAGCGCCTGATCGACCAGGTGCGGCGCCAGATCGAACCACAGCCCCGAACCGGGCGAGCCATCTTCGCGCCAGCGGTCGATGACTTGCGGGCGATAGCGGTCGTACGTCGCCTCGAAGTGCACGACCTGGCCGATCGCCCCGGCTTCGATCGCCATCTTCACCCCCATGTAATCGCCGTCCCAACGGCGATTGTGGAATACCCACAAGTGGCGATCCTGCGCCTTGGCCACCGCTACCACCTCGCGCGCTTCGGCGAGCGAGGTGGCGAAAGGCTTCTCGACCACCACATGCTTGCCGGCCTGTAGCGCCCCGATCGCCAGCGGGGCATGCGTGGCGGTGGGTGTCGCCACCACGACCAGGTCGATCGCGGGATCGGAAAACAACGCTTCGGGCGTGGCAACGACCGCAACGTCACCGAGGTCGGCGCGCACCGCTTCGGGCTTGCCCGAAGCCACCGCCATGATCGCAATCCCCGGCACCGCCGCGACCAGTGGCGCGTGAAACACGCGGCTGGCCATGCCGTAGCCCACCAGTCCGACCCTGATCATACCGTCTCCCGCGCGCTTCCAATCCGCGCCGTCAAACCCGAATGTCCGCGACGGTGCCAGCGAAATCGGGCACTACAGCCCACGAACACGTCAACGTTGGAGGCCGATTGCATGACCGTTCTCGTTGAAGATTCAGGCGCCGTTCGCACCATCACCATCGACAGGCCCGAATGCCGCAACGCAGTCGATCCACCGACTGCGTTGGCCCTGCTGGAAGCATTCACCGCGTTCGAGGCCGACGCGGCGTTGCACGTCGCGGTGCTGACCGGGGCCGACGGCACGTTCTGCGCGGGGTTCGACTTGCGCGCGGTGGGTCGCAACCATGACCGCCACGATCCCGAAGGTCGCGGCCCGATGGGCCCCACGCGGCTGGCGCTGACCAAGCCGGTAATCGCCGCGATCGAAGGCCATGCCGTCGCGGGTGGTCTCGAACTCGCGTTGTGGTGCGATCTGCGCGTGGCCTCGGCCAGCGCGGTGTTCGGGGTGTTTTGCCGGCGCTGGGGCGTGCCGTTGATCGACGGGGGCACCGTGCGGTTGCCGCGCGTGATCGGGCAAGGCAGCGCGCTGGACATGATCCTGACCGGTCGACCGGTCGGCGCGGACGAAGCGCTGGCGATGGGATTGGCCAACCGCATCGTGCCGACGGGCGGCGCGCTGGCCGCCGCGCAAGCGTTGGCACGAGACATTGCCGCGTTTCCGCAAGTATGTCTGCGTGCCGATCGGGCATCGGCGCTGGTGCAGTGGCAATTACCGCTGGCCAAAGCCTTGCGCGCCGAGGGACACGGTGGCGACGCCCCGTTGCGGGCCGAAGCCGAGGCTGGTGCGCGGCGATTCGTGGAGGGCGCGGGGCGGAGCGGGCGCTTCGAATAGCCGCTTCGCCATCGATACCGTCAGGCAGCGCGCAAGCCGCTCAGGCTTTTGGCGCCGCGGTCCTGCGCAGAGAGGCCATCGAACACCGCGTCGATGATCCGCGCCAGCTTGTCCTCGGACAAGCGGTCGATCACATAAACCATTGCGCCCATGTTGACGTAAAGCGTGCACATCTGGTTCACGAGACTGATCGCCTCGTCCACGCCCAGCCCGGCAAAGTACCCTTCGCCCATTGCTTCACCGATGATCTCGCCAAGATAGTGGTCGCCCAGATCGACGTAGCTGCGCACCAGTTCGAAGTGCTCCTGCCCGATCTCTATATACATCTGGAACGCTGCGGGATCGGCCAGGTATGCATCGCGCAACCGCACGAAACGCCTCGCAAAGAATTCGTACATCTTGCGCCGCGCGGGCAAGTCCGATGCCATGACATCGTCCATGATCGCCACCTTGGGGCGGAACCAGTGTTCGGCAATCGCTTCGAGCAGCGTGTCCTTGCTTTCGAAGTGCCTGCCAAGATGCGCTGCCGACAAGCCGGCACGCGCGGCCAGTTCGTTCATCGTCAGCGCCTGCCCGCCACGCTCCTCGACAATGCGCAAGGCAATGCCGACCAGGCGCTCACGCTCTTCGGAACTGATCGGATTCGATGCTGCCATGGTCGAACGGAGCCTCCCTGCGCCGAGCCAAGTTCAATCTAGGGATGGTGCAAGGCAGTTTCAATTCCGGCCCGCAGGATTCACTTTCTCGCTGACCTGTAATTGTCACCGAGGCTCGGCTAGTCGTGGCTGCGATGATCCGATTCCATGCGCGCCTTGCCGCTTTCGCCCTACCGCTCCTTGCTGCCGGTTGCGCCGCACCCCGTACCGGCAATGGCGGGCTTGCCGCGGTGTCGGCGGCGCCGGTTGAGGTTGGTATCGTGGCCATCAACGATTTCCACGGCGCGCTCGAACCACCCAAGGCCAGCGTCAGCGCACCCGGATCGAACGGGGCAACGATCGCGGTGCCCGCCGGCGGGGCGGCATGCCTGGCGAGCGCGTTGCGCCAAATACGGGCTGCGCACCGCTATCATCTCACAGTCTCGGCGGGGGATCTCACCAGCGCCTCGCAATTTGCGTCCTCGATCTATCTCGACGAACCGTCGGTGGGCGTGGCGAACCGGATCGGGATCGATTTCAACGCGGTCGGCAATCACGAATTCGATCGCGGCTGGCACGAATTGCAACGGCTCCAGCATGGCGGTTGCGCAAAATTGACCAGCGCCGAGCCGTGCCGGATCGAGCGATTCCCCGGCGCGAAGTTCACGTATCTCGCCGCCAACGTGTTCGGTCCCGACGGGCAGACGATCTTCCCTGCCACCGCGCTGCGCAGTTTTGGGCGCGGCCGGCGCAAGGTGGCCGTGGGCGTGATCGGGCTGACGCTTCGTGGCACTTCGGACCTCGTCTCGCCCGATCGCGTTGCGGGCTTGCGCTTCACCGACGAAGCCGAGGCGATCAACGCCGGCGTCACCAGCCTCAAGGCGCAAGGCGCGCAGGCGGTGGTGGTGCTGATCCACCAGGGCATCCGGACCGGCCCGTCCTCTGGCGGCGTGCAAGACCCCAGCGGCTGCGACAAGCCGGCGGGCGATTTGCAACCGGTGCTGGCGAAGCTCGATCGACGGGTCGATCTGGTCGTCTCGGGCCACACCCATTGGGCCTATGTCTGCGAATTCGCGCGCGCCAACGAAGGCGGGGCCGGGGGCCCGCTAATGTTCACCAGCGCCGGGCTTTACGGCAAGCTGGTTACCGACGTCACGCTGGCGATCGACCCGGATGCGGGCCGCGTAGTGTCGCGCAAGGCGCACAACGTGATTGTGCAATCCGAAGCTTATACCGGATCGAACGGCCCTGTCGCGCTGACCGAAGCCTATCCCCGCTTCGCGCCCGCGCCCGATGTCGCGGGCTATGTCGCGCAATACGTCGCGGGCGCCAAAGCCACATCGGCGCAAGTGATCGGGCATTTGTCCGGCCCGGCGACCAAGGGCCCCAACGCCGAAAGCGCGCAAGGCGGCGTGCTTGGCCACCTGATCGCGGATTCGCAACTGGCCGCATCGCGGGGCGCCGGAGCGGAAATCGCGCTGATGAACCCGTTCGGCATCCGCGCGCCGCTGGTGCCCAAGGCGGCCACTCCCAATGCGGGAGCGGTGACTTTCGGTGACGTGTTCCAGGTCCAGCCGTTTTCCAACCGGCTGACCACGCTGTCGCTGAGCGGCGCGGAACTGAAGTCCGTGCTCGAACAGGGGCTCGACGATAGCGGACCCAAGCAATGGCTGAGCCCGTCCGAAGGTTTCGGGTTTCGCTACGACATGGCGCGCGCGGCGGGTGACCGCATCACCGCGATCACGCTCAATGGCCAGCCGATCGACCCCGCGCGGCGCTACCGCGTAACGGTCAACAGCTTCCTCGCGCTGGGCGGCGATGGGTTCTCGCTGTTCACCAAGGGCACCGACGCAGTGCTGGGGATGACCGATGTCGAGGCGCTGGAAGCGTGGATCAAGGCCGTGCCGCTGCGCAGTGTGCCGGCCGAGATGCGCGAACAGCCGACGGGCTGATCCGCCACGTCAGAGCGCCGAAGCACGCACCAGATTGTGATAGACCTTGGCCAGCCGCAGCACCTGGCTGTCGGTCTTGCCGCGCTCGGCCGCCAGCGCTTGCGTTGCGCGATCCAGGTCCCACAGCGTTTCGCGCATGGTGCTGTCGCGGACCAGCGATTGCACCCAGAAGAACGCCGCGATGCGCTCCCCGCGCGTCACCTCGGTCACGCGATGGAGGGTGGTCGATGGGTAAAGCACCATGTCGCCCGCCGCGTATTTGACCGCCTGCTCACCACCCGGCGTCTCGATCGTCAGCACGCCGCCGTCATAGTCATCGGACAGGAACAGCGTGGCCGACATGTCGGCGCGCATTTGCGTGCCAGTGGCCGGCTCGACCCGGACGGCGTTATCGACGTGGATGTCGAAACGGTCGCCCGGGCCATAGCGGTTGAACAGCGGCGGATAGATGGCGTGCGGCAGCGCGGCCGACAGGAAGGCATCGCTCTGCGCCAGCGCGCGCTGCACTTCGGCCCGCGCCGCCTGCGCCGCCTCGCCGGCTTCGGGAAGCTGGCGGTTGCGCTTGGCCATGGCCGCGCCCGGTCCGCTGGTGGCGTTGCCATCGATCCATTCGGCCGCAGCGATCCGTCTGCCCAAAGCCAGTGCTGCCTCTCGGGACAGGACTTGTTCGATCCGGATCACCATGGCCGTGAGGTGTCAGAACTTCGCGGTGAGAGTCAACGTGCCCGACCGCGCCGGCGCGACATAGCTGTAAGGCGTCGCCGAACGGTAGATCGCATCGAAATAGCGCTTGTTGCCGATGTTGAGCACGTTGGCGCGCAGTTCGAACCGATCCGACAGCCGCACCCGCGCCACTGCATCGTAGCGCCAGTAGCCGGGAAGCTGCGCCGCGCCGGCCGCGAAGTTGCCGCCGAACAGCGCCGAGCGGTGCACCGCCTGCCCGCCGACCGTGATCGCCTTGGTCAGCGCGTAAGTGACCAGGACCGAACCGCTGTGCTTGGGGACGTTGGCAAAACGCGAACCCACAAAGCCCGGCGTGACCGAGGCGATGATCTTGGCATCGAGATAGGCATAGCCGGCAAACACCGCCAGCCGCGAGGTGAGGTTGCCAGATGCGCCCAGCTCGAAGCCCTGCGAACGCAGCTTGCCGACCAGTTGATAGACATTTGGCGCAGTCTGTTCGCGCGCATTGTCCTTGTCGATGCGGAAGGCGGCAGCGGTGAGCAACATCTTGCCGCCCGCGATCTCGTACTTGGCGCCGATTTCATACGCGCGGTTGTTTTCAGGCGCGAGGTTGATGGTGCCCACTCCCAGTCCACCGTAAACATCGCTGGTCGCATCGAGTTGCTCGCCCGAGGGGTTCGACGACGTGCTGACCGAAGCGTAAAGCGTGGCCGCGGTGATCGGCTTATAGGTCAGGCTGGCCTGCCAGTTGAGCAGGCCATAGTGCTGCTTGCGATCGTAGGCCGCCGCACCCGCGCCACCGGTCGCGCGGATCGCGTAATCGTCGTAGCGCACCCCGCCCGTCAGTTGGACGTGTTCGCCGAACTTGAGCGTATCGATGAAATATCCCGACACCGTCTCGACGGTGTTGATCGAATTGGGCGTGGTCAAGTCGGGCAGCGCGGGCACGGCTGCGGCCAGGAACGGGTTGGGATTGAGCAGGTTGAGCACGCGCGTGGTGGTCGTGGCAATCTGGTTGCCGGCCTGGTCCTCGACGAACGCGGGGAAGGCATAGCGTCGGTTGCGAACGCGCTCGCGGGAATATTCCATGCCCGTCACAATGGTGTGGCTGATCCCGCCGGTATCGAGGTGGATCGTGGCGTCGTTGATCGTATCGACGCTGCGCGAGATGGCGTTGCGCTGGGTGGTGCCGACGCTGACCGTCCACTGTGCGGGGTTTGCGGCGGTGATCGTGGGCCGGCCGGGCACGCTGACGACATAGCGGTTCGCCACCGCGCCATAGCGGGTCATGCTGCGCAACGACACCGCCTCGCTCGGCTTGTAGCGCAACGTGACCGTGGCAATATCGGCGCCACCACTCAGGAAATCGCGGCCGACTGCGCCGTAGAAATTGCTCGGATCGACCGCGAACGGGCGCTGCGTGCGGGTGTCGAACGGGATGCCGTAATCGGCCATGCCCGACAGATCGAGGTAGTAGTAATCGGCGTCGAGCGTGACCTTGGGGGTGGCTTCCCAGTGCAGCGCCGCCGCGCCGCCGAAGCGCTTCTGCCAAACCTGCCGCCGGCCCGGGGTATCGCCATCGTGGTACAGGCCGTTGACCCGGATCGCGAGCGTATCGGTCAGGCGCTTGTTGGCATCGATCGTGACGCGGGTGAAGGCATCGCTGCCAAGCCCGGCTTCGAGCACCGCGAAATCGCGCAATTGCGCCTTCTTCGATTCCAGGCTGACCAGCCCGCCGGTGGTGCCGCGCCCGCCGAACGCGCCGGCCGAGCCCTTGATGATCTCGATCTGCTCGACCGCGAAGATCTCGCGGCTGGACACGCCGGGATCGCGCATGCCGTCGATATAGACATCGTTGCGCGCTTCATAGCCGCGGATGAACACCCGATCGCCATAAGCATTGCCGCCCTCGCCAGTGGCCAGCGTGACGCCTGGGGTCGAGCGCGCGACATCGCGGAAGCTGGTGGCGCCGGTATCGGCCAGGACTTCCTTGGGGATGATCGTCACGCTGCGCGGGGTGTCGCGGACCGGTTCGGTCAGCTTGTCATTGCGCGACGCCTCGACCTTGTAGGGTGCCTGCGGGTTGGCGCTGGGATTGAACGCACCTTCGCGGCTGCCGGTGACCACGATCGGCGCGCGCCCGCCTTGATCGTCGCTGGCGGCGCCGTCGTCTTCGGCGGCAAACGCGCTGATCGGGAAGACCGCAAGCGCAAGGACAGACCCGAGCAGCCCTGCCATGCCCGCGCGCGATGAATAACAATCAATAGCCATGCTGCCCTCCGTTGGTGGCATGGCTACTATTGCGAGTCGTTATCATTTACAACCGCTAATGCGATCCATTCGCATTTAATGCCATCGTGGCGCAGGCAATCGTCGGCGCAACGGCGCGAAACATGGCAGCGATGCAGTAAATTCAGGGTTTGGGCGCGATCGTGGCGTCGGCCGAGGGCTGGCCTACCGCCGAAGTGCCATCGTTGCCGCTGGCCGCCACCGGCGCGTTGGTTCCAGGCTTGGCGGTGTCCGCAGCCATCGGCGGCGGCGGTGCAGGGTTGCTGCCCGCGCGCATGACCGCGCCCGCCCGCTGGACCGCGCGCACCAGCCGCGGATAGACTCCGCAGCGGCACAGATTGGTCAACGCCGCACCGATATCGGCCTCGCCTGGTTCGGCGTTGGACTGGAGCAGCGCTGCGGCCGCCATGACGATGCCTGGCGTACAGAACCCGCACTGGATCGCCTGTTCATCGAGCAATGCCTGCTGGATCGGGTGCAGTCCGGGCTGCGATATGCCCCCAAAATTCAAACCTTCGATCGTGGTGACCACCCGGCCTTCGCTCTCACCCAGCGTCAGCCGGCAACTGTGCATGGCCTGTCCGTCCACCATCACCGTACACGCGCCGCAATCACCGTTGCCGCAGCCGTATTTCGTGCCGGTCAGCCCCGCGCCGTCGCGCAAGCCCCACAGCAGCGGGGTGTCGGGATCCATGCGGATCTCGAGCGGCTGGCCATTGATGGTAAGGCGCGCCATTAGCGGCGCCCGTGGCGGGGTGTCAGTCGCGCCAGCTACGGTCGACCTGGTCGATCCGGCGCGTCCAGGCGGCAAAATCGGCTTCGCCCGGCTGGGTTCCGGGCACCTGCCCCTGGACGAGATCGCGCTGGTGGACTTTCACCACGTCGTCCGAAATCTGGATGGCCTTGCCCATGCCCATCGTCGCGACCTGGATCTCGCAAGCGCGCTGGAGCGCCCACATCTGCACGAACATCTCGGGCACTGCGCGGCCGAGTACCACGGGCCCGTGGTTGCGCAGCATCAGGATGCGGTTGTTGCCAAGGTTGGCCTTGAGCCGGTCGGCTTCCTCGTCGCGCACGGTGATGCCTTCGAAATCATGATAGCCGAGCTTGCCCATGAAGTTGCAGGCGTAGAAATTGACCGGCTGGAGCCCGCCCTCCAGACTGCACACCGCCATCGAGGCGGTGGTGTGGACGTGGCAAATGGCGTGCGCCCAATCGAGGTGGCGGTGGAAATAGCCGTGCTGGGTGAAGCCGGCCTTGTTGACCGGGTAGGGGCTGCCGTCGAGCGTGTTGCCGTCGATGTCGATCTTGACCAGGTTCGACGCGCAGACTTCGGAGTAGAGCAGCCCGAACGGGTTGATGAGGAACGCGTTGTCCTCATCGGGCACGCGCGCCGAGATATGGTTGTAGATCGATTCGCCCCAGCCGAGCAGGTCGAAGATGCGGTAGCACGCTGCAAGTTCCTGCCGCGCCTGCCATTCGGCTTCGCTGCAATCGAGGTTCCGGCCTCTTGCCGGGGGCGTAAGCTGGGTGGCCATAAGTCTCTCCGCGTGTCATCGGTTGGCGATGTGCAACCTCTATCGCATGACGACCAATGCCGATGCAATCTCTCAGCTCTTTGGGCGGCAACCATTCGGTCCGCTCGATACGACGGGCGCGAACTTGGGCGCGATGGATGAAATCTATCCCGAGGCGATGGCGCCGGTGATTTTGAGCGCCGCGCACGGCCAGCCGCGCCGGCTCGAAACGATGCGCTGGGGCTGGCCGCCGTTCGGCGAA
>NZ_JANXWG010000118.1 GCF_025351285.1 Novosphingobium sp.
TACCAGTTGGCGCGCTCCCAGCCGAAGGCCTCGCCGAAGCAAGCGCCGGCCACGGCCAGTCGGTCGTGGATCGCCGATTTGCGCACCCCGCGCGCGGTTTCGTATTGCTTGAACGGGTAGTGCGTCGCGTAAAGCAGCCCCAGGCTTTCGCTGACCCGCTCGCGCAAGTACTTGCGGTTCATCTGGAAAGGCTGGTTGCGCCGCACATCGACCGACCACAGATCGGCCGGCGGAATCCCATCGCGAATCCAGTCGGCCATGAC
Organism: Novosphingobium sp.; assembly: GCF_025351285.1. Taxonomy (GTDB): domain Bacteria; phylum Pseudomonadota; class Alphaproteobacteria; order Sphingomonadales; family Sphingomonadaceae; genus Novosphingobium. The sequence goes on from NZ_JANXWG010000118.1 coordinate 264, forward strand.
TTTGCCAACGCCGCCTGCCGATTGTAGTCCGATCGAATTGAGCCCTGCCGCCACGAAGCAGCCTTTCAATTCCGCGCTCTCGCCCAGGTGATAGCGCACGTCTGACGTGAAGCTTTCGGGCCCACAGAAGAACTTGAGAATGCCGGCGTTCTCCAAAGCGGGCACGCGGCGCATCGCGTCCAGCAGCAGCGGTTCGAAATGCTCGAAGCTGCCGGCGATCTCGTCGAAACAGAAGTTTTCCGAAATGCCGTCCATGCCCCAGGGGCGCGCATGGGGTTCGAACGCGCCGACCAGCAGCTTGCCCGCATCGTGCTTGTAGTACCCGCAGTAATCGTAATCGCGCAGCACCGGCAGGCTGGCATCGAGCCCGTCGACGCCTTCGAACAGCACATAGTAATGCTCGCAGGCGTGGAGCGGTGCGGTTACGCCGACGCTAGCGGCAAGATCGCGCGTCCACATGCCGCCGCAGATCACCACCACTTCGGCGTCGATCGGCCCTTCATCGGTCTCGACCCCGATGGCGCGAGTACCGTCGTGGCGGATGCGCGTGACCTTGGTGTTCTCGAAAATCCGCGCCCCGCCGCTGCGTGCGCCCTTGGCCAGCGCCATCGTGATGTCGACCGCGTTGGCGTAGCCGTCGCTCGGGATGTGGATGCCGCCGACCACGTCGTCGACATTGACGATCCCCGCCAGGTCCTTGATTTCCTGCGGCGTGACCACGTGCACCGGCAAGTCGAACACTTTGGCCATCGAGGCGCTGCGCTTCAGTTCCTCGAAGCGTTCGACGTTGGTCGCCATCGAGATCGAGCCGCATTGGCGATAGCCGGTGGCCTGCCCGGTTTCCGCTTCGAGCCCGCGGTACAATTCGCCGGTGTATTTGGCGAGCTTGGTCATGTTGATCGACGGGCGCAATTGCCCGACCAGCCCGGCGGCGTGCCAGGTGGTGCCGCTGGTCAACTGCTTGCGTTCGAGCAGCACGACATCGTCCCAGCCGATCTTGGTCAGGTGATAGGCGATCGAACAGCCGATGACGCCGCCACCGATGATGACGACGCGGGCCTTGCGGGGAAGCTCATTAGCCATCGCGGTCAGGCCTTCATGCGGGTGTTGTCGGAATCGTACGCGGGGTGTTCGAGCACCTTTGCCTCACGCAATTCGCCCTGCAACTGGATCGCAAAGCGTGATCCCGGTGCGGCATGGTCGAGCGGAACGCAGGCGAAGAACAGGCTTTTGCCCACGCGGTGACCGTATCCGCCCGAGGTCGTCAACCCGATCGACTTGCCATAGACCATGCACGGCTCGGCGCCGCGCACATCGACATCGGTCGCGTCGACTTCGCCATAGACGATGCGGAAGCGATCGGGCGCATCGAGCGTCGCCTGCTTGCCGACGAAGTGGTCCTTCTTGAACTGGATGAAGCGATCCATGCCCGCTTCGATCATCGTGAGCTCGTTGGTCAGTTCGCTGCCCCAGGCCTTGTAGCCCTTCTCCATCCGCATCGTGTTGACCGCGTAGAGCCCGTAATTGGCGATGCCGAAGTCCTGCCCCGCGGCCCATACCGTGTCGTACAGCGCGGCGAGATCGCTCATGGCCGGGTGCAGTTCCCAGCCACCCTCGCCGACGTAGGACACGCGCAACGCCCGCACCGGCAGGCCCGCGATCGTGATGTCCTGTCCGCTGAGCCAGCGGAAGCCTTCGTTGGAGAGGTCGGCATCGGTCAGCTTGGCCAGCACATCGCGCGCGCGCGGGCCGCTGAGCACCAACACGCCGCGATCCATCGTGACATTGCGGATCGTCACTTGCTCATGCGGCAGCAGGCTTTGGCGCAGATGGTCCTCGTCGCGCTGTTCCGCCGCTGCGGCCGACAGGCAGTAGAAGTGATCGTCCGCCATCCGCGTCACGGTCATCTCGCCGTAGATCCGGCCAAGGCGCGAGAGTGGGTGAACCAGCCCGATCCCGCCCTGCTTCTTCGGCATGCGGTTGGCGCAGATGCGGTTGAGGAACGCCTCTGCATCGGGCCCGGTCACTTCGTATTTGGCGAAGCCCGAGAGGTCGAGCACGCCGACGCGTTCGGCCACGGCCTTCACTTCGGCGGCGACCACTTCGAACACGTTGGTGCGGTGATAGCCCGCCTCTTCGGCACGGCCATCGAGCGAGAACCACTTGGGCCGTTCCCACCCATAGGTCTCGCCATAGACCGCACCCGCTGCAGCCAAGCGCTCGTAAAGCGGGCTGGTCTTCTGCGGACGACCGTCTGGTTCTTCCTCGCCCGGCGGGCGCGTGGTGAAGGTCATGCGGTAATCAAGGAACACCTTGGCACGGCTGTAGTCCTCATCCGCAAACGGCCCGTACCGGCGCGGGTCGAATTCGGCCATGTTGATATCGGCGTCGCCGTGGACGATCCACTGCGCGAGATACTTGCCCGAACCGCCACCCTGCGCGATCCCGAACGAGGTGCCGCAGCAGTGCCAGAAATTGCGCAAACCCGCCGCCGGCCCCAGCAGCGGCGCGCCATCGGGGGTATGCGGGATCGCGCCGTTGACAATCCGGCGGATGCCGACTTCGCCGAACACCGGCATCCGCTCGATCGCGCGTTCGAGCCATTTCGAAATACGGTCGAGATCGTCGATAAACAGTTCGCTGGTCGATTCCCATTCGGGCTGTCCCTTGGGTGCCCAGGCTTCGGCGAGGCCGATGTCCTCGTAGATGCCGATCAGCCCGCTTTTCTGCTCCTGCCGGAAATAGCCCGAGACATGGGGGCAGCGCATCACCGGGATTTCGTCGTCGCGCTCCATGAACGCCGGGATCGGGTCGGTGACGATGTAGTGGTGTTCCATGTTGGTGACGGGAATGTCGATCCCCGCCATCTGCGCGACCTGACGCGCATAGCAGCCGGCTGCGTTGACCACGATTTCGGCGCGGACGGTGCCCTGTTCGGTCAGAACGTCCCATTCGCCGGTGGGGAGCTGCGTAAGTCCGGTCACGCGGTTGTGGCGGACGATCTTTGCACCCAGGTTCTTGGCGCCGATCGCCATTGCGTTGCAGATGCCAGACGGATCGGCGTGGCCATCACCGGTGGTGTACGCTCCCGCGATCACGCCATCGGTGGTGACGAACGGGTTGATCCGCCGGATTTCCTCGGGTGGAATGATCGCCATGTCGAAGCCGATGATCTTCGAGAAGCCGTTGATATATTTGAACCACGCCAGTTCGCGTTCGTTGGTGGCGAGGCGGATGCCGCCCGATTTGTGCCAGCTCACGTATTGCCCGGTCAGCCCCTCCAACCGGGGATAGAGATCGTTGCTGTAGGCATGGATCTTGGCGAGGTTGAAGCTGCCGGTGATGCTGGGGCATTGGCCCGCGGCGTGCCAGGTCGAACCCGAAGTCAGTTCGTCCTTTTCGATCAGCAGGCAATCGGTCCAACCTTCGAGCGCGAGGTGGTACAGCAGGCTGGCACCCATGATGCCGCCGCCGATGATCACCACCCTTGCGCTGCTCTGCATTCTCGCTGCCCTTCTCTTGCTCGCCAAACGTTTTAGGCCGCGCCGGTTGATGCCGACAAATGAGCATTTGCGCCGCAACGGTGAAAGGGATTTTACCGTTCGCGCGAATGCCCGCGCTTGACCGGTGCACGGCCACTGCACCATTGCCACGCGGTGATCACGCAAAAGGCAGAAAAACGATGAAGACAGTGGTGGTGACAGGTGCGGCGCAGGGGCTGGGCCGTGAGGTTGCGGAACGCTTCGCAAAGGCGGGCTGGGCCATCGCGCTGACCGATATCCAGCCGCTCGATGCGCTGGCCGAAATGCTGACAATGGAGGGCGCACGGGTCTCGGCGCTCAGCGGTGACCAGTCCGACCCCGCCTTTGTCGGGCGTCTTGCCGCCGAGGTTGAGCGCGTCCACGGCGCGGCCGATGTGCTGGTCAACAATGCCGGGATCAGTTCGATCGGCCCGGCCGAGGATATGCCGCCCGCGCAGTGGGAGCGGGTGTTGTCGGTCAACCTGACCGGTCCGTTCCTGCTGAGCCAGGCGTTCGGCCGGCCGATGCTGGCGCGCGGCAGCGGTGCGATCGTCAATGTTGCTTCGGTGGCGGGGCTTGGCGGGGTGATCCACCGTGCGGCCTACAATGCCTCGAAGCACGGCCTCGTCGGTCTCACCCGTACCTTGGCGGCCGAATGGGGCGGGCGCGGGGTGCGGGTCAACGCGGTCTGCCCCGGCTGGATCAAGACCGAGATGGACGCAAAAGACCTGGGCTCTGGCGCTTACACCGATGCCGACATCGAAAATCGCGTGCCGCTGGCCCGTTTTGCCAGCCCGGCCGACGTTGCCGAAGCGATCGAATTTCTGGCCAGCGCCAGCTTCGTCAACGGCGTGTGCCTGCCGGTCGACGGCGGCTGGACCGCGGATTCGAGCTGGGACGCGCTTCGGCTGAAGACGCGCGACTGACGCGCATCAAAATTTTGTTCACCTGTCGCGGTAACGAAATTCATTTGTCGGCACTCGGCTGATTTCGCCATGTTGCATGGCGAAACAGCGGGAAATGCGTGCATGAAAATCGGATTCATCGGTCTCGGCAATGTTGGCGGAAAGCTGGCGGGCAGCCTGATCCGCAACGGCCATGATGTAACAGTCCGCGATCTAGATGACACGCTGGTGGCCGAATACGTCGCGCGCGGCGCAAAGGCCGCGCCCAGCCCACGCGCGCTGGCCGAGGCGGTGGACCTGATCGTCACTTGCCTGCCCTCGCCCGCGGCCAGTTCGGCGGTGGCCGAAGGTGTGGACGGGTTCCTTCAGGTCATGCGCCCCGGCCAGGTGTGGCTGGAAATGAGCACGACCGATTACGCCGAAATCATCCGGCTGGGCGCACTGGTGGAGGCACGCGGTGCCCTGTTCATGGAATGCCCGGTTTCGGGCGGGTGCCACCGCGCCGATACCGGCAATATCGCGATATTTGCCGGCGGCCCTCGCGCTGCGTTCGAAGCGGTGCTGCCGGTGCTCACCACGATGGGCCGCCGCATCCTCCACACCGGTGATCTGGGCACTGCGTCGCAGCTCAAGGTGATGACCAACTACTTGTGCACGGTGCACCTCGTCGCGCTGGCCGAGGCGCTGACCACGTGCAAGGCCATCGGGCTCGACATGAACACCACGTACGAGGCGATCCGCATCTCGTCGGGCAACAGCTTCGTCCACGAGACCGAAAGCCAGGTCATCCTCAACGGCAGCCGCGACATCAATTTCACGATGGACTTGGTCAGCAAGGACGTCGGCCTGTTCGACCGGATCGCGCATGAAGCCGGCGTGCCGGTCGAACTGTCGCCGCTGATCGTGCGCTTGTTCAAGGAAGGCGAGAGCAGTTACGGTCCGCGCGAATTTTCGCCCAACATCATCCGCCGCTACGAAGAGCCGCTGGGCATCAAGGTGCTCGGCCAGGGTTTCCCGGCGCAGATGGTGGACGACGAGCCCGAGGAACCGGGCTACGAAGTGGTGCCGAAGCGATAACAGGAGCCATGCCGATGCCGATCGAAGCGCCGATCGACCTTGCGGGCTGGCAAGCGCTCGCAGCAACACTCAGGTTCGAAACCGGGCTGCTGATCGACGGACACGCCACCCTTGCGCAATCGGGCGAGAGCTTTGCGGTGATCAACCCCGCGAATGGCAAGTTGCTCGCTGAACCGGCGCGCGGTGGTGCGGCGGACATCGATCGTGCGGTCGCTTCGGCACGCGCGGCGTGGGACGATGGACGCTGGCGGCACATGGCGCCGCGCTTGCGGATGGATATTTTCCGCCGCTGGGCCGATCTGGTCGAAGGACATCGCGCTGAACTGGCGCTGCTCGAAACGCTCAGCATGGGCAAGCCTATCACCGATGCGCTGACGATCGACTTGCCCGAAGTGGTGGTCACGATCCGCTATTTCGGCGAATGCATCGACAAGGTAGCGGGCGCGGCCACCAGCAGCCCGCACAACGCGGTGCACATGGTGTCGCGCGAGCCGCTGGGCGTGGTCGGGGCGATTTCCGCGTGGAACTATCCGCTGCTGATGGCGACGTGGAAAATCGCTCCTGCGCTGGCCGCAGGCAATTGCGTGGTGCTGAAGCCGGCCGAACAGGCGCCGCTATCGTGCCTGCGGCTGGCACAATTGTTCCTCGAAGCCGGTGGTCCACCGGGGGTATTCAACGTCGTCAACGGTCCCGGTGCAGACGCCGGGCGCGCGCGGGCGCTGCACCCGGACGTAGCCAAGATCAGCTTCACGGGATCGACCGCCACCGGCAAGCAATTGATGATCTATGCGGGCGAATCCAACCTCAAGCGCGTGGCGCTGGAAACCGGAGGCAAGAGCCCGCAGATCTTCATGCCCGACCTGGCCGATCTCGACAGCGCGGTCGATCGTGCGATCATGGGGATTTTCGACAACGCCGGGCAAGTCTGCAACGCCGGTTCTCGGCTGCTGGTTCATCGCGATCTGCGTGATGCCTTCATCGAGCGGTTTGTCGCGCGCACGGCTGAGCTTTACCGGCCGGGCGATCCGCTCGATCCGGCCACCAGTCTCGGCCCGATGGTCACGCGCGCGCACCAGCGGCAGGTGCTCGATCGGGTAGCGCAGGGCCGCGCTGACGGGGCAACTGTCGCGCTGGGTGGAAGCGACGACGCGGCCCGGCCCGACGGCGCTTACGTTGTGCCGACTTTGCTGACCGATCTCACCCCAACCATGGCAGTCGGCCGCGAAGAAATATTCGGACCGGTGGCGTCGCTGTTCACCTTCACCGACGAGGTCGAAGCGATCACGCTGGCCAACGACAGTATCTACGGCCTTGCCGCCAGCGTCTGGACAAGCGACCTCAACCGCGCGCACCGCATGGTCAAGGCGCTCGAAGCCGGCGTCGTCTGGGTCAACTGCTTCGGCGATGGCGACATGACCCAGCCATTCGGCGGCTACAAACAATCGGGCAACACCCGTGACAAGTCGATGGAATGCCTGGCCGGCTACATGCAGTCCAAGTCCGCGTGGTTCAGCCTGGATTAGCCACATGCGCGGTCATCCAGTCGATGAACGTGCGGATGCGCAAGTTGTCCTTCATGTCCTTGCGGCAGATCAGGCCCCATGATCCGGGGCACGTTGCCACATGGTCGAACGGCCGCACCAGCCGGCCGGTCGCCAGGTCCTGATCGACGAACGGGCCGTTGACGAGCGCCACGCCCTCGCCGTTCAGCGCCATTTCCAGTGCCACCGCCAGTGTATCGACCATCAGGTACGGCACCTTGGGTTCGAACACGGTACCGGCGGACGTGAACCACGCGTCCCAGTTCTGCACTTCGGTGTAGATCGCCACCAGCGGCTGCTGCATGAGGCCGGCAAGGCTCGGATCGGGTCCGATCTTTTGCAAAAGGCCCGGGCTGCACACCGGGAACAGCGCGTATTCGAACAGCGGCACCCAGTGAAATTTGGCAGGGTCCGGCACGCCTTCGCAATAGACCAGGCCGACGTCGGCATGGATGTCATCGAAGTCCCATTCGACCGCGCAAGTGCTGAGCGTGAGCTTGATTTCGGGATGCGCGTGGAGAAATTGCGGCACGCGCCTGGCCAGCCAGCGGATCGATGCCGTCACATAAGTCTGCACCCGCAGCGGCTTGTCGAGTGCGTGGCGATGCACCGCCTCCACCCCTTCGAGCAGCGATTCGAACGCGCTGCGCACATACGGGTAAAGCACGCGGCCTTCCTCGGTCGACACGATGTGCCGGCCTTCCTGCGCAAACAGTTGCACGCCCAGCGCGCCTTCGATCAACTGCACCTGGTGGCTGATCGCGGGGTGCGTCAGGCACAATTCAGTGGCGGCATCGCGGATACTCTGGTGCCGGGTCGCGGCTTCGAAGCCCTTGAGCGCCTTGAGCGGCGGAAGCTTCCGGAATTCGAGTTTGCTGCTCACTGAATGGCTCCCCCCGAGGATCGATCCGTCCCGATTGGGCGCGACACTACCACCGGAAAAGGCATTGGTAAAAGAAATTGACCTGTTCGATTCAGGCCATCTGGCGCGCATCCTCGACGATCATCGACGCACCTTTTTCGGCCACCATCACGGTCGGTGCATTGGTGTTGCCCGAAGTGATATTGGGGAAAATCGAGGCGTCAATCACGCGCAGCCCATCGACGCCGTGCACCCGCAGCCGGTGATCGACAACGCTTTGCGCCGCATGGCTGCCCATGATGCATGTGCTGGTGGGGTGATAGACCGTGTCGGCGCGCTGGCGAAAGTCGTCGAGCAGCGCTTCGTCTCCATCGACTGCTAGGCCGGGGATGATCTCCTCCAAGATGATGTCGGCCAGCGGCCGCGCGCCGGCAATTCTCCGCAAAAGCCGATTTCCCGCGAGCACCGTTTCGATGTCGTGTGCACTCGACAGATAATTGGGCTGGATCAGCGGATGTACGGAGGGATCGGGTGAAGCCAGTGCCAGATGGCCCCGGCTCGTCGGCCGGCACGGGTTGTGCGAAAGCAGAAACGCCGAAAACGGATCGGGGTTGAGCAGCTTGCGCGCGGCGAGCGGTGTCTTGGTATAGCTCACCGGGCTGAAATAGAGTTGCAGGTCAACATGCGGCTGCGCCGGATCGCTGCGCACGAACCCGCCGCTCTGGTTCACGCTCATCGAGAGCGGCCCGGCTCGGTCGAACAGATAGCGCATCCCCGCCATGGCCTTGCCCAGCGCGGGATAGAGGATATCGTTAAGCGTGGCGGTGCGGGCCTTGTAGAAATACGAAACCGCCAGATGGTCCTGGAGGTTTCGGCCCACCGCCCGCGCATCGACCAGCGGCTCGATGCCCATGGCCTTGAGTTGGGCGGGATCGCCGATGCCCGACAGCATCAGCAATTGCGGCGAGTTGATCGCGCCGCCGCTCAGGATCACTTCGCGCCGCGCCTTGACCCGGTGCGTGGCGCCGCGCCGAGTGTATTCGACGCCGGTCGCGCGCCGGCCTTCGAACAGCACGCGCGAAACCAGCGCCTTGGTCTCCAGCTTCAGCGTCTTGCGCTTGAGCGCGGGGTGCAGGAACGCATTGGCCGTGGATGCCCGCCAACCGCCGCGCGTGTTGATCTGGTAAAGCCCGACACCATCGGGTTGGCCACCGTTGAAATCGCTCGTCGCTGCGAAGCCTAGGGACTCTGCCGATTCGATGAAACTGTGGCAGATCGGGTGCACGTGTGGCGAAATGTCGGTCACGTGCTGCGGCCCGCCGCGGCCATGGTAGGCGCTGTGCCAGTCGAAATCCTCGGACTTCTTGAAAAACGGCAGGACATCGTCCCAGCCCCACCCGGGGTTGCCCGCCGCCTTCCAGTCGTCGAAATCGTGCGGCTGGCCGCGCACATAGACCATCGCGTTGATCGAGCCCGATCCTCCGACCACTTTGCCGCGTGGCCAGTAACTGCGCCGCCCACCGAGTGCCTCCACCGGTTCGGTATCGTACATCCAGTTGATCCGCCGATCGAAGAATGTGCGGCCGTAGCCGATCGGCATCTGGATCCAGATCGAAAGGTCGCTTCCCCCGGCCTCGAGCAGCAGCACGGTGGTTTTGCCGTCCTCGGTCAGGCGATTGGCCAGCACGCAGCCCGCGGTTCCGGCACCGACGATCACATAATCGTATTCGTCCATCAGCCGGCCAGATAGCCAATCGGATCTTGCGTCATTTCAAGGTGCAGCATGGTGCCGGTGTAGGGGTTCGCAAGCGCCACATCCTCGTCAAGTTCGACCCCAAGGCCCGGTGCGGAGGGCGGGATGACATGGCCATCCTCGAACTGCATCGGTACTTTGAGAATATCGCTGTGAAAGCCGCCCCAGGTCTCGATGCTTTCAAGGATCAGGAAATTGGGCGAACACGTCGCAAGCTGGACATTGGCCGCGCCCACGATCGGCCCGCAATAAAGATGCGGCGCGATCTGGACGTGGTGAACTTCGGCCATGCCGGCGATCTTCTTGGCTTCGAGCAATCCGCCCACACGGCCCAGGTTCATCTGGAAAATTGCTGCGCTTCCCGCCTGCAGCAATCGCGCAAAATCGTACTTGGTGGCAAGCCGTTCACCGGTAGCGATCGGGATGCTGGTTGCGCGCGCGACTTTGGCCATTTCCTCGGGTGCGTCGGGCGGAACGGGTTCTTCAAGCCAAAGCGGATCGTACGGCTCGAGCCGCTTGGCCAACCGGATCGCCCCGGCTGCTGTCATCTGGCCGTGAGTGCCGAACAACAGGTCGGCTTTCGTGCCAACAGCTTCGCGCAATTTGCGGGCAAAGCGCTCACTCAGATCGAGCGCTTCGAGCGACAGTTGCCGCCCGTCGAACGCCGAATAAGGCCCCGCAGGATCGAACTTGAGCGCGGTGAAGCCCTGCGCCAGATATTCCGCAGCGCGCGTCGCCGCGAGATCGGGATCGTGATAAACATCGCTCTGGTCGCCCGGCTGTGGATAGATGTAAGTGTAGGATCGCAGCCGTTCGTGAACCCGTCCGCCCAGCAGCTTGTAAACCGGCTGGTTGGCGGCCTTGCCGATGATGTCCCAGCAGGCCATTTCGAGCGCGCTCAGCACGCCCATCAGGCTCAGGTCCGAATGCTGAGTAAAGCCGCTCGAATAGACGCGGCGCCATAGCGCTTCGATGTCGTGCGGATCGCGCCCTTCGGCATAGCGCGCGTAAACATCCTCAATCATTTTCGCGACCAGGTGCGGATCGAACGGCACGCAGTAGGCTTCGCCCACCCCGCTGATCCCGCACGCCGTCGTCAGCTTGACGAACACGAAATAGCGCCCGCCAAAATGCGGTGGCGGGTTGCCGACCACGTAGGTGCGGATGTCCGCCAGCTTCACGCCGGGTAGAACCCGTTGACGACCTTGGTTTCGAGGAAATCGTGCAAGCCGAATTCGCCCCATTCGCGGCCGTTGCCCGATTGCTTGTAGCCGCCGAACGGCGAGCAGTAATCCTGGCCGGCGCCGTTGATGTGGACGCTACCTGCCCGAACTTGCCCGGCCACGCGGCGCGCGCGGTCCAAGTCCCCGCTTTGGACATAGCCAGCCAGACCATAGGGCGTATCGTTGGCGATGGCGATCGCGTCGGCCTCGTCGGTGAAGGGGATCATCACCAGCACCGGCCCGAAAATCTCCTCGCGCGCGATTGTCATCGTGTTGTTTACGCCAGCGAAGATCGTCGGCCTGACGTAGTAGCCTCGATTGAAGCCCTCGGCTCGGCCGGGACCGCCTACCACCACTTTCGCACCCTCGTCGATCCCTACCTCGATCAGGTGCTGGATCTTGTCGTACTGTACCTTGCTGACGACCGGGCCGATATGCGGCCCCTTCTCCGCCGGATCACCCAGCGTTACTTCTGCTGCAACGCGCGCGGCCACCGCCACCGCCTCGTCATAAGCCGAAGCCTCGACCAGCATCCGCGTGGGCGCGTTGCACGATTGGCCGGTGTTGCGGAAGCAATGCTGCACCCCGCGCGTGACTGCTGTATCGATCCCGGCATCGGCAAACACGATGTTGGCCGACTTGCCGCCCAGTTCCTGGCTGACGCGCTTGACCGTATCGGCAGCGGATTTCGCCACCTGGATGCCCGCGCGTGTCGATCCCGTGAAGCTGACCATATCGACCTGGGGATGGCTGGTCAGTGCATCGCCGATCGTGGGCCCGGTGCCGTGGACCATGTTGAACACGCCCGCAGGGAACCCCGCCTCGTCGATGAATTCGGCGAACAGTTGCGCGGACAGCGGCGCCAGTTCGCTGGGTTTGAGCACCACGGTGCAGCCCGTTACCAGCGCCGGGCCGATCTTGGCGGCAAGCTGGTTGATCGGCCAGTTCCACGGGGTTATCAGCACGCACACCCCGATCGGTTCGTGCACCAGCCGGCCGGTGGTGCCGATCGGCCGGCCCCACTCCATCGCGCGCGCAGCACGGACGGCTTCGCCCAGATGCCCCTGCCCGCAACCCGCCTGCGAATTGAACGACAGGTCGTATGGCGCGCCCATCTCGGTCGAGATCGCTGCGACCATTTCAGGGTAACGCCGTTCGAACACCGCGATGAGCCGTTCGACCAGCGCGATCCGTTCATCGAGCGACAATGCGGCATATGTCGGGAACGCTGCTCGCGCCGCCGCCACCGCCGCATCGACATCGTCCGCACCGCACAAGCCGACCAGCGCGGCGCGTTCTTCGGTGGCGGGATTGATCGCCTCGAACGTGGCGACCGACGTCAGCGGCGCGACCCAGCGCCCGGAGATATAGGATTTCAACGCATGCTCAGACATATCCGACTGCTCGCTTCTGATCTTCGACAATATACTTTTCGGCGCGCCAGTAGTGCCAGGCCGCCCACAACCCGGTCGGCGCCAGGCACAATTGGGCCAGCCGCAGCGAGGCGGCATCCGCTGGGTGCGGGCCGGCGAAGTAGTCGCTCAGGATGCCGACCATGCCCGGCGCGACGATCAGGTTGAGCAGATTGGCGAGCAGCAGCGAGATCGCGATCGTCATCGCGCGCATCTTGCAGGTGGCCAGATTCTGGCACAGCGCGAAGGCCGGTCCTATGTAAAAATAGATCGCGGGGATGAACAGCCACCACATCAGGTGCGCTACCGCCAGATCGTGCGTGTAGTACGCGATGAACGACGGCACCGTCGCGATCGCCGTCACCACCGCCAGCAGCCGCGAGATCTTGCGCGGATTGGTGTAAGCCGGCCGCCCCACCACCCATGCGGTCAACAACGAGGCGCCGATCCCGGCCCACAAGTAGATCTGGCCCAGCAGCGAGCCCGACGCGCCTTCGTCCAGGCCATAAGTCCGCTGGATGAACAGCGGCGTGAACCACATCAGCCCCCAGCCCCAGAAAGCCGAAAGCCCCGACCCCATGATCGCGTGGACCGCCGATTTTTGCGACCACAGGAAGCGCACCGTCTCGACAACCGAGGGCGCTGCTTCATCGACCACGCCATCGAGCCGCCCGCGCTTGGGCTCCTTGATCGTGAACAGGATGACGAGCGCGAGGATGATCCCCGGTGCGCCCAGCACCAGGAATGCCGCGCGCCAGCCATGTGTAGCCGAAATCGCACCGGCAATGTCCGAACCGAGCCAGGCGCCGATCGGCGCGCCCAGGCAAAACACCGTCATCGCCATCGAGCGGCGATCGACCGGGAAATAATCTGCGATGATCGAATTGCACGCCGGGGTACCGCCCGCCTCGCCGATGCCCACACCGATCCGCGCCAGCAGCAAATCGGCATAGCCGCGGGTGAAACCGCACAGCGTGGTCATCAGTGACCACACCGCCACCACCCCGGCGAGCAAGTTGCGGCGGTTGGTGCGATCGCCCAGCCACGACAGCGGAATGCCCATAGTCACGTAGAACAGCGCCAGCGGAATCCCCAGCGATGCCGCGCCCTTGTCCGACAAGTGCAGTTCGCGACTGATCGGCGCGAGCAGAGTCGACAGCACATAGCGATCGGCAATGCTGATCGTGTAGACCAGCATCATGATCAACAGCACGTACCAGCGCTGCCAGAACGGAATGGCCGTCTCGTCGCCGATCGGTCCGGTTGCTGCTGCGGTGGCCATCGTGGTTTCCTTCAACTTACGGCCAGATCGGGGCCAAGGGCTTCGCGCAAGCGATCGAGGTAGGGCGAGAAGTTTTTCCACTGATCCAGCCCTTCGCGGAAGATGGGCTGGCGAACCTGTTCGGAACTCGGTGTGCGCACGCTGCGCCTGGTCTTGTGAAATTCCAGGCAAGCCGGTTCGAAGGCAAGTCCGCAATAATCCAGAATGCGGCGAACGCTGCCTTCCAGATCGTTGACCACATGTTCATGCTGTACGCGCAGCACCCGTCCGGGCAGCACCGCGTCCCAGTGGTCCATCAGATCGACATAAGTGCGGTAATAGCGCGCAATATCTTCGATGCCGTAAGTGAACTCCTGCCCTTGCGCGAACAGTTGCTTGAAGTTGCTGAAGCAGCACGACATCGCCCCGCGCCGCGCATCGATGATCCGGGCGTTCGGCAGGATCAGATGGATCAGCCCCACATGCCTGAAATTGTTGGGCATCTTGTCGATGAAACAAGGGCGTCCCAAAATCCGGTTGGGCATGGTATCGGCAATGTACTGCTCGCCGAAGCGGCGGAAGGTGGCCGCATCGACTTCGGGCAGCACACCAGGATAGCGCGGCTTGTCGAAATTGATTTCGCGGCCCTGCAATTCGTGCACGATACGCTGGATATCGGGCAATTCCTGCGTGCCCTCGACCATGCTGTGCGAAGCGAGGATCTGCTCGATCAGCGTCGATCCCGAACGCGGCAGGCCGAGCACGAAGATCGGCGCCGGGTCGTCGAGGCCCCAACCGGCCCGTTCGGCGAAAAACGCGGGCGTGCACACGCGCTTCTGCTCGCGCGTGTTCGTCTCGAAAACATCGGGAATGTACCCGTTGCTTGCGCGGTGCATGGCGTTGCCCTGCTCGTAGGCGGCCCATGATCCGGCATAATCGCAGTTGTCCTCGAGCGACTTGCCCAGGGCGAACGCGATATGGATCCGGTCGAACTCCGTGGTCGCGGGTTCGCCCAGTTGCTGGCGCATCACCGCGATGGATTCGGACGCGAAGCGATAGGTCTTCAGGTTGGCAAGGCTCCACCACGCGTCACCGAAATCGGGTCGGTCGGCCGTCGCGGCGAGGTAGGCTTCGATCGCCTCGTCGGTCCGTCCCTCGGTCTTGAGCGCGTGGCCGAGCCACAAGTTGAGATCGGCGCGATGGACCCGCGCTTCAGGGCCATCGCCGGGTGTTTCGCGCAGCATCTCGCGATAAGCCGGGATCACCCCCTCGAAATCGCCCAGACCGACCCGGATCGTTGCTGCCTGGATGCGGTGGGCATGATTGGCAGGATCGCGTTCGAGCAGCGGCGCGAGTTCGGCGCCGGCCTGCGGAAACTTGTGGCGCGCGATCAACACCTGGACGTATTCAGCCCGCGCCTCGTGGTGATCGGGCACCATCGCCAGCACGCCCGCATAGAGCGTTTCGGCATCATCGAGCACATTGCGCATGTGGCCGATCTGCGCGAGTAGCCGCATCGCTTCGGGATGATCCCCGGCATCAAGCAGGAACCGGCGGATCAGCGTTTCGGCATGGTCGGCCTCTCCTTCAGCGAAGAGCATTTTGGCCTGAACGATCGACGGCGGCAGGCTGGCGAGATGCGCGCAATGCTTCGCGGCAAGATCGGCGCCAGCGGTATCGCCCGTCATCCTGAACAGCCCATCGAGCATGCGCCAGCCCATGGCCAGGGCAGGATTGATCGTCACAGCCGTGCGCAGATCGGCAATGGCAGCGGGCGCATCACGCTGCGCGACATGGCACAGCCCCCGTTCGAGGAACAACTGGCTGAAGCGCGGATGGTGACCGGCCAACCGCTCGAGCATGGCCAACGCCGCGTCGGTCTGCTTCATCATGCGCAGCGAATGTGCTGCGATCAGCAACAGGTCGCGATCGTCAGGATGCGCCTCGAGCAAACGGTTTGCACCCGCAACCGCACCAGCATGATCGTCATTGGCCTGAAGCACGCGCAAACTGCGGATATCTGCCGCCGGTGAAGCAGCGGATAGTGGTGAAGGCCGGGAATGGTTCGAAATCGGCAAGTCGGTTTGCGTGGCCATTACGCCCCGTTCTGTCGGTAATCGCCGCACGCCAGTCACAATAGCGGTGCCGTCAATAAAGCAAGGGGTGGCACCAGTAGCACCACCCCCGCCTGTCTGGTCATCGGCATGCGATCAGATCTTGGTGCTGATCTTGATGCCGTAAGTCATGGGACGAACGATCGTCGAGGTCTTGATGAACTGCGACGAATTGGTGAACGTCGAGGCGTGACTGTTGGTGATGTTGTCGCCGAACAACGTCACGGTCCAGTTGTCACGGCTGAAGCCGATCTGCGCATCGAGCAGCGCATAGCCAGGCATCTTGTAGCGCAGCACCGTAGTGCCGGGCACGATGATGCCGTTGGGGCCGAGCACACTTCCATTGCCCGCAACATCACCCGACGGGTAAGTCGCGGGTTCGTTGAACATTGCGCTGGTGTACGACACACCGCCTGCCACGAACCAGTTCATGTCCGCTTTGCCCGCCCATTCATAGCGACCGCGGATGTTGCCCTGGAAATGCGGACTGAACGGCGTGACATCGCCGACGTTGCCGAACGGGCTCTGCACCGATTTCACCACACCGCCGACAAAGACTTGCGTGATGCACTTGCCAAAGCTCGAAACGCCGGGGTTGTTCGCGATGAAGCACGGCGAATTCGACTGCCTTGAGTCGTTGTAAGTCGCCGAACCCTGGATCGTGAGCCCGGAAGATGGCCGCGCCACGATCTGCACTTCGGCGCCCTTGATGTGATAGTTAGGGCCATTGGTTGCAAACGCGGTGTTGCCGAAGCCGGCAGCGGGGTTGAAGAAGCCGACCTGCGTGTTCTGCCAGACCATGTAGTAGGCCGACGCGTTGAAGGTCATCTTCCGATCGAACAGATCGGTCTTCACACCCACTTCCCAGTTGGTCAACGTGTCGGGCGCATAAGCGGCCGAAACCAGCAACTGCTTGGCATGCGGTGCCACCGGATCCGAAACCCGCGATGAAGGCCCGCGGTTGAAGCCGCCTGGACGGAAACCCTGGCTGAACAAGCCGTAGATCATCGTGTGCTCTTGCGGCTTCCACGTGATCACGCCCTTGCTCTTGAAGCCGTGGAACGTGGCCTTCAAGCCAAGCGCGTCGAGGTTCGAGCCCGTTGCGCACACGGGTGCCTGGTAGCACGATGCGCTGAACGAGGAATAGACCGAGCCGGTCTCGTACTCTTTGTAGTTGTAATACCGCGTGCCGGCGGTGATCGTCAGGTTGTGGAAGAGATCGAAATCGACCGAACCGAACGCCGCATACTGCTTGTAACCGCGCTGGACATCTTCACCGAAGGAAACGCCTGGCGCGCGGGGCCCCGGAACGTTGAGCGTGGCGGCGGGGTTGGGCGCAACCTGGGCAAGGCACACTGTGCCGGCCGCCTTGATAGCCGCTGCCGTCAAGGATGGGTTGCACGAAGGAATGCTCGAGTACGACCAATCCTGGTTGTCCTGGATTTTGAACGATTCGTAGTAAGCGCCGGCAATTACGCGGAATCGACCACTATCGGGCGAGGAAACGCGGAATTCATGGCTTTCGTGCGTGGTGCGGATCCGGTCCTTCCAGAAGCTTGAAGGCGAATAACAGAATGGCGCCGCGCCGGCGTTGAAGTAATAGTTCGCGCCTCCGGTGCACTGATAGAAAATGCCATATGTCGAGCGTGCGTAGTTGGTATAATCACCCTGCAAGGAAATGTGGCGGGTCAAGTAGGCGCCGGTGTAGATTAACTTGAAATCGCCAATCTTGCCGTTAACCGTCCACGAAGTGTTTGTGTAATCGTCCTTGCTGTACTGCGGCTGAAACAGCGTCGATGACAGACCCGTGAGCGGAGCATAGTCGAACGTATAGGACTGTGTTGCAAAGGTGCCCTTGGTATCCAGGCTCTGATAGGATTCAGCAACCAGCAGGTCCCAATCGGGCGCAATCTTGAAGCCGACTTCAACGCGTCCACCCGCGTAGTCCACCGGGTTGAAATTGTCCTGGATCTGCGATGCGTTGTTGTACTGGCCAGCGTTGGATTGCTGGTCGGGCGTCAACTTGTTGCCGTTGCCCTTATACGCCAGATAATAGGAACCAAGGTCGCTTGGCAGGCGCGTGAAGGTCGAAGCCTTGTTGTCGATGTAGCCGCCGTGATGATCGGTGTAGATCACCGCGCGGATCGCCAACTTATCCTGAATGATCGGCACATTGACCATGGCATTGAACGCGCCATTTACCGCGCCGCCAACGGTGCCGCCGAAGCTGCCTTCGAGCCTGCCTTCGAACTTGTCGTACTTTGGCTTGTTGGTGATGTAACGCACCACGCCGGCCTGGGCGCCGCCGCCGAACAGTGTCCCTTGCGGCCCTTCGAGCACTTCGACACGCTCGATATCAGCCACATAGACATCGGCGTTGTGCGCCGGGAATTGCATCGACTGGTCATCGAGATAGATCGCGACGTTGGGGAAGCCGCCGATCGTGCCGGCCCCTTGTTCGCCGGCAAAACCTGCCGACAGCCCGCGCATGAAGATCGCGCCCGCGCCCGGCCCGTTGTTGGCGAAAGTGACGTTCGGCGTGTATTTCAACAAATCGTTGAAGGTGGTGATGTTGAGCTTGCTGAGCGTATCGGTGCTGAAAGCCTGGATGGTCAGCGGCACGTCCTGCAGCGACTGGTCGCGGCGGGTCGCGGTCACGATGATCTGGCCAACACCCCGGTCGCTCGACTGATCGTCAGCCGCCTGCGGAGCAGACGCCTGGGGAGCAGCCTGCGCAAAAGCGGGTGTCGCACCTGCCCCAAGCACCGCGATCGCAACAATCGCCGATGACGAAATCCACTTGGCGTTCACTAGACGTCCCCCCATTTTTACCCCTGATGCGCGGATGCTTATTGGCTTCCGCTGCTCATCGTCAAGGCTGTCCTGCCTTGCGGGATCACGCAATTCAGCAAATTTGCCCGATTGGTAAATAATGTTGCGAGTCGGTCACAACATCTAAAAGTCGCAATTAGAATGGCTAATATGCCGGGTGATGACGCGATCCTGTGTCGCTTTGACGACACCTCGTCAAACCGCCGCCAGTCGCGCCATCGCGTGGCTCGCGGCGATCACGCAAACGCAGCCGGCCAGCGCCACCCACGGCCACCAGCCGGCGCGGCGTTCGCCATCATGGACTTCAACCCCTTCGCCCGGAAAGCGCCCCTTGTCCTGGACGTAGTGGCGGAACAGGAAGACCGGCACGATCAGCAGGCTCGCAATCAACCCGTTGCGCAAGGTCCCGGGGCCCCACACGTCGGCACCGGCCCCCAGAAACGCCATGTTGACGAAACCGAACGCCGCACCCAGCACCAGCAGCCAAGTCGGGCAGCGGAATGGCCGATCGAGGTTCGGACGGTCGATCCGGTGAATCCACCCCGCCTGCAGGTTGAGGAAGTTGAACAGCAGGTAGCAGACGTTGGAAATCATCAGCACCGCGAAATAGTCCGAAGCCAGCAGCAGCACGAGATTGAAGCCAAGATCGGTCCACATCGCCGCGGTCGGCGCCCCGTGGCCGTTGACCCGCGACAGGTAGCGCGGCAGCCAGCCATCGACCGAGGCTTGGTAAAGCGTCCGCGATGAACCCATCATCGATGTCATCACGATCAGCAGCAGCGCCAGGATCAGCGTGGCGACGAACACGTTGGTCACGATCACCCCGCCCCCCACGATATGCGCCAGCGCCAGCGCCACGCCCGAGCCATCATAGATGCGCGGATCGAGCAGCCCGTCGAGACCGAGCGAGGCCTGGAACGCCAGCGGCACGAGCGTGAAGATCACGATGCACAGCAGCCCCGAGGCGACGATCGCGCGCGGGGTATCACGCGCCGGATTGCGGAATTCGCGCGTGTAGCAGACCGCGGTCTCGAAGCCGTACGTCGACCAGGCCGCGCCGAACATCGCGCCCATGAGCAGCGTCAGCCCGAACGCGTCCCACGTGCCGAAATGGGCATGGCCGGCGGCATCGCGGACCAGTGGCAGCAGCGGGAACAGGTGGTTGGTCGGCAGATCGCCTGTCAGCAGCGGCACCAGCCCGACCAGGATCAGCGGCGCCAGGCAGACCACTCCGATCAGCTTCTGCGCATAGGCTGCACGCGCCGCGCCGTGATGCTGGAGCGCGAACGTGACCAGCAGGAACCCCGCCGCGATGATCGAGACGACATTGATCCGCAAGGTCAGCCCGGTGCGGATGAAGCCGAGGTCCATCAGCGGGATCTGCCAGTGATTGATCGCGGCGTCGGGCGCGAACAGGCTGGCCATGACATAGCCCGCGCCAAGGCTCGTTCCCAGTGTCAGCACCGGCGACCACGCCAGCCAGTTGCACCACACCGAAATCGGCGCGACGAACTTGCTATAAGGCAGCCACGCAGCCGCGCCATAGACCGAGGCGCCGCCCGACTTGTGCGGATAGAGCCCGGCGATCTCGGCATAGACGAACGACTGCATGAACCCCATCAGGATCGATGCGATCCACACCACCCAGCTCGGCTGGCCGATCACCGAGGCGATGCCGCCCATCGTCAGCAACACGCCCGCCGGCACCCCGCTCGACGCCCAGAACGCGCCCTTCCAGTCGAGCGTGCGGTGCAGCGTTGCTTCACCTCGGGCGGGTTGCGTCATGTCGGCGCGCCGATCGATTACGAACGCCCAGCAGCCACTGCCAGCGGTTCATCGAGAACGCGCCCAAGCCGGCCGCGCAGCGCGAACATCAGGGCAGCGCCCAGCGCGGCGATGCCGGCATCCATCGTCCAGAAGGTCGCCGGGCTCATCTGGTCGTAGAAGCTGCCGACCCATCCGGCCATGGTGTGCGCGATGAACGGCGACAGGAACGCCGCACCCATCATCGCGCCCGTGACCGATCGCGGCGCCGATTTGCTCACCAGCGCCAGCAGCGTTGGCCAGTAGTACATCCACGCCAGCCCCATCGCCAAAAACCCACCGAGCGCCCAAGCCACGGCAACCCTGCCCGGCGCAGGGGCCAGCGCGCTGCCCGCCGCAAGCACCAGCGCCGCAAGGCTGATCAGCACCATCCCGATGGCGATCTTGCCCAAGCTGTTCGGCTCGCTTCCGCGCCCCGCCTGCCACCGCCACAGCACGAGCAGAACCGGCGCCGCCAGGATGCTGCCGAACGAATCGACCGAATTGAACCAGCTCGCCGGAACGGTGCCCAAGGCACTGGCCAGGTTGACCTGCTGATCGACCCAGATGATCCCCAGGCTCCACACCATCGGATAGGCGATTTCAGCCGGGATGGTCAGCGCTATCACCGCGAACAGCACCCATATCCGCCGGCGTTCGGCCGCGGTGAGCGCAGCGCGGCGCTCGCGGCGTTCACCCAGCGGTCGGCTGGGCGGAAGATAGCGCTGCCCGAACAGGTAGGTCACGAGCGCCACCAGCATCAGGACTGCCGCCACACCGAACCCGGTGTGCCAGCCATAGATCGCGGCCACGGTTCCGGTCACCAGCGGTCCGGCGACGGCACCGATGTTGATCCCGGTCGAAAAGATCGTGAACCCGCGAGAACGCAGCGATTCGGCTTCTGCGGGATAGAGTGAGCCGACTTGCGCCGAAATATTGCCCTTGAGGCAGCCCGAACCCAGGATCAGCAGCAACAGCGCAACCAGGAAGCTGAAATCGAACGACATCGCCAGATGCCCCGCGCCCATCAGCAGCGCGCCCAGGATCACGGTGCGATTGGCCCCCAGCACCCGATCGGCGATCCAGCCGCCCGCGATCGGCGTGAAATAGACCAGCCCCGAATACCAACCGTAAATCATCGCGGCAAAGGCCAGGTTCGTCATCGGCGCGCGCGCTTCGAACAAGTGGCGCAGGCTTAGCAGCCCGGCAACGTGCTCTGCATGACCTGGCAACAACAACTGCTTGACCATGTAGAGCGCGAGCAGCGAGGTCATCCCGTAGAATGAAAACCGTTCCCAAAGCTCTGTAAAGGCGAGAAAATATAACGCTTTAGGATGCCCGCCGAGTGTTGCGGATGGCTGGTTCTGTTCGGTCATCCGCGCGATCGTAGGCGATCCGCTGCTGCTGGCAAGTGGGTCATCCCCTGGTCTGGCGTGCCCCATGTTTGTCCGGTGATGACAGGAAAAAGGGCGGCAACCTCTCGGCGCCGCCCTGATTATCCCAAACCATTGGAAAGAATGGTGCGCCCGGAACGATTCGAACGTCCGACCCTCAGATTCGTAGTCTGATGCTCTATCCAGCTGAGCTACGGGCGCTTGGGAGAGGCGCACATAGGAGGCGATTTCAGGCTTGGCAAGTCACATCGTGAGCCCAAGTGCATTGCGCGCCAGATCGATGTCGAGCGGGGGCATCGCAAGGCCGGCAAAGTCCTGCGGCGCCACCCACGCAATTGCCTCGGCATCGAGGCAGCGAGGCTCGCCCGACCATTCACGGCATTGATAAAGCAACAAGAGGATCGGCCGAGCGGCGGTGCCGTCCGAAGCAGCAAAGCCCAAAGGCGTCAGCGTCGATTCGCCAAGAACCACGCCAAGCTCTTCGTAAATTTCGCGCACAAGCGCGGATTGCGGATGTTCGCCCGGCTCGATCTTGCCCCCGGGAAATTCCCAAAGCCCTGCGTGATCGGTGCCTTTTCGCCGCATCTGCAAAAGGATGCGTCCGGCCGCGTCGGTCAGCGCCGCTGCAACCACGATCAGTGGCCGTTTCGTACGGTCCTTCCACCCATCGGTTTTTACAGATTCGTTAACGACAGTAGGTTTATTCGATGGCATGAAACAGGATCCAGGAAACGCGATGTACCGGTTTTGGCAAAAATTGCTGCGCGATTCCACCGGCGCATCGGCCATGGAATATGGCCTCATCATCGCGATGATCGCGCTCGGCATGTCGCTCGCGCTCGCCCGGGTCGGCAATGGCATGCAGAGCCTTTATTTGACCGTCAACAACACGACCACGAACGCTTTAACCA
Source organism: Novosphingobium sp. (assembly GCF_025351285.1). Classification (GTDB taxonomy): domain Bacteria; phylum Pseudomonadota; class Alphaproteobacteria; order Sphingomonadales; family Sphingomonadaceae; genus Novosphingobium. The sequence goes on from NZ_JANXWG010000118.1 coordinate 22,873, forward strand.
GCCCTTAGTAATTTGCCCATAAATCGATGATTGTCCGCCGACGATCTGTCGCCGGGGGGCCGGGAAAGAAGACGACTGCCAACCAATTCAGGAGACTACCCATGAAGTTTTTCCGTGACCTGCTCAGCGACAACGAAGGCGCCACTGCAATCGAGTACGGCCTGATTGCCGCTCTCATCGCGGTTGCCGCGATCACCGCAATGGGTTCGCTCGGCAACTCGCTGACCAACACCTTCAACACCGTTTCGGGCAAGATGAACACCGCGAACACCACCGCGTCTGCTTAATCTACCCGCGCTTTTCGAAGCGCAAGAATTGGGCGGGGACCTTGGTCCCCGCCCTTTTTTGTTTAAGAAAAGCCAAGGGTTTCTTTGGGGCGCCCCAGACTCGACCGAGCCCCGCCCCCGATCAAGCCCCGCCCCCGATCAAGCCCCGATTGCGAGAAACCGTTCGGCGCGCAGCTTGCGCAGGGTTTCGGGCGATTTGGCCGACAAAGTCTCGAGTTCTTCGCTGAGCACTTGCGCCAGCGATGCCGCCGCAGCCGCAGGATCGCGGTGCGCTCCGCCCATCGGTTCGGGCACGATCCGATCGATCACACCAAGCCCCAACAAATCCTGCGCCGTGACTTTCATCGCTTCGGCCGCTTCAGCGGCCTTGTCCGAGGTGCGCCACAGGATCGAGGCGCAGCCTTCGGGCGAAATCACCGCATAGACCGCGTGTTCCAGCATCAGTACGCGTTCGGCGCTGGCCAGCGCCACCGCGCCGCCCGAACCGCCCTCGCCCACGATCACCGCCACCATCGGCACCGGCAGGCCCAGGCACGTTTCGGTCGACCGCGCGATCGCTTCGGCCTGGCCGCGTTCCTCGGCCTCGACGCCCGGAAACGCGCCCGACGTATCGACCAGCGTCACCACGGGAAGGCCGAATCGCCCGGCCAGGTCCATCAGGCGCACGGCCTTGCGATAGCCTTCGGGCTTGCCCATGCCGAAGTTGTGGCGCAGGCGGCTTTGCGTGTCGTTGCCCTTTTCATGGCCGATCACCATCACCCGCCGCCCGAACAGCTTCGCCGGGCCGCCGATGATCGCCTGATCTTCTCCGAACGCACGATCCCCGCCCAGCGGCATGAAATCGGTGAACATGCGGGCGATGTAGTCATGGAAGTGCGGCCGCGACGGATGCCGTGCCACTTGCGTCTTTTGCCAGGGCGTCAGCGCCCGGTAAGTCTGCGTCAGCAGTTCGGCGGACTTGGCCTGGAGCTTGGCGATTTCGCCGCTCAGGTCCAGGTCTCCGGCTTGCGCTGTGGCGCGCAACTCGGCGATGCGCGCTTCGAGCGCGGCTACGGGCTTTTCGAATTCAAGATAGGAAATCATCGGCGTTGCGCTAAGCCGCGCTGCTTGCGGGGTCAATGGCCGACCCTCGGGTGTGTGTGCCGGCCAACGGATGCCTGGCATTCACCAGCGCGACCAGCCGCGCCGAGTCGACATGCGTGTAGATCTGCGTGGTGGCGATGTCGGCGTGGCCGAGCAGCATCTGAAGCACGCGCAAATCCGCCCCCCCCTCCAGCAGATGCGTGGCAAAGGCATGGCGCAACACGTGCGGGCTGACTTTGGCGGGATCGAGCCCTGCGCGCAACGCCAGCTCGCGCAACAACTGGAACAACCGCACCCGGCTGAGGTGCGTTGTCGATTTCGTGCCGACACGCGCCGGAAACACATGCTTGCCGCCGCCTGGACGCACCGCCAGCCATGCGGTCAGCGCGTGGCGCGCGCGCGTGCTGACAGGCACCAGCCGCTGCTGGCCGCCCTTGCCAACGATTGTCAGGAACGGCGCATCGCGCGGGACGGCATTGAGCGGAAGCGAAACCAGTTCGGTGGCGCGCAAGCCCGAACCATACAGCAGTTCGAGCAGCGCCAGCATCCGCGCGCCGGTCGGCCCCAGCGTTTCCGCCTCGGTTTCGGCCTGTGCCAGCAGCAACCCCACTTCGCGGTGATCGAGCAAGCGCGGCAAAGGCCGCCGCGTCTGCGGGCGTGGCAGCGCGGGCGAAGGGTCGTCGTCGCGCAGCCCCTCCTCGACCAGAAAACCGTAGAATTGCCGCAGCGCCGAACATTTGCGCGCCAGGCTCGATGGCGCCAGCCCCGACCACGTATCAGCCAGCGAGGCGAGCGCAGCACGATCGGCCGAAGCGAGATCACCGATCGCTTCGCGCGCGCCGGCCAGATCGCGTGTGTAGGCCATCAGCGTATTGGCCGCTGCGCCACGTTCAGCCGCCAGCATGTCAAGGAACGCCGCTTCCGGCGGTTCTCCTGCCCGAGCAATCACACGCGCGAAACCGCCTCGGCCGCGATCATCCGCGCTTCGGAATCGAGCCCTACGCGGTGCAGCGCACCGACGATGTGAAACAAATGAACCGGCGTCATCTTGCCCCAGCCGGCACCTTGCATGCCAAAGCCGGCGAGCAAGGCCACCAATGTCTGGTTGCCCGAGGCAGCAGCGGCATCGATCGCATCGGTCCAGCGGTTGCGGCGCCCCATGTTGACCGACAGCTTCCCGGCAAAGCTGGTCGCCTCCGAACCGGTCACGCGGTCCAGCCCCATCAGCCCTGCCAGCAGGAATTTCGAGCGCAGAACTTCAGCGCTCTGGTCCTTGCCGTAATACGTCGAGAGTGCATCGCCGATGCCGTTTCCGCTCCAGTTCGGTGCGGCCAGCGCAAGCGTGCCCCAGGCCTGTGATCCGCGCGCAACGTGCCCGGCCCATTGCATCGCGTTGGCATCGAGCCCCGCGCTCAGCATCGCACCGATCAGCCCGGCGGCATCATCCGCCATGGCATCAGTAGGCTGGATGCGTGCGGCGGCATAAGCGGTGAGCACGTGGCGCGACCACGCGCGTTCGGCATCGGTATCATCACCCCACAGCGTCTTGATCGCCGCCAACCGATCCGCCGGAGCTGCGCCGGTGTAAGCGGTGCGCAGCGTGGTTGCGAGCTTGGTCCACTGGTCCTTGGGATCACCCTCGGCCAGGATCTGCCCGTAAAGATCGACCATCGCCGATGCCGACAGCACGCCCCGCGCGCCGGCCCGATCGGCCGCAGCCGCGCGCGTGGCCAGCGGCAACATCGGCGCGCGCGCTTCGAACAGACGGAACAGCCCGGAGTTGGCCCCGCCGGTCTTGTCGACCAGTTCGGCCGGCGGTTCCAGCCCCGAGGCCAGCGAAAAGCCGAACCGCCACGGGGTCATGGTATCGACCTTGTCCCACTCGATCTTCACCGCGCGCCGCTTGACCGCCACCGCGCCGGCAAATTTCTGTGCCAGCAGCGAATCGATCCGGCCCGAACCATCATCGCTTTTTACCCGGTCGAGCCGCCCCATCGCATTGGCGTCGCTGTGGGTAAACGCCGCGCAGATCGCGTGAGTCATGTCCCATTGCCAGCCGGTCCGCTCGGCCGCGGTCAATTGCGCGATCGGGCACAAGCCCACCGGATCGGCCGTGGCGAGGAAGCTGTTCATCGCCGCGTCTTCAAGACCGGGGGTGTAATTGGCGTTGTCGACCTGGCTGACCATCAGCCGCGCTGCGTCAGCCTCACCCATCCGCAGCAGCACTTGCGCGCGGTATGCTGCCCAGTCCGCTCCGTTCATGCCCACCGGTGTCGCCAGCCGGCTGACCAGCGCGCGGCGCATCAGGATCTGGCCCCAGCGCGAAACCAGCGGGCCCTTGAACCGGGTCAGCAGCGCCGAGACGTAATCGCCACCAAGGTTGCGTGTAGACTGCGCCGAAAATCCGCCATCGGCCTGGTCGAGTGCGCCCACCAGCGCAAGGCTGCGGCTGTCGGCCGGCGGGATATCGTACTTCGGACGCGAGGCCTGTTCGAGCTGCTTGATCAGGCCAGGATCGATGGAATTGAGCAGTTCCTCATCGCTCAAGCCACCCGCAGCGGCTCCGGCCGCCGTCAGGCCTGGCGCTGCTGGGCCCTGCGTTCTTGGTCCCGCAGCACCGCCCGCAGCCGACGGTAAGACACCGCCGCCTTGTGACTTGGTTGTATCACTTGCCGGGGAACCTTCCTTCTGGCGCGCAGCCGGGGCTGGCTCAACCGGAGCGTCGAAACCCGGAGGCAGCAACGATTCGGGCGATTTCTGCGCGATCACCGCGCCAGAAACACCCGCCAGCGCCAGCGCCAGCAGCCACTTTCGCCGCCCGGCCAGAAGCGTAACCCTGCTCATGCGCCCAGAGATCCTGTAAATATGCGATCCCGTAAACATGCGATCCCGTACCCAGTTGCCACTGCGCCAAACCCGCGGACGCTTGCGCTGCGCCCTAGCGCAATTATACGCGAGCCCGCAATGGAACTCGACACGCCCACGCTGACCGCCGCCGAGATTGGCCGGATCGCGCGCCGGATCGACCGGCCAGTGGTGCTGGTGGGCATGATGGGCACCGGCAAATCCACCGTCGGGCGCAAGCTGGCGAACATGCTGGGCTTGCCGTTCGTCGACGCCGACGACGAGATCGAGCGCGCCGCGCAGATGACCATCCCCGAAATCTTCGACACTTACGGCGAACCCTATTTCCGCGATGGCGAACGCCGGGTGATCGCGCGGCTGTTGGGGCGCAGCACGACGATGATACCGCAAATTCACCCAGGGCTCGGCGGCAAGATTGTGGCAACGGGCGGCGGCGCCTTCTGCGATGCAGCCACGCGCGCGCTGATCCTCGATGCCGGAATCGCGGTGTGGCTCGACAGCGATGTCGATACCTTGGTCGAACGCGTCGGGCGCAAGGGCAACCGCCCGCTGCTGCGCAACGGCAACCCGCGCGAGATTCTTGCCAGATTGCGAGAGGACCGCGCGCCCGCATATGCGCATGCCCCGCTCCACGTGACCAGCGCGCAGGCTCCGCACTTGCACACCGCGCTCTCCATTCTCAAGGCGATCGACGCATGGCTGTAAATTCCGGACCAGATTCCAGGATCGTAATCAACGTCGCGATCGCCAGCGCACCATACGAAGTGCGGATTGCGCCCGGTCTGCTGGCCCGTGCGGGTGAGGAATGCCGCCCGCTGCTGCGCAAGCCGACGATCGCGGTGGTGACCGACGAACGCGTGGCCGCGCACTGGCGCGCACCGGTTGCAGCTTCGTTCGAAAGGGTGGGTGTCGAGAGCCACTGGCTGATACTCCCGCCCGGCGAAGCGACCAAAAGTTGGGACATCCTGGCGCGCGTGACCGACTGGCTGCTGGCCGAGGGCATCGAGCGCAACGATCGCATCGTGGCGCTGGGCGGCGGCGTGATCGGCGACCTGACCGGGTTCGCCGCCGCCATCCTCAAGCGCGGCTGCGGCTTCATCCAGATGCCGACTACCTTGCTGGCCCAAGTCGATTCGAGCGTGGGCGGCAAGACCGCGATCAATACGCCTGCGGGCAAAAACCTGGTCGGCGCGTTCCACCAGCCCGCGCTGGTGCTGGCCGATCCACTGGCGCTCGACACGCTGCCATTGCGCGAAGTTCGCGCGGGCTATGCCGAAGTGGTAAAGTACGGCCTGATCGACGATCCCGCATTCTTCTCGTGGTGCGAGGCGAATGGCGCAAAACTGCTGGTGGGCGATGCCGAAGCCCGCGCCCATGCGGTAGCCACCAGCGTCGCCGCCAAGGCGCGCATCGTGGCAGAGGACGAGCGCGAAACCACCGGCACCCGTGCGCTGCTCAACTTGGGCCACACCTTCGGCCACGCGCTGGAGGCCGAAACCGGCTTTTCGGATCGGCTGCTGCATGGCGAGGCTGTGGCGCTCGGCATGGTGCTGGCCGCGCGCTATTCGGTGCGGCGCGGGTTGATGGCCGGCCAGGACGCAGGGCGCGTGGCGGCGCATATCGCTGCGGCGGGGTTGCCCGCGTCGCTATCAGCGCTGGGCCTCGCCTGCACCGGGCGCGAACTTGCCGATCACATGCTCCATGACAAGAAGATGGATGCGGGCACCCTGCGCTTCCTGTTGTTACGCGGCATCGGCGAGACATTTCTGGCAAAGGATGTGGCCATCGATGACGTTGCGGCATTTCTCGACGCAGAACTGGCGGGTTAGAAAAGCCGCGCTCCGTTTGCCACGGGCTGGTCGGGCGCGAACAGCACAACCCTCCCTTCCGCATCGGGAAAGCCCAAAGTCAGCACTTCGGACAGCGACTTGCCGATCTGACGCGGCGGAAAGTTGACCACCGCCGCCACTTGCCGGCCGATGAGGTCTTCGGGCCGGTACAGCGCGGCAATCTGCGCGCAGCTTTTTTTCACGCCGATTGCCGGGCCGAAATCAATCCGCAGCTTGAGGCTGGGATTGCGCGCCTCGGGATATTCCTCGGCCTCGATCACCGTGCCCACGCGGATATCGACGCTGAGGAACTGCCCGAAATCGATGGTATCCGCCGGCGGCGCGTCGGCTTCGGGCAGCTTGTGCATTATTCCAGCTCGAGAATGATCGCGTCGACCGCCAGGCTTTCACCCGCCGTTGCGTTGATCGTCTTGACTTTGGCCGACTTTTCGGCGCGCAGGATGTTCTCCATCTTCATCGCCTCGACCACCGCCAGCGGCTGTCCGGCCTCGACCGAGTCACCCACCTTGACGTGGAGCGCGACCAGCAACCCGGGCATCGGGCAGATCAGGTAGCGCGACATATCGGGCGGGATTTTGGCAATCATGTGCTTCGTCAGCGGCGCGACATGCGCGGGCAGTACGCGCACATCGTGGATCGCGCCGCGCGTGGTCAGCCGGAAACCGGTGCGGGTGGGCGCGACTTTGACCGCCAGCGTTTCGCCACCGATGTCCGCTGTCACCAACCGATCACCGGGCGTGTATTCCATCGCCAGGTCGATCGGCTCGTCATCGACCACGATCTCTTCCTCGGACAATGCAACGGTGTGTTCGGCCTCACCAATCCGCACCACCCATTCGCTCGGCGGATCAAGTTCGTCGCCCAATTGCCCATCCACTCGGCGCGCCCGGTCCGACCGTGCGGCGGCGAGGAACCCGGCGATTGCCGCCAGATTGCGCAACAACGCCGCAGAAGTCGCGGCGCCGTGGAAGCCTTCGGGGTATTCCTCGGCGATGAAGCCGGTGGTGAGGTTGCCCGAACGGAAGCGCGGGTGTTGCATGATTGCCGAGACGAAGTCGATGTTGTGGCCCAGCCCCTCGATCTCGAAGGCATCGAGCGCGGCAATCTGCTTGTCGGCCGCTTCGTCGCGGGTCTTGCCCCAGGTGACCAGCTTGGCGATCATCGGATCGTAGAACATCGACACTTCGCCGCCCTCGTAGACGCCATCGTCCACGCGGACTCCGCTTACGCCGCGACGGCCGTTTTCGGCGCCATCATCGGTCCAGCCCTCGACCGGCGGGCGATAGCGCGTCAGTCGCCCGGTGCTGGGCAGGAAGCCGCGATAGGGGTCTTCCGCATAGACGCGGTTCTCGATCGCCCAGCCGTCGATCCCGATGTCGGCCTGCGTCATCGCCAGCTTTTCGCCGTAAGCGACGCGGATCATCTGTTCGACCAGGTCGACGCCCGTGATCGCTTCGGTCACCGGGTGCTCGACCTGGAGCCGGGTGTTCATTTCGAGGAAGTAGAAGCTCTCGCCGCTCGGGTCCGCGCCGCTGACGATCAGTTCGACCGTACCCGCCGAATAGTAACCGACCGCCTGCGCCAAGGCGACGCACTGTTCGCCCATCGCCTTGCGCATCTTGGGGGTGACGAACGGCGATGGTGCTTCCTCGACCACTTTCTGGTGGCGGCGCTGGATCGAGCATTCGCGCTCGTTGAGGTAAAGGATGGTGCCGTGCTTGTCGCCCAGCACCTGGATTTCGATGTGACGCGGGTTGAGGATGAACTTTTCGATGAACACGCGGTCATCACCGAACGAGTTCAGCCCTTCGCGCTTGGTCGCCTCGAAGCCCTCGCGCACGTCCTGCTCGCTGTGCGCCAGCCGCATGCCCTTGCCGCCGCCGCCGGCGCTGGCCTTCATCATCACCGGATAGCCGATTTCGCCGGCGATGCGCACCGCGTGTTCGGTATCCTCGATCTCGCCGACGAAGCCGGGCACGACATTGACCCCGGCTTTCATCGCCAGCTTCTTCGATTCGATCTTGTCGCCCATCGCGGCGATGGCGTTGACCGGCGGCCCGATGAACTCGATCCCCTCGGCGGCAAGCGCCTCGGCAAACGAGGTGCGTTCGGACAGGAAACCATAGCCCGGATGGACCGCCTCGGCGCCGGTCTGCTTGTCGGCGGCGATGATCTTGTCGGCGATGAGATAGGACTGCGCCGCGGGCGACGGGCCGATATGCACCGCCTCGTCCGCCATCCGCACGAACGGCGCGCGGGCGTCAGCGTCCGAATAGACCGCGACCGTCTGGATGCCCATGCGCCGCGCCGTCTTGATAACCCGGCACGCGATTTCGCCACGGTTGGCGATGAGGATCTTTTTGAACACTATTTGCTCCAGCGTTTGCTCAGCTTTTCGGTGAGCCGATGTGTGCCAAGCGCCATGCCGACGATCCACACCAAGCCCATTAGGCCGAATGCAACCGGCGCTGCCGCCTTTGGCATCAGACTGGCGATGAAGCCCGTCAAATACAAAAAGGGAAGAAGCACTGCGAAGAAGAGCGCGAGACTAACCGCGCATTTTAGCAACAGGTATCGGCC